>CAYTTK010000030.1:8895-19249 GCA_964440735.1 uncultured Pirellulales bacterium
TTAATTCGCAAGGGCTCATGATGTTTCTCTTGAGAACTTTGATCCAACGAATCTTCGTGTGTTCCTTCTTCTTAGAGGGCGGACCTAAGGAGAGGTCAGCCCTCTTCTTACAAAAGGAACAAAAATGAGAATAATAACCAGATTTTTTGTTTTAGTTCTCTTGAGAACTTTGACCCAAATGAATCTTTCTGCGTTCCTACTTCGATCAGCAACGTCCCCTTGCTAGATAGAGGGCGGACCTAAGGAGAGGTCAGCCCTCTTTCCGCAAAAGGAACAAAAATGAGAATAATAACCAGATTTTTTGTTTTAATTCTGTTTGGAATCATTGCTATAAGCCCAACAATCCGGGCCCAAGATATTACAGTAACTGGTAGTTGGAACCTTACGATAGACGCCTCAGATTTACAATCTGGTGCCGGCAGCGATTTAAATCCTACCTACACAAGCAAGAACAATCAAATACGTATACATATCAGAAATACAAATACTTCTTGGGTAGTGTCTGTTAGAGGACAGGTTACTAATTGGCATCCTGACTTGCAATTTTACGTTCAGAGAACAACGGATGGAGGGGGTCCAGGTTCGATTTCGGGTGGAACTTCGTGGTTAAGGGTGACCACTATTGACCAGCAATTCTTTACCGGTTCACGTCAGAGAGCCAACATCCGCGTAAGATATGGCTTGACAGGAGTTTCTGTGCAAATCCCCACGGATACCTATTCAGGCACGGTTATTTATACAGTTACCGAAATTTGACTTAGAGGTTGAGATTATGAAATTGAGAAGAAAGATTATTTTGTTGGCTTTGTTTTCCTGTTTGATGATATCCTATGTAGCTGAAGGGCGCATATCTATTATAGGTGGTTTAAGCCATGAGAAAAAAGCCATTCCCGGCGAAGTCTACAAAGGATCCATCCTTATCAAAAACAGAGATAACAATACGCATGAGATCAAAATTTACAAGACCGATTATCTGTATTATTTTAATGGCACCAATGATTACGGTCCTCCCGGCAAATTGAAACGTTCCAACGCCGATTGGCTCAGCTTTAATCCTCACCAGATGATAATCCCACCCAAAAGCACTACAACAATCAACTATACAGTAAAAACGCCCAGCGATCCAAACCTTGTCGGTACATACTGGAGTATGCTTATGGTTGAGGAAATACCAAAAAGCTCACCTGAGAGCACTCGGGCCGAGGAAATCGAACCCCAAGTAGGCATAACACAAATCGTCCGTTACGGTATCCAAATGAATACGCATATCGGCAATAGCGGCGAGAGGAAGCTTAAATTTATAGAAACAAAACTTCTAACAGAAAACGAAGGCCGCATTTTACAAGTAGATGTTGAAAATACAGGCCAAATGTGGCTGAGGACATATCTGTGGACCGAACTTTACGATAACACAGGCAGATATATCGGCAGGTTCAAGGGCGGCAGAAAACGCATCCACCCCGGTGCTTCTGTTCGATTCAAAGTTGATTTAAATAACGTTCCGGAAGGCACGTATGAGGCCTTGATAGTGGCCGACTGCGGAGGAGATGATGTCTTCGGCGCTAACCACAACTTAAAACTTGAAAAATGAAGAGAAAGATTTTAGCTGTTACGTTTTTTCTTTTAACTGCTGCATGTGCTACAGCAAGGGATAGGGGTTTGGATATAAGAGCGACTGGAAGAGAAGTGTTCGAGATCACGCCAAGAGAAATAGTAACCACCACTTTTCGCGTAACAAATTCTACCAGCGAAAGACATTTATTTATCAGTAAGGTTAAACTACCGGAGGGGTGGAAACTTATTACTGAAGATTTTCCTTTCGAATTGGGCCCCAATGAAAGCATTACAAAGCTGGTAAGTTTCTTTGTTCCTGAAACAACTTCAGCAGGTAGATACAGGGTCGAATATCTGGTCATAGCGAGAAAATATCCTGCTATTCGCGACTTTTATACTATTGATGTAATTGTTTTACCGGGCAGCAAAAAAGAAATACCGGAAACACTGCCGTACGTAATCGCCGGTGAAGAATATAAAGTCTGCTTTTCGGTTATTAACAAAAGCAAAACTGAAAACACTTTTAATATAAGTGTTGAAAGCAGCGAAAACATCCCCTTTACCATTGACAGCTCGAAGTTTAAGCTCGGCCCAGGCCAATCAAGAATAATCACTGTGACCGTAATGACCGATGCAAAAATAACAAAGAAACTAAAACATCGCTTACGTGTAACTGCTCAAGTCGGTCAAGCTGACAAACCAGAAACACGAGCCAGTGCTGTACATTCGATAGAAATTATTCCCCGGCGGGAAAGTGCTATTGAGGAGTCTGGTGGCGCGATTTCAGCAGAGGATACTACTAGACAATCAAGTTACAAAGTTGAGGATAAAGCTGCTCTAATCCAGTTAAAAAAAAAGTTGAAGATAGCAATAGTTTAAGCCGGGAACGCCCATCTAACGGTAACTTACGACTCATATTGTGGCCAGGAGGTGCGAAAGAATTGCTTGAGACTGAACCAAGAAGAATAGCTACTACTGTCTTTCGAGTAATCAATCCGACCAACAAAAGACAAGAATTCATTCCTGAAGTCAAACTTCCCGAAGGATGGGTGCTTATCACAAAATGCTTTCCTTTTGAATTAAATCCAAATGAAACTGATGCAAAACTGGTGAGCTTCTTGGTACCCCAAACAGCCTTAGCAGGTAAGTACGAGCTTACATATGTAATTAAAGACAGAAAACACCCTTCCACCCGCGACTTTTATACTATGTACGTAATAGTGTTACCGGTCAGAAAACTACAAACAAAATTACTGGAATCACCCAAGTATGTAATAGCCGGGGAAGAATACCAAAGCTCTTTTGCGGTTACAAACCAAAGCAATACAGAATGTACTGTCAGCACAAAGGTCAACAGCGGCGATAACATTCCATGGACTGTCGACGCTAAAAAGTTCAAGCTCTGTCCCGGCCAATCGAGGACGGTTGTTGTAAGTGTAAAAACCGACCCAAAAGCGACAAAGAAATTACAACACCATCTTCAGTTCACAGCCGAAGTAGTTCAAGAGGACAAGGCAAAGGTACAAAGTACAGCAACGAGCATCGCAGAAATTATCCCCCGAATCAGTGGGGTTGAAGATCGTTTTCACAAAATTCCAGCAGAGGTAACTTTAAGATACGTATCTCAAAAGAATAATGAGGACACATCTGGCCTTCAAACGGAAATCCAAGGTGAGGGAACTTTAGATGAAGACGGCAAAAAACATATCATGTTTCGCTTTGGAGGTCCAGACATTCAGGATAAATCAATCTTTGCTGAACGCGATGAGTATATCCTCAGCTATTGGACAAAAGACTATCAGTTTCACTTCGGTGACCGTAGTTATTCCCTCTCTCATCTGACTGAGAATTACCTTTATGGCAGGGGTTTGGAAGGTAGGTTCAACATTAATGATGATTTCAGTCTGGGAGCCTATTATATGAAAACACGCTGGTTGGAGCCCGGTACGGAAGAAACAGCGGCCTATATAGATTATTCAATAAACGAGAAATGCAAGGTAGGCCTGAATCACCTTAGAAAACTCAGAGACGGCAAAGTCAGCAATATCACAAGTTTAGAGGGAGAGTTGAAACCCTTTAAAGATATTGAAGTCGAGCTTGAATATGCATCAGGGCCTGGTGGCAGCAAAAAAGACAATGCGTATCTGACCAGTCTCTACGGACACAACGACTGGCTGAGATACTACTTTAAATTGATTCACGCTGACCCTGACTACCCGGGCTATTACAGCGACCTTGATTATATCTCAGGGGGTATAACACTTCCCATAGACAAACATATAAGACTAAATACCAGCTTCAGACAGGAAAAGCAAAACCTTGATTTAGACCCGATGTTTTACTCGGCTCCCTTTGAGAAGTACTATCAGTTGGGTATAGACTACATGTGGGAAACTAATACCACTTTTTCTTTTGATTGGTTCAGCCGAAATCGACAGGACCAACTCGACATTCCCAAGTTTGACTACAGGGAAGACAGTTTCAGGTTTGGCATAGGGCAGGATTTCAACAAATTAATCCTTCATACATCTGTCGAATTGGGCAAAATAAAAAATAAGCTGGACAACGCAACCTCCGATTCGGAAAGATATACTGCTTCTGTTTACTTTAGGCCAAATAACAGACAATCTTACAGCGGCTATCTATACTATGATAAAGACAGTGATTTCACTGGTGGAAACAAACGCAGTACAACTGTTGGGTTAAGCACTCGTTACATAATAACAAATAGAACCTTCTTTAATCTCGCTTTTCAGACCAACGATTATCAAGGTTTAGCACACGGTAACATAGACAATCTGGAGCTGGAAGTGGGCCATACTTTTGCTAATGGAAGTAAGCTTTCTGCAGTTGCCCGTCATACCAAATATAGAAATTCAGACATGAAAGATGACACCTCTTTAATGGTGCAATACACAATTCCTCTTGGCCTGCCGATAACACGAAAGAAGAGTGTCGGCAGTATCAAAGGAAGCGTTTATGACATAGAGACACAAGATGCGATTGGTAATGTCATTCTAAGGCTCAACGGTTTAACCGCAGTAACCAACAATGCTGGCAGCTTCACCTTCCCTTCTGTTAAGCCAGGTATCTACTGCTTAGATGTGGATACAGCGAGCATCGGCATGGACCGAGTGCCAACGCTGAAGATACCTATCAAATTGGCTGTCAGAGGTGGCGAAACAACACCGGTGATTGTATCAGTAACGCAGGCTGCTTTACTGTTAGGTCAGATTACGGTTTATGGCTACCAAAATAGCCATAGCAACGCGCCTCTGATTCAGAAACCCAGCAGCACCGTTGAGCCTTTTTATATCAGTGAAAACGGCAGCGTCAGCAGCGAGGATGCAAATCTTATCGAAGACTACGGGCTGGCAAATACTGTCGTAGAACTTAGAGATACGTCGGAAATAAGGCGCACCGTGACAGACAAACAAGGGCGTTTCAAATTTGAAGAATTGCGACCAGGCACATGGATACTTAAAATTTATAGTGACAATCTGCCGGAATATCACTATCTTGAAAAAGATACTTTCGAGCTTCAGTTAAAACCCGGACAGAGAAAGGAAATTTGTGCAAAAGTTTTACCCAAAAAACGTCACATTCGTATCATAACCGAACCGCAGACTCTGCTCGAAGAACAAAAATAAGCAATCAGAGAAATCGTGAATTAAGGCGAAGTTTTGGATATGTAGATGTGGTGCTGAGCTCTTTCTGCTGGATAACTGCGTGCGCTAAGTATCCATGCCACCCCTAATTAGAGACCCAAAAAGGCTTATTTATACTGAAAATTATACAATTGTGTCCTTGGTCTTAGCTAACCTTGGCGTGTAGACTACTAACGCCGTTATGCAAATATTGCTTATGTTCTTAACTCTTTCAAAATCATAGCATTATCGTATCTGATGATTGCGAATTACGCACTTGCCAAAAAAAATTAAAAAAAATGTTTGACCTATTGGCTGGTATCAAGTATACTTATTCTTTGAAGGTTTGGTAATGCCGCTGATCACTTGTATAACGGTCGTAAAACTGCGGCTAAACGTTGACTGAATATTTTAGTTTTAATGTTTCTTGTGTGTAAACACAGAAAGGATTGTTCTAACCGGGTAAATACGCAAGGAGGCTCCCGTCCATGGTACTTAAATACCACACATTAAAGCCCATTTCGTGAACGAATCCTTTTTCTATCGCAAAATCTATTACCACATTGAAAGTTGCTGAAAAAAAAGGAGGGGGAAGTCAAAAAGGAAAAGGTTAAAGACCGCTCATGTCACGGAGGTTGCTGAAAAAACAGGGGGGGGAAAGCCAAAACCTGTTAGCAGATATGTTCCTGTTAGGTCAGAGAAACTCTGCTATCTTTTTGGTGTAAATTAAGAGCGTAATTATGATAAATATCTATCCTAAACCGATATGTAAGCAAGCTCAGGCCTATTATTATGCGTATCTCCACAGCCAGCCCCAAGAACATATCTCCACTGAAATATTTGCTCACATAGACAAATGCCACTTTTGTCGAGCTGGTGTTAATCGGCTCAAAATTATACTGGCCGAATCCGAAAAGCATACCGTCGAAAGCACTGGGCAAACCAATTCCACCATTACTACCAACCTAAGGCTTCATTTCGCCTATACAGGGGTATCCGTAACTTGTGGAACCGTTAGGCCGTTTCTACCCAGCCTGGCTGACCCTACTCTGGAGATTGGTGTGCCGACGCCTATAACGGTGCACCTTGAGAAATGTCAACAATGTGCGAATGACCTGGAAACAATTCGACAGTTAAATCTCACCCATAAACAACTGCACCGATTAGGACAGCTTTTTGCCGAAGAATTTGCCGTCGATGCCCAGACCTGTGCAAAAGCCCAAAATGCTATAGACTCTGCCGGAGCAATAGATTTCAAAGGTATTTCGACCGAAACGTTGCAACATTTAAGTCTATGTCCGGATTGCAGAAAGCGGCTGTACAATGAGCGCAAGACCATAAGCAAGAACCTTCCCCAGAATATAAAACAGTCACCAATACCATGTGACGCGATTTGCGCCGCTGATATCTTCGATTATGTCGTACCGTACGGGATTAACCCTGATAGAGACCGGTATGCAATGTTTCGTAAGTCATTGACGTCGCACTTAATCAATTGCCCAATATGTCTGGATAAAATGCAGAAGTTGCACGATGCTGTGTACAGCATTTTGGAACGTCAGGAGTCTGGAATCGTTACCTGCTTCAAGTTAGGAAACTCTGCTCGAGATTCCATTGTGAGCAATCCTGACGAAGCGTATGAGGGTCAACCAATAGAAGTGCAAGTGTTTGACAAATCGAACGAAAGCGACACTATTGAATCCGGAAGCCCAGGTCCTAAGCTGGTCGAAGCACCGACGGAGGGGCTTAAGCCCAAACAAAGACTTTCAATAATTAGCATTAGACCGTTTATCAAACCCGCGGCTGTCGCAGCTGTCTTAATTTTAACAGGTATTCTTTTATTCATAAATAGTCCTGTCACCAAGGCGGCCTATCTCGGACACATTTACGAGGCTCTAAAGCAAATCAAGAATGTTTATCTCACTACCTTTGTCCCCGAAAAGGCAACGCCGGCTCAGCAAATATGGATATCTCAAGAGTTAAATATCAAGATGTTTAAGACCGAAAAGCAATGCGTTCTGTGGGATATCAAGGGAAAATCCAAAAAATCAAAAGATGTGAATACAGGCGCAATTAAAATTGAAGAACTAAACAATGACGCACTTGCAAAAGTCGGGGAAACTATGAACGTGCCCTGGGGCCTGTTGCCCTTTAGCAATATATCTGCAGTACCCAAAGGTGCTAAATGGCAAAAGGTAACCGATGAGAATATCGATACCAACATCGCCAACACAAAAGTATATGATTTAGTTTGGACTGACAAGGGCCTTAATGGCTCCATAATCCACAGAAGATGGCGCGGCTATATAGGAATTAAGACAAAACTGCCGAAAAGAATTGAGTGGTGGGAGAAGCTCGCTGAAGACGAAGAATATGAGCTTACAACCGTTATTAACGTTGATTATCCTTCCACCAGTGAAATCCAGGATGCTATTGAAGATGCTGGTTTTTAGTCAGCCGTGCTTTTACTTATTTGATTGCCAAAGTGGTGAACGATTACTGTAGCTCTCGTCGCCAATTTCTTCAACAAGCAAATCATCTGCCCCGACACGGGCCATATGACCATCTGCAAATCCTACGTTAACCGTTTTGTTTGAATGACGGCCATCTATAGCATCTTGCTCACAATAAGGCGAGATAGTCCCCTCCTCGAGTCTTTCTTTATTAATCGACAGACCTGGGACATAAAAGAAATCTTCTCTTCCCACATTCTCAAAATACGGACTACATCCATTTGTGGCACCCAGCCAGCTTATAAGACTATATCCGCTATCAGCTATGAGCAGTGTTCTGGCTGGATGGCGAATCTGATTCAGGCCCAAAGGTGTTCCAAAAAATTCGTTATCTCCAACTTTCCGAGCATTCACGCAAATAGCCCGGTTCACCCCATAGTTTCCACAAAGGATGTTTGCCTTCGGAAAAGGGTCCCTAATATTTCTGGATGGACACCAAAAAACTGTCCCTTCATCAAAATCTTCCCCCAGCGTGCCCACTAAGAAATGAAACCACCACCAACCCATCGGGTCATGTGTATGAACTCCCGGAAATCCCCCCGGTGGTTTGGTCATAATAAGAGGAAGAGCATCGTTGAAGCCGTGAGGGAAGGTTCCATTTTCCTGCTCGTACATCGTCAAGGCCAGGACCAACTGCTTGAGATTTGACCCGCAGACAACCCCTCTGGTCTGCTGTCTGGCTGCACCTAAGGCCGGTAAAAGTATCCCCATAAGCATCGCTATTACCGCAATAACGACAAGCAATTCAACAAGTGTAAAACCTCCCTGTTTCATATCCACAGATTATACCAATATCAACGCGGAAGTTAAGAAAAGATTTATGTATCGGAAAAAAATAATTAAAAAAAGACTATCTGGTAGGCAAAAGGCTACTGATGTATTTGAAATATCAATTATTGCACGCTCGTATATGCTTGCAATACGGTTCATCCTCGTCGCCGACACAGGCACCGGGATTATCTTTATCCTCTATGCAGTCGTATGATATACTTCCTATTATACCAACTCCGATGCAAATACCGCCCTGCTCGTCCTCTTTACAGCCATATCGCTCGAAATATATTCGGTATCGACCGCCGCAAACCCCATTAAACATCCCGGGGCAATATATTCTATCGCTTTGCTGAATCAGGTCTGTGCAGGAATAATAGCCAAACCCATCTTCATCCGAGCCCATTATTTTGTGCTGTTGCCCTTCGCCAATCTCGGTGTATGTTCCTTCCAAATCCAGAGGTTTATTGGAGAGCAAAAGGGCAGTACCTTCGCTCCAGTCTATACCGAAATGTTCAAGTTTAGTGCGATAGTAGAAGTTATTAGCATCTAAATCTATTATCCATACATACTCGTCGTCAATATGCTCGAGAACAACATAATGTTTTGCCCTTGGTAGATGCAGAATTGCCTGACAGCTCTTTAGATTCTTGAGCGTTCGGATGTCTGTCTTGACCGCAAGACAGTGAAAACCTAACCCCCGGGCAAATTGTCGCAGTGCGTAAAGACTTGTCTCCTTGTTGGGCCCATTTACCAATCCAGCAAGTTTTTGGTCAGTGACATTCTTGCCTAACTGTTCCGAAATGTACTTCGTAGCTGCCATTGCACAGTTTTGAGTCTGCGTCCCGTGAGCCAACGCAATTTCAAGCCTGTCTAAAAAGAGCGAGTCTGTATTAACTTTGTTGGAATAGCGATATGATAAAGGTTTATCTATAATCGACGAGTACCACTCCACCAACGCATCGGTTTCATACGCAACCTTAAAAAAATCCGGTTGGGGAATACTTGTATTGATAGAAGTGAGGTGCCATTCGTCATACGAAAACAATTCAGGTGGTTGTTTACTGTTGTCATACCGTTCAATAACAATGGTGGTGGGAACCCACTTGCCGGAGACTATCTCATAATTACTATAGGTTTGTATGATAGTTGGACGACCAGCATAATTTAATGACCAGGATAATACTGCATAATCCTTTGAGGGGTCGAGCACAAAAACAATTTCCATTGTGTCTGCCTTCTTAAGTTCCATTTGGACTTGTTTCCGGCCATCAACCTCCACCTCAATAGCTGATGATTCAGCGGCTGAAAGCTCTTCGTATGTATAAACACCGTATCCCCAGGGAACGATTCCGGCAGTCAATGGACCATTGACTTTGACTGGTATGTCGCTTGGTTTTTCGGTGACGATTGCTTGGTTGCCTGGCCTAAAATACATCGTATACTGCTGACCATCCCAGGCAAATACACGCTTTTTGTTCCAATCCAGATCTAAATCATCCTGTGAAGATTTACCATTTGGTGCCGCTTGAGGCTGAGTTTGCCTGGTGTGTGAGTCTATGTTAATTTCCCAGTAGAATCTATCTCCATCATACTTTACAATAACGGTTGACTCGGTAACATATCCACTTGACGCTTTATATTCCAGATGTTTGGCCTCAATCGTCCCGGCCGGAATCCAGGTATTCCTTGGTTGGTCTGTAAGCGTTTGAAAGATTTGCTGAATCTGTGATTGGTCCAGCTGTCTATCAGCAAAGGCAAAATCACCAGCGATAAACAACAAAATAACCGCTAATACAAAATCTCTTATCTTCATAAAAGTACCTTTTTTCTTAAGCTCCATTATCTATTACTAATTAGGGTCGTTCT
>CAYTTK010000030.1:19349-21289 GCA_964440735.1 uncultured Pirellulales bacterium
ATAAAAGTACCTTTTTTCTTAAGCTCCATTATCTATTACTAATTAGGGTCGTTCTGGTGGATGAGAATGCCTTCCAGCTTAGGACATACATTTTCATTATCCGTGTTATATGACTCCCAGTTTATTAACTCCAGAGTAACGTCACCCTCTCCCTTGCAAGTGAATACGAAACTGGCTAAATTGCCATCTGATATCTGAGAATCCCAAGTCGTTCCAAATAATTCGATGCCCTCTTCTTGCCTTAAACCCGGGCCCCAATAAGCCGATTCTAGGTTGGGCCCCGCTAAAATTTGCGCGGTAGGGAGCGGGTCATTAGAATCTATCGGCGTATTATCAATAGAGCCAAGGTTCGTATCAGAAATGTCCACCTCAATATCAAACATACAAACATTATTCTCCTCCGTGGTCACCATTATTACATACAGTTTGATACTCTCGTTAACACCCATTGTAATCTCATTACTACCATTGAAATCAACAATACTATACGTGACATTTGGGTCTCCTTGACAACCTTCAATTGGGTCATCGGGGTCATTAGGGTCGCTATTCAAAGCACCCCACAACCAATATTCAGCAAAGAGTCCAAAGTCGTAAAAGTTAATATAGTTATTGCGGCTTATGTCGGCACCATCACACCAATTTGGGTCGTTACAGTCTGTGGCGCCCCAATATGAGGCAAATATTTCAAGGTCATAAAAATCGACCACCCCATCAAAGTTCAGGTCACGCGTGGGACTATGAGAGAAACTGAGAAGATATTGCGGCACACTCCAGAATGCACTGTTATCAACGCTGCAATCGCCGTAATCGTAGAACCCTACGTAACATTCACCTACTTCGTCAGCATAATAATCGATAACGAACCAGTCACCTGCGGCAAAATTACTATCATCGATGTCGTCAGTGGTGTAGAAGTCAAAACCCCATATATTTGAGTCTTTCCACGCAGTTACTCTTGCTAATTCGCCTGCCTCTGGATAATGCGAGCCAGTCCAATCCTTTACATAACTTTTTATCCCATACAGACGAAATAAATCTGATCTATTTGGTTCGAACAACAGTCTATTTGGGTCATAATCTCTTCCAGCCAAAGTTCCAAAAGCTCTATTTGGCCCTTCAATGAATAAGCCGCCGCCCCAAATATCCTTGCAATCTGAGCTTACAATAATATTGAGATGGTCCCCGACCATAACCTGGTCATTGAAATCGAAAGGGGTTACTCCGTCGGATTTACATACTCGCAGCGTAATCTGTCCCGTTGCTATCGGAACGATGCAAAAAGCTAATATTAATACCACCGCTTTTTTCACCATTGCCTCCCTTGTGCGCAGCCTCCTCTCACATCAATACGATGGCGTCCCTACCCTTATACTCCTTCCGTGCTTAGTCTATACAATGTTCGACTTTCTTGGAGGGAAACTTTAGAAATGCAACAAAGCCCCCCTCCTCCATATTAGTTAAAGACCCTACTATCTATATATTGAATATAACCCGCCATCAAGCTGATGTCAAGAAAAATGTCGTTTTTTTAATAAAAAAAAAGCCGCTTTGTATTAAAATTAAAGGCCTGTGAGAGAAAGGTCGCTTCGGCTAGTTAATTACTTGTAAACCACTTATAATCCTCATTTTTGGCCAAAAAATGGGCCATAAACTGCTATCTGAAAAACGCTTATGGAAGTTACTTCGGATTAGAAATCCGTTTTGTGTTGTTTACTTTGTTCTTTCAAACAGCACAACAGCCAGTTGCCGCAGCGTGTCGGCTTTTTATCGATACCTCAATACTTAGCCCCCAATTTGCTGCGGGATTTTATATTTAGACCTCAGTTTTACCGGCGGTTAAGGACTAATGTCGGTAATCGTGCCAGCCCGCAGCTGTTGGAATATATTTACCCTGCAGCCAGATATCCCCCGGCAAAATACCTTCAAGCAGTCGTTCA
>CAYTTK010000031.1:0-18687 GCA_964440735.1 uncultured Pirellulales bacterium
TTTCATTGTTAAAACAATACTTTCGTTTAATTTGTCGTTTTGGAAATTGTGTTTGTTTTGCATAATTAGTTATAGCCACAAAGGCACTAAGGCACGAAGAAAATTAAAATTAACCACGAATAAACATGAATTTTCACTAAATATGTTTAGCACTGCGTTTTCCAGGCATTCTGAACTTTTTTGTGGCTGAAACGGCCTGATTTGTGGAACGACTGCTCCGTTGCGTGCGGGTCTTCGCTACCTTGCACTACATAGAGTACAGGGCCTATCCCAGCACCTACTTTTTTGGAAAGTAGATGCTGGATTTACACATGTGCTACCTGAGCACATTCGGTATTATACCAGACGGGGCCCGTTTTTCAAGCAAAAATTAACATTTTTATCATTTTTTTAGCCGCAGAGGGGAAAGAGTTTTGAGTTATGCGGAGGAAATTTCACTAATAAATTTTGGCTTGTGTTCGGTGGGAATTGGGAGGATAATTTTGTGAACAGCTTTGGGAGGAAACATCGCGGGATTAGTCGTTATTGTTCGGTATTTGATTGGTGGTTTTGTGGGTAAAATGGAGAAGAACATAAAGTAAAAAGCAACTGATATAGAGGGTAATAATTTGACTGATGAAAGTGTAGTCAAGCCAGACGTCTTATACAAGTATTGTGCGTTTAATGAATACACGGAGGGGATTTTTACTCGTAACGAAATATATTTCTCATCGCCTAATGAGTTTAATGATCTATTTGA
Organism: uncultured Pirellulales bacterium; assembly: GCA_964440735.1. Lineage (GTDB taxonomy): Bacteria > Planctomycetota > Phycisphaerae > Sedimentisphaerales > Anaerobacaceae > CAZBWE01. The sequence goes on from CAYTTK010000031.1 coordinate 740, forward strand.
TTCAAAGCTATACCTCACCAGTGATGGCACAGAGCAAGAAAGGAAAAATTATTTGTGTGAACAATACAAAAAGAAATATCCTGAACTACGCGAAAGTGGGATATTAGCGGCTGTAAACGAGATTATAGCCAAAGGAAATGATAAAGCCATTTTAAAAGAGACAGTAAAAAAATCCGGAGAGACATTTAGAGAAAGGTTTGGAATTTGTTGCTTTACTGAAAAGAGAGATAATATTTTGATGTGGGCACACTATGCAAAAGACCACACTGGACTTTGTTTAGAGTTTGACACAAATAATAAATTTTTTGAACCGCGCATCTTGAAAGTCAGTTATAAAGTGATTTGGCCAGAATTAAATGTGCTGAGACTGGATAGTTACCCAGAGGGAGAGATGGCCAATAAGCTCTTGATAAAAGCGAATGATTGGCTATACGAAAAAGAGTGGAGGATCGTGGATTACAATATAGATAAGAGGATTCAAAATTTTCCTGAAGAATCGCTAAGCGGAGTTATACTTGGCTGCCGAATATCGCAAGAAAATAAAGAAAATTTATTTAAATGGTGTAAGAATCGGAAGCACCCACCTACGCTTTATGAAGCAAGGGAAAAACAAAAGGAATTTGGATTAGATATTGTTAGAATTGATTATTGACTCATTTTTTAATGGGAATTATAGCGGAGTTTTAAGGTTTGCCTTTGACAAGAATTGAGAGGAATATGAAAGATGGCATAACAATCCCAGCAAGCCGACGTAGTAAACTACGCGGCTTATGGGTGAAGTTAGCATGTTTTAATCGATAAAAGATGTCTCCGAAAGATAATATATGGATAAGTTAATACGCAAAGGAATCGTTGATATACTAACAAAACATAAGAAACTACTGAAAATCCCATTGAGACAAAGGGCTAAGTTCGAAGGATGGCTCAAATTTGAACTTGCATGCTACTTAGACCAAATAGGTATGAGATCTGTCGAAGTTGAGTCTCAAGGCTCTTTTCGATACAAGATCGACATTGTATTCTTTAAAGATGACAACATATATAGTTTAGAGCTGAAAACACCAAATACGAATTGGATGATTCCCGGTGTTAACTCATCAGGCAGACCTATTACTAAGAATATTCAATCCATAGTTGATGATGCATTAAAATTGAACTCGCAATACGGTATTGTTGCATTTGTTCTATTTCCAGTACCTATAGATGATAGTCGATGGGAAGCATATTTAAAACGTATTAGTGAAAAAACTGGGCTGCATTTAAGTAAAGAAAATAACTGTGATGTAGTAGAAATGAGCATTGATGATAAGCACACATGCGATTTAATCGTTTGCTCATTTATGTGCAAGAAATTCCGTGAACGGCGATGAAAAACAAAAAAGAAAATCCCTCAATAAATTGCGGGGCTAAGTATACTTGGAGATTGTTTCCCTTCGGCTTTTTTTTGAGCTTTTCAATGGTTCGACTCTGCTCACCACAGGTTTAAGATTTAAGATTTGAGCTTTTCAGTTCGCAAAACGGTCGTTATAGTATTAGTAGTTCTTAGTTCATGGTTCATTGATAAATGGTTACTGGTAAATGGTAACTGGTTATTTGTAAACGGTTCGCAGTTCATGGAAAGATATGGATGAGAAAATAAAGAAATTACGGTCGCCATTAACAGAAAAAGATGTGCGTTCGTTAAAAGCAGGTGATGAGGTTCTTGTTAGCGGCATAGTCTATACTGCCCGGGATATGGCACATAAAAGATTATGCGAGGCGATAGACGCTGCAGAAGAGCTGCCATTCGAGCTTGAAGGAGCGATTATCTATTTTGTCGGCCCTACCCCAGCCCGGTCCGGAAAGGTAATCGGCGCCGCTGGCCCTACCACCTCATCGAGAATGGACCCCTTTAGTCCAAAGCTCGTTGCCAAAGGTCTTAAAGCAATGATTGGAAAAGGATATCGTAGTGCTGAAGTAAGAGAAGCCCTGAAAAAATATGGTGCTGTCCATCTATCCACTATCGGCGGCGCAGGGGCTTTGTTAAGTAAGCACATTGTTGCAGCGGAGGTAATCGCATATAAAGACCTCGGTACCGAAGCCATAAGGAAGCTTCAGGTTATTGATTTCCCCGCTGTAGTGGCATACGATTGTTATGGAAATAGTGTTTATGAAAAGTAAAAGAGCCACAGATGAACACAGATTGACACAGGTTAGGCAAAAGTAAAAGAGCCACAGATGACGCAGAGGAACACAGAGAAAAATAAAAAAGAAGATGGATTCCTGTTTCCGCAGGAATGACAATGTTATAAACCTCTGTGGTCTCGGTGCTCTCTGTGGCAAAAAGTAAATTAAGGGACAAGATGAAAGTTGCACTGTTGGGCCTTTTGCAATCCGGCAAAAGTTCTATTTTTGCCGGGCTGAGCGGCAAATCAATCCCACCTGTCGGCTCGACTGCGATTGAGGAGGCTATAGTGCCCGTTCCTGATGAACGGCTTGACTGGCTCACTGATTATTACAAGCCAAAAAAGGTAACCTATGCGACAGTGGACTGCCTTGATTTGCCCGGTTTTAACTTTGCTGATGAGCATGGCCGGGCCGCTGCAAGACGGCTGATTAACCAGGTAAGAACCGTCGATATGTTCGTCCTGGTTGTGCGGGCATTTGAAAATCCGGCGGTTCCGCCTTATCGAAATACAATAGACCCGGCCAGGGATTTGGCAGAGTTGCAGACTGAGCTTCTGCTTGCCGATTTAGAGCTGGTAACAACACGCATTGAACGGCTCGAAAAGCAGGTAAATAAGCCAATTAAAATCCAGCCACATGATAAGGCAGAATTGGCCCTGCAAAAAAAATTGCAGCAGGTGATTGAAGCCGAAAAGCCAATTCGGACCTTTATTGAAGACGATAAGCAGCTTGAAATGATTAAATCCCTTGGATTTCTGACATTAAAACCGATGGTAGTTGCGGTAAATGTAGGCGAAAACCAGCTAAATGAAAAATTCGATTTTTCCGAGCGGCTTGATACTTCTATTCCTGTGATTACTATATGTGCAAAGCTGGAATATGAACTGTCGCAGTTAGACGAAAAAAGCAAAGCGGAATTTATGGCTGATTTGGGAATATCTGAATCGGAAGCGAAAAAGTTTGTCAATAGCTGTTATTCAGCGTTGGGCTTAATCAGCTTTTTAACAGTTGTTTCAGATGAATTACGGGCCTGGCCGATAAGAAAAGGAACTGTTGCTCTCGATGCAGCCAGTAAGGTGCATACCGACATCAAACGTGGTTTTATCAGAGCAGAAACCTTCAGCTTTGAAGATTTGAAGGAGCTTGGCAGCGAAAAGGCACTAAAAGCTGCCGGAAAAATCCGGCTCGAAGGAAAAGAATATATAGTTCAGGATGGCGACATTATAAATTTCAGATTTAACGTTTAGGGTAAATATGAGAGCCATTGTCCTAACCGGTATCAATCAGATGGAGTTGAGGAACGTCCCGCAGCCCAACATTCAAAAGGATACTGATGTTCTATTAAAGATAGAAGTAGTAGGTATCTGCGGCTCCGACCTGCATTACTATGAAACAGGCAGAATTGGTGAACAAATTGTCGAGTATCCCTTCATAATAGGCCACGAATGTTCCGCCACTGTCGAAGCTGTCGGAGGTTCTGTTGACCGTGTAAAAGTTGGCGACGAGGTTGCAGTTGACCCCGCTGTATCCTGTCATGAATGTGACCAGTGCAGGAAGGGTAGAGAGAATACCTGCCATAATGTGCTTTTTCTCGGCGCACCGGGGCAGGGCGGCGGTTGTCTATGTGAATATAAGGTTATGCCGCAGGAATGTTGCTATCCAACTAATGGTGAGATTACGCTTGAAAAGGCGGCTTTGTGTGAACCGTTATCAATAGGAGTGTATGCAGTTAACCAGGCGCGTATTCCACGGGCAGCTAACATAGCGATTCTCGGTCAGGGGCCTATCGGCTTAAGCGTTTTGTTGGCAGCTAAAGTTGAAAAGAAGCGAAAAATATTTGTTACAGATAAAATTGAAGAGCGTCTAAAAGCCGCAAAAGATGTTGGTGTTACCTGGCTGGGCAATCCTGAAAAGATTGACGTTGTCAGTGAGATTCTTGCAGCTGAGCCGCTTGGTATGGACATTGTCTTCGAATGCTGTGGCCAGCAGGAAGCGCTGGACCAGGCCTTTGACATTCTAAGGCCGGGAGGGCACCTAATTATTATTGGAACTCCGAGGAAGGAGCGTATCTCTTTTGATATTGATAAGTTCAAGCGAAAAGAGTTTACCGTTCGATATATTCGTCGGCAGAACCACTGCACTCAGAAAGCTATAGATTTAATCAAAACTGGACAGGTAAATGTTGATTTTATGGTGACCCATCGGTTTCCACTGGAAGAAACGAAGAAGGCGTTCGACCTTGTGGCTGGCTATCGAGATGGCGTAATCAAAGCTGTGATTACTCTTTAGATTTATGTAAAAATCGGTTTTTTGGAGATTAAACGCAATGAGTTGGCTCAATTTGGAAGAAAAAGTCGCGATTGTTACCGGAGGGGCTTCCGGAATTGGTAAAGCCGTCTGCCAGGGACTGGCTGAAGTCGGAGCAAGGGTTGTTGTGGCTGATATTATTGAAGATGGCGCCAAATCCACAGCGAAGGAGCTAAAGGATAAATTCGATGGTAATCATATTTCCATCACTACCGATGTAACAAACAAAACAAGCGTTGACAATATGGTTAAGTCCGTTCTCAAAACTTTCGGTCGAATTGATATCCTGGTCAATAATGCTGGGATAAATATACCGCGGCTTCTTGTTGACCCGGCTGGTAAGGAGGAACTAACCGAGGAGGTTTGGAATAAGGTCGTTGCAATCAATCAGAAAGGTATTTTCCTATGCGCACAGGCGGTTGCAAAGGTTATGCTTAAATCTGGTGGCGGTGTTATAATCAATATGGCGTCCGAGTCCGGCCTGGAAGGTTCGCAAGGCCAGAGTGTTTATGCTGGTACAAAGGCCGCCATTTATACCCTGACACGCTCCTGGGCGAAGGAATTAGGCAGGCATAATATCCGTGTTGTTGGGGTCGCACCAGGAATCCTGGAGCCGACTGCTTTGCGCACCGAAGATTATGAACGTGCGCTGGCATACACGAGGGGGATAACCATCGAAGAGCTGCGTCAAAGGTATAAGAAAGCTGCTATCCCGCTGGGAAGAAGTGGCAAACTTAGCGAAGTTGCCAGCACGGTTTGCTTTTTGGCCTCTGACCGTGCCGGTTATATTCATGGCACTACTGTTAATGTGTCAGGCGGCAAGACGAGAGCTTAACCTGCAATTATCAAGGCAGTGCGGTTAAGTAGCTTATTGATATATAACATTTTTCGATGGGGTGCAAGTCACGGTCAACTGGACACGAAAAATGAAAAAGGCGAGCATCGTCAGTATTGGCAATGAATTGCTCACAGGCCAGACTTTAAGCACTAACGCTGCGTATCTGGGTGAGAAGTTACTTTCGATCGGCTTACCTGTTGTTAGCTCTTACACAGTCTCAGATGATATAGATTCAATTGTCCGGTCCTTTAATCTGGCAGCAAGTGATGCTGATGTGGTATTAGCAACCGGCGGGCTTGGACCGACCGATGATGATTTGACTCGTCAGGCATTTGCAAAATTCCTCGGCACCGATTTGCAGTTAAAAGATGAACTTTTGCAAAAAATAAAGGATTTCTTCATCACCCGAAATCGCCAAATGTCCGAAAAGAATAAGGTTCAGGCATATATACCAGCCGGAGCTAAAGCCATTGCCAATAATCTTGGAACGGCTCCCGGCATTATAGCAGGGGCAAATGGCAAGCTGCTTATTGCTTTACCCGGAGTCCCGTCGGAAATGGAACAGATGTTTGAAGAATCTGTTTTGCCGGATTTAAAAAAACTTGCTACCGGACAAGCTGTTGTAATACGGAAACTAAAATGCTTTGGGACAGGCGAGTCAAACATTGCTGAGTTACTTGGCCCGATTATGCAGCGAGGAAGGAATCCTCTGGTCAATTGCACTGCACATTGTGGTGTAATTACGCTGATAATTATTGCCACCGCTGAAGGCAAAGAACAAGCCCATAAAATGGCCGAGCAGGATGAGAAGTTGCTGCGGCTTAAGCTCGGAGAGCTAATCTATGGCACAGACGACCAGACCTTAGCTGAAGTGGTGGGTGAAAAATTGTCTCAGCAGAGAAAAACACTCGCCGTGGCTGAATCATGCACAGGCGGCACCTTGGCTAAAATGCTTACTGACATACCCGGAGCGAGTAGATATTTTACGTACGGCTGGGTTACTTATAGCAACAATGCTAAAACCAGCGAGCTTGGCATACCTGGTGATTTAGTTGAAAAGTACGGAGCTGTTAGCGAGCAGGTTGCTCTGGCTCTGGCTCAGTATGCCAGACGCAAAGCCGCAACAGATTTTGCCATCGCTATAACCGGTATAGCTGGTCCAACTGGTGCAACCGAACAAAAGCAGGTTGGTTTAGTATATATTAGTATGGATTCGGTTAGCGGGACAGAAATCAAGCGGTTTATCTTCTCACACAACAGAGATTTCATACGGCTTCAGGCGGCACAAACAGCCCTTAATATGCTCCGTTTGAGATTGTGAATTTGACTAATTGCTTCAATAATGTTATAATATATCGAACTCAGATTAGCGAAAATATGAGGTTAATATGGCTAAAAGTCGCAGACATTTGGGCGAAATTCTTTATAAAGCCGGTCTGGTGAAAAAACAGGCAATTATCGATGCGATTAAGACCTCAAGAACGAAAAAGAAACGGCTCGGCCAGGTCCTGCTTGAGCTCGGCCTGATAGATGAAGAAATACTTACCAAGGCAGTCGCAAAGCAATTTGGTTTGGAATTCGTGAACCTGGATAAGATTACCATTCCATCCGACGCTAAAAAACTTGTCCCGGAAGAGCTTATAAAAAAGCACAATGTGTTGCCTTTGGGTATGGATAACGGAAAATTGAGATTGGTTATTAGCGACCCGTTAGATTTAGATATGATGGATGCCATTAGGTTTCGGGTGAATGCCGAACTGGAATGTTGTCTTGCAAATCCTGTCAAAATTCGTTCGTTCATTAAGGACTCGTTCGATATAGTAAGAAAAGACGAAGACGACCGCTTAAAACATAGCATCGATGCAACTGCTGCCGAGCTTGCCGAGGCAGGTCACGAACTGCAGGCAGAAGCTCTGCGTGCACAAGCGGAAGGCGACGACCAGGAAGGTCCTGTTATCAGGTTGGTAAACCTTATAATAGATAATGCTTTTTATATGAGGGCCAGTGATATACATCTTGAGCCGATGGTAGATAGGGTGCGCGTAAGATACCGCGTTGATGGTGTTTGTCTGGAAAAGGATAATATCCCAAAGAATATGCAGGCATCGCTGATTACAAGGCTCAAAATTCTGTCCGGTATGGATATCGCCGAAAAAAGGTTACCGCAGGATGGTCGTATTAAGCGCATGATCGGGGGGCAGGATATCGATTTTCGTGTTTCAGCTTTGCCGGGCTATCATGGAGAAAGTATTGTTTTACGTATCTTGCGACGCGATGCAGTAAATATCGGCATTGAATCACTGGGTTTTGAGCAGGACCATTATGAGCAGTTTCAAAAGATTATCAAAAGGCCGAATGGAATTTTTTTGGTTACGGGACCAACAGGTAGCGGCAAAACCACAACTTTGTATGCGGCATTGCAGGAACTTAACAAGCCGGATAAGAAAATTGTTACTGCGGAGGACCCTGTTGAATACAATTTCGACGGAATGAATCAGTGCCAGGTCAAGGAAGATATCCAATTGACGTTTGACAGGATTCTCAGAGCAATGCTCAGACAAGCCCCTAATATCATACTCATCGGTGAAATTCGTGATGGCATCGTCGCAGATATCGCAATTCAGGCGGCACTTACGGGGCACCTGGTTTTCAGCACTTTGCACACCAATGATGCACCAAGTGCTATTACTCGTCTGATAGATATGGGCGTCAAGCCGTTTCTCGTAGCAAGCTCGATACAAGCCATTATGGCACAACGGCTTGTGAGAGTCATTTGCAGTAAATGCAAAGTAGTCGACGAAAATCCGGACCCCTACCACTTGCGGCTGCTTGATATGACCTCTGAAGATATCCAAAAACATCCCTTCTACAAAGGCACTGGTTGTAGTCATTGCCAGGGTACTGGTTACAGAGGTCGGCTTGCCATATTTGAGATGGTGGAAATGAACAGCGAAATAAGAGAGCTGGCCTTTGCAAAGGCACCTACAACCGAATTGAGAAAGGCAGCCCAGGCAAGTGGAATGAGAACGCTAAGAGATGATGGCAAAATCAAATTATTCAAAGGTATCACAACAGCTGAGGAAGTGGTAAGGATAACACAGACGGAAGGAGTTTTAGTAGAATAGACAAATTAATTGTTATTGAGGATTCTTAAATGGCAACTGTTAATATGGATAGGTTATTGCAGGCCTGCGTTACGCAGGGTGCTTCAGATATACATCTTGTTGTTCATAGACCGCCGGTGCTGAGAATAGACAGCCGGCTGAGGTCTCTGGAAACAAAAGTCCTTGAACCTGACGATACCGTCGCTTTGATGAAAAGTATAACTCCTGACCGAAACCAGCAGGAGCTCCAAGAGGAAGGTGGAACCGATTTTGGTTTTGCTTTTGGCGATGAGGCGAGGTTTCGCGTCTCTGTCTTTAGACAGAAAGGAAATATCTCCTTGGTCTTGCGTCTCATACCAACCACGATTATGACCTTCGAGGAAATAGGTTTGCCCAAGATTTGTTCCGCTTTGTGTCGTAGGCCGAGAGGTATGTTTTTGGTAACAGGACCAACCGGATGTGGCAAAACCACCACCTTAGCTTGTATGATAAACTATATTAACGAAAACTTCGACCGCCATATTATAACCGTTGAAGAACCGATAGAATATTATCATACGCATAAAAAATCTATTGTTAATCAGCGGGAAGTCGGTGTTGATGTTCCGAGCTTTGGTGAGGCCTTAAGACGCATTTTAAGAATGGACCCGGATGTAATTCTCGTAGGCGAATTGCGCGATTTGGAAACAATTGAAGCAGCCGTTAGAGCCGCTGAAACAGGCCATCTCGTCTTTAGCACCGTCCATACAACAAGCGCTGCAGGAACGATTACCAGGATGATTGATGTCTTTCCCGTAAACCAGCAGGAGCAAATTAGAATTCAGTTAAGCAGTAATTTAATAGCTGTTCTCAGTCAGGCCCTTTGTCCTTTGGCTGCCGGAAGAGGAAGAATTGCAGCTTATGAGTTTATGGTTGTTACTCCTGCTATTGCTAATCTTATTCGTGAGAATAAGACTTACCGTATTGATTCGAGCATCCAAACGGGCAAAAAGTTGGGAATGCAGCTTCTTGATGAACATCTCTGGCAACTTTATGACATCGGAAAAATTACACTTGATGAAATGATTGACAAAGCTCGACAACCGGGTGATTTGCAGGATAAAGCTATGAACAAAGTTAATGCAATGAGGGGAAAAAAGGCAAAGAAAAAGGTAGCAGCGCAGGAAATGGAAGATATCGGCCCTATCCTGAGGACTTAATTGAAAGAACTTCCGACTATAACAATCATTTAAGCCCGATATTATCAATGGTTTTCACTTCTATTTTTATAGTATCAAACATTTAAGATAACACATAAAGTTTGAGAATTTATACTTGGGGTTGTAAAAAAACGGTGTTTAAAGTGCTTTTTTGAAATTTTTTTATAATTTGAGTATTTTAATGAGTTTTTAAAAAAACCCAACCTTTTTTACATCAGACAATTTTACATATACAATCTGATATAAAATAAACTCTTTTATTTCCTGTAAAAAGGCATTTTTATCGAAATAATAACGTTTTAACCCTTTTTATTATTATACCTTGTTTTTAATGTCCATTTTTGAACACTTAATAACAACTAAAAATAAACAATTTAGAAGTCCTATTAACTAAATGTCCCATATATAATTTGTTTGCCAAAAAGCTTTTATTGTTATATAATAGAATTAGTCTCATAGAATTGATTTAGAGGCAATAATAAAATGGCAAAAACGAACACAGTGAAAACTAATCTTCCCGTAGAACAGTTAAGAGGCAGAACTCTCGGCAGGATACTTATAAAAATGGGTATTCTGAGCAGAGAAAAAGTTCATGAATGCCTTAAAATCCAGCAGCAAAGGCACGGTGGAGTTCAAATAGGGAAAATTTTCCTTGAACTGGGCATTATTGATGAAAGACAGCTGCAGTTTGCTTTAGCTGCACAGAGAGGGATGGAATATATAAACATAGACGAGATAGAAATAAATAGCGATGTAATTGAGAAAGTACCAGCACAAATGGCAAAGACTTATCACATTGTGCCGGTTGAATACAACAAGGAACGAAATGAACTGACAGTTGCTCTTGATAGTGCAGATAATTTCAGAGCAACCGATGACCTTAGCACGTTAATGGGATTTAAGGTTACAGCAAAGATAACTGACCCAGAAGCATTGGAAAAAGCTTTAAACAAATTTTATGAGAATAAGCAGGATGAAAACATTAACGAATTGATAGATGAGATACAAAGCGACAGTTTTCTTGCGGAATTTGAGGGGCGAAACCAGAGTATTGACCTGGATGAATTAAAAGAACTGTCTGAGTCGAATCCTGTAAAAAAACTTCTGAACCTGGTTCTGCTGCAAGCGATTCGTGATAAAGCATCGGATGTACATTTTGAGCCATTTGAAAATGAATATAAGATGCGCTACCGCATCGACGGTGTGCTTTACGAGATGGTTCCACCGCCGAAGTACATTGCTGCTGCGCTTAGCTCGCGTATAAAGGTTATGGCTGACCTTGATATCGCTGAGAGGCGTTTGCCACAAGATGGACGAATATCGCTGACTGTCCAGGGAAAGCCGATTGATTTGCGAGTTAGTGTTATGCCTACGATGTTTGGTGAAAGTGTTGTTCTGCGTGTGCTGGACAGGTCTCAGGCAACTTTTGATATGAGAGAACTTGGCTTGAGAAAGGAAAATTATCAATTAGTCCGTCAGCTTATTAATAAACCTAATGGTATAATAATTGCAACAGGTCCTACCGGTTGTGGAAAGACAACTACTCTTTATTCGGCTTTGCATGAACTTAATAACATTGAAACAAAAATTATAACGACAGAGGACCCCGTAGAGTATGATATAGATGGTCTTATTCAGGTTCAGATTAGAGCGGATATCGGTCTTACTTTTGCAAGGTGTTTACGTTCAATTTTACGTCAAGACCCCGATATTATTTTAGTTGGAGAAATTCGTGACCTTGAAACAGCGGAAATTGCTGCACAGGCCTCTCTAACAGGACATTTAGTATTTACCACACTGCACACAAATGATGCACCGAGTTCGATAGCCCGGCTTTTGGATTTGGGGGTTGAGCCGTTTCTTCTTACCGCTACGCTTGAAGGAATTATTGCTCAGCGATTAATAAGAAAAATATGTGAAAACTGCAAAACCGAATTTAAGCCGAGTGAAAATCAATTAATGGAATTACAACTTACACCTGATGATATCAAAGGTAAAGGGTTTTATTACGGACGGGGATGTGACAAGTGTAATGGAACTGGTTATAAAGGGCGGATAGGCATTTTTGAAGTTATGTTATTTAATGATGAAATGCGTGACTTGATTATGAAGCAGGCTTCAACGAGCATTTTGCGTGCAGCCGGTCAAAAAGTGGGTATGAGGTTATTGCGAGATAATGGTTTGGCAGCGATGTATGACGGCATTACCACTATCGACGAGGTAGTGAAAGAGACAATTGTGGAGGAAATGTGAGATGCGTTGGAAGTTTGTGAATCGGGAATCAATAGTTAATTGTTGAGCCCGGGGAGGTATTTAAAATGGCAGTTTTTCAATATACGGCATTGGATGCACAAGGGGTGGAGATAAAAAACGAGGTTGAGGCCCTTAGTGAGAAGGAGGCGATAAGTAAGATACGTAATATGGGGTATTTCCCCACGAAGGTGCGTTCACGTGGTCTGGCAAAGAGAGCTGCGGGGAAAGCTGCTGCAAGGCCAAAGCCAAGACGTGGAGCCGGTGGGAAGGTCAAGGTCAAATTTATAAGCCAATTTGCAAGACAGCTGTCAACACTACAGGATGCGGGTTTGCCCATTTTGCGGTCTTTGAGGATTCTTGAGGAGCAGCAAAAATCGGGAACATTCAAGAGGGTCATTGGTTATGTAGCTGATGACATCGAGGGTGGTTCGACACTATCAGAGGCGATGGGAAGATTTCCAAGAACTTTTAACCGGCTGTTTGTGAATATGGTAGCGGCAGGAGAGACCGGAGGTGTGCTGGACCTGATATTAGCTCGATTGGCTGATTTTATGGAAAAGGCACAGAAACTTAAATCACGCGTTATAGGTGCAGCAATATATCCTGCTGTGGTCTTGAGTGTGGCTTTTCTTATTCTATTGGGATTAATGAAATACGTGATACCCAACTTTATCTCGGTGTTGAGTGAAATGACGGAGGGCAAGTCGGCGCTGCCGAAGATAACGCAGATAGTGTTGGGGATAAGCGGCTGGATAGCATACCACTATGGATGGGCCGTTATATTGGCAGTGCCATTTATAACAATCTTTCTGTTGAAAATGGTCAAGCAGTTTCACGTTGGCAGATTGATTCTGGATACCATCAAGTTGAAAGTGCCTGTTGTTGGCCAGCTTACCAGTAAAATATCGGTTACACGCTGGACAAGGACGTTGGGGACATTGATTAGTGCCGGTGTGCCGATTCTGGATGCCATCAATGTTACGCGCGAGACGGCAGGAAACGAGGTCTTTTCAAATATGCTCGGCAATGTTCATGATTCCATCAGGCAGGGTGATACATTTGCCGGGCCGTTGCGGCAATCCAAGACCGTTGACTTGATTATTTCCAATATGGTTGCTGTAGGTGAGGAAACAGGTGATTTGGACAAGATGCTTTTGAAAATAGCAGACAACTACGACGAGCAGGTCGAGGTGCTGGTCGGCTCGTTAATGTCGATGCTTGAGCCGGTTATTATTATTGTGCTTGGCGGTATCGTTCTGACTATCGTCATGTCGATATTTTTACCGATGATTTCAATTATCCAGACCTTAGGTACAGGGGACTAATGAGTAATCTGTGTCGGTTAATTATTAACAAGAACCATTTATTTCGAACAAGGAGAAAAAAATGAAGCGAATAGACAGACAATTGAATAAAAAAGCTGCGTTCACCATTGTAGAGCTGCTGACGGTCATGAGCATCATTGTAATTTTAATTGGCGTTCTTCTGCCGGCGCTTGCCGGGGTCAGGCGGTATGCCAGCAAAGTGAAGCAAATGGCACAGTTTCACAGTATAGAAGCTGCGGTAGAGCTTTTCAATAATGAATTTGATGGTTATCCACCTTCAAGTGCGGAGGACTCAGAAGGTGATGGATATTGTGGTGCGATGAAGCTTTGCGAGGCGATGATGGGCCAGGACATGCTGGGCTTTCATACGAACTCAATTTACAGAAGTGACGGGTTCGATGCTGCTGGTACTACGTTGTATGGTTTAGCAGTATCTGACACTGGCTATGCAGCTAACTTAAAAGCCAGGAAAGGCCCGTTTCTGCCTTCGGAAGGTGCTGATGCATACCCGATTGCAGATATATACAATAATAAAACAGAACTAACTATGATGGGCTTTAAAGACCCCTGTGACCTTGTCCTGTGTGACGTATATACACGATCGATGCTAACCGGAAAAAAGACAGGTATGCCGGTCCTTTACTATAAGGCAAATACAGCCAACAGCTTACACTACACCCAAGAAGATCCAACCAATCCTCTGCCCCCTTCAGGTCCTACAGCAGATGAAGGAAATATTTACAATTACCGCGACAACCACCAATTGGTCCGACTTGGTAAGCCATGGGTAAGTGCGGGTTTGACCGATGCGCAGAGGGTGCACTCGCTTAATGACTATAACGTATTTTATAGGATTACGAGGAGCCATAAGATTACAACTGCTTCCAGGCCCTATAGGGCGGATTCTTACATCTTGCTTTCTGCTGGATTTGACGGAGAGTATGGCACGGCTGATGATATATTCAACTTTGAGTGGAAATACAAGTCAGAATAAGCATCTGGGCCAATCGTGGAAAAGTGCACCTTGCGGTCCGGCTGTGGCTTGCTTACTGCTCCGGCACACGGCTTTCGCCGAAACGAATTGATATACCAGGTGATGGGTTGCTTGGCGGATAACAAGGATAAAAATAATGGTCTGTGACGTATATCTCGGTGTGCTGTCATTCTTAATAATTTATGAAAGGGGGCGATTGTGAAGCGTATCAAATCAGGTTTTACGATTGTGGAGTTGTTGACTGTTGTGGCGATAATGGCGCTCTTGGTAGGCGTTCTTTTGCCGGCTCTTACTTATGTGCGCACCTCCGCAAAAGAAGCCCAGCAAAAAGTCCAGTTAGCAACGATTGACCTTGCCCTGACTACTTTTAAGAACGATTACGGCGACTATCCACCATCAGACTCGTACTCTCATGACACTGCTCAAATTGATTACTGCGGTGCACAAAAACTCGCTGAGGCGCTTTTAGGGCGAGACTTGTTGGGATTTCATCCAAGGTCAAACTGGAGTGCAACCTATACAACTTGGTACCCACTAGACCCTAATGAAAGTAATCTGAGAGAGAGAAAAGGTCCTTATCTGGAGCTTGCAACTGCTGGTGCCTTTAGGCTGGGAGTTGTTCCTAATGAGCATGATGGATTGTTTGACGGAACCGGTGTTGTTTTGGACCCGGATCCGTTTGTGCTCTGTGATGTATTTAGCATAAAGAAGATAACTGTAGTCAATCAGGCAACAGGGAAATCTGCTTATTTTAATGCGGGCACACCGATTCTCTATTTCAGGGCAAACACAGCAAGCAAGAGTATGTTTCCACCTTCGCCTATTTACAATGTTAAAGATAATGAGGAACTTATCAAATTAAAGTCGGTCAAAGACGGTAAAGACCATTTTCCTGGGCAAGGAAGCGATGATTCCAAGTTTATAGAATATATCATGGACCTAAAGGCATCGACACTTGGGAGACCCTGGCCTTATAGGCCTGATTCATACATATTGATTTCAGCGGGGGCAGATGGCCTTTACGGCACGGCTGACGATATTACTAATTTTTAGATGCTCTTTACTTGATTCTGCCTTCGGCGGATAAATCCGCCGTATGTCTGGCGGTTGAATCTTGATACTCGTGGAATTAACAATGAACAATAAACTACGGACAAAATTCGGATTAACGCTTGTCGAGATACTCATTGTCGTGGCTGTAATTGCGCTTTTAACCACAATGGTAATCGGTATTGTCTCTCGTATAGATAATCAGGCCAAAGAAAAGGGGATGAAAGATATTTTTGCCATTCTGGAAGGAGCATTACAGGAATATTACGAATATCAAGGTTTTTTCCCTCAGCAGACAGAGGAAAATTTTGCAAATGCTGCTGGACATTCGGAATATCTCTATCGTGAGCTTAATTCCATACCCGATTCTCGTGAAGTGCTGGGAAAAATCGATGATTCTTTAATAAAGAACAAGTTCAGTCCGGATGACACGCCGCCGGAGATTTATGACCTGTGGGGGACAGTGCTGGATTATAGATATGATGTTGATATTGATACTTTTCCTCAGCTAATCTCGGCTGGGCCGGACAGGCAGTTCGGAACGCCTGATGATATAAATAATAGATGACAGATGACGGAAGACAGAGGACAGAGAAATAAAAGAATATAGATTCCTGCTTCCGCAGGAATGACAACATTGAAAAACTCTGTGTGCTCTGTGAACTCTGTGGCTACAGTGAAAAATGAAAGTAAAATTCAGACAATCTGGTCTTTCGCTGATGGAAATGGCGGTGGTTATCGCTGCGATAGCGCTGCTTGTCGGCTTGGGGCTGCCGGCTGTCCGTGCGCTTCTTAAGTCATTTGAGACCGAAAGCGGTGCAAAGAGTATGATAAGCTCGGCTCTGGCAACAGCCCGTGCTATCGCTGCGAAAGAGCAAAAATACGCCGGCATCAGATTCCAAAAAGCATATAATCGTGAGCAACCGCTCAATCTTCTCGATAGTTCTCAATATATGATATTTATTGTTCATGATTCTGATGATAAACCCAATGGGACTGACTTGGCCAATGGTTTTAGAGCGGTTGAAGGCCTAAAGCCGATAAAGTTACCTGATTCAGTTGGTGTGATGGATTTGATGTATAGACAAGATTTAATACCCTCAGGTGATGGCATTATTAGTGACGAAGACGGTAATGGCGATGTTGAGATAAGCAACCTCAATATATTTAGGGATACAACTACTTTTTCAATCATTTTTTCCCCATCAGGCAAATTTGTAATTCATGATGTGCGGGTAAGAAATAGAAATGGTTACCCTGATACATCTGCTGATATAAGCAATGATGATATTTTTAATAAAAAAGCGCAGGTTTATGATAAGGTTGGGATGTTTTATCAGGACGATTATCAAGAGTTAGGTTTATATCAAGAGTCAAGCCGAAGCAGCTTTATTATCTATGACAGGCAAAAGTTCAAACAGGCCTACGAAAAAGGCGAGGCTTGGTCAGTATATTTGAGTCGTATTAAGCCGGTCTATATCAACCCTTATGTTGGAACGATAATCTCGGCCAATTGAAAAGGGAATTAGACACAGAGATAAAGGATAGATTCCTGCTCTTTCGACTTTGCTCAGTCCTATGGACTCCTAACGGAGGACAAGTTTCGCAGGAATGAAAGTATTATGAGTAATAAGCGACAATATAACGGGTTTTCCTTGACTGAGGTTCTGCTGGCTGTCGGGACGCTTGCTATCGGGATGGTTTTTATAGGCGGCACGTTCCTCGCGGGTATTCATTTCTCGACAATTGCCACCGAGCGCACCGTCGCAGCAGTAGCGGCCGACGAGGCCTTTGCAAAGATTAAACTCTTTGGTGGTATCGACACAAGCTGGCTATCGGAATTGTCAGACACTGCCTGTGTTGACTTTAATAATGTGTCATCCGTGCCGGTAAAACCAATTGAATTTGCTTATCCATCGACGGATACGGACCTGGCCGAGAAGCAATACTTCTGGTCTGCTTTGTGCAGGCGTGTCGGAGATGACCCGAATCGGCTTGTGCAGGTTACGGTCTTTGTCAGCAGAAAAGTCGGCGCTGTTGCAGTATATCGAGACCCGCTTGACCCGGAAGGTGACACAGTCGGGTATCCTATGCCGGTTCCTGTTGGTGTTTCCGGTACCACTGGAAATATAATCCTTACAATTCAAGACCAGGACAGAATAAACTGGATTAATGATGGTTATACGATAGTAGAAAACACAACGGGGGAAATATATCGCGTGATTGAAAGAGGCGCGGACCCTGATTATCCTGACCGGATTACTCTTGATGCGGCTTGGCAGGGTGGTGATTCTGTTTGGGTTGTCCCGCCACCGTTATTTGGTGGGGGCAGGTATCCCTGTATAGCAGTATATCAGGGGGAAATTAGATTTTAGCTATGAACGCACAAAGTCACAAAGGAAATAAGAATATTAACCACGAATTCTCACAAATGAGCACGAAGTTAAAAATTAGACACGAAGACAGAAAAATACAAAGGAAGTTAAATAACAAAAAGATTGCTTCGCTTTGCTCGCAATGACTGCCGATTAAATCTTGGTGTCTTCGTGCCTTAGTGGCAGGAAGGAAAATGAAAAAGGCATTTACTTTAATTGAGCTTCTGGTAGCGATTGGGCTTATGGCGATGGTGGTGTCTTTTGCAAGTGTGATTTTCAAAGTCACCGTAGGTTCCCACCGAACCGCTTTGGCAAATGCCGAAATTATGCAAAAGTT
>CAYTTK010000031.1:18787-20957 GCA_964440735.1 uncultured Pirellulales bacterium
TCACCGTAGGTTCCCACCGAACCGCTTTGGCAAATGCCGAAATTATGCAAAAGTTCAGAGCCATCACTGACCAGCTCAAATCAGATTTTACAGGCCTGCGCAAGGACGGTGAGATTTTCGTAGTTTGGGTGGCCGAGCCGAAGCCCGGTGCGGATACAGCCGATCCAAATTCCTATGAGAGATTTGACCGGATCATGTTTTTTACCAACGGCGATTTTCAATCTTATGGAACTAATCCTAAGGTGATTCGTGGTAACCTTGCGAGAGTTTCTTACATGCTTGCTAAGCGTGGTGGTATTGGCGGCGTAAAGGCTGAGAACCAGCTAAGGGAGAAAAGGATACTTGCAAGAACACAGCATATTTACACGGATGACAACTTCCTTGATAACTATCTGGACCCGGCTAATGGATTCACCGGAACTAATGACCAGTGGGGATACTGGAATAACCGGCTTGAGTACGATAAAACAACCTTGGAACAGTGGAAGAATATCCTTTGGGAAGAGCCACCTACACCCTGTAAGAAAGATATGCTGACTGTTATTGCGGATGTCACCGTTGACGAATCTACCATCCCTGATGTGGCTCGAGGAGCAAATGTAGAACCTGCAGATGCCAATACAATTCATATGCTTTTGTGTGAAGGAGTGGGAGAGTTCAAAATTCAGGGTTGGTATGATAAAAGGCAGCGATGGGTTCCGGAGATTGACCCTGACGGCGATGGAGATTTGAGTAATTCGGATTTCTTTTTAGACGGCAAACATGTTCCCGGTGTGTTGTACTCTGTTCCTCCCTATAGTGGAGTCAATCTTAGCGGGGAATTTAGTGGCGATTCTTTTCAAGAATTGTTGAATGAAGAGGATTTTAATTTGATTCCGGGTCTCGGAAGGGCGTTAAAATTCACCTTCACGTTATACGATTCCAAAGGCGTAATAAAGAACGGCAGGACTTTTACATATATTGTTTATTTAGGCGATTAAAACCACAGATTTCACAGATTAACACGGAAGAGTTAAAAATGGTAAACAAGCGATTTACAAAAAGCGGACTTTCGTTTGGCTCTGCGCTTATCCTGACCGTGGTTTTGACGAGTATGCTGGCTATTGTCGGGGTGCTGTTCATGCTGGTTGCCCGTTTGGATAAAATGGCGACGTCGTCTATATCGCAAAACAGAGAGCTAAATTTGGCGGTCGAGACGGCCATCGCAGAGATATCACAGGAGCTGGTTTTAGATGCCCCCGGCGAAGCAAACCAGGAATACTACGATTATCCCGATAGTAACAATATCTGGCTGGCCTGCCTTGAGCCATACCAGTTTGCTGCAAGTGATTATAGATGGAGACAGATAAGCGATATCTATAAAAGGTTTTCGATTCCGAGTTCGGGATTAGAGGCGGGGATTGTTCCGGATTACCAGGTCCCATCGCAGATTGGTGACTCAAATAATACTGTTATTTACCATGCAGATGCTGATGGTGACGGCGTGGCAGATTCTGCTTGGGTTCTCTTGCCGGATATGACAAGCAGCAAGGGTAAACCTATTTACGCTGCAGTTAGGATCATTGACAACGGAGGGATGTTAAATGTCAATACCGCATACGAATTTGACCCCTGCAGCACAGATATAAAACTTATCGACGGCTCAAGTCAGACACAAATAGACCTATTAAGTCTGGCAAAGCGAGGTTCGACCTCGAATCCATCGGGTAAACTTGAGGATGTAAGATATGGTTCTGAGCCGCATATTTTGGACAATTACATTAACGATGTCGTATGGCGGTATGACATTCCTGATGGTCATTATACACCCTTTGATATCGGCGATGAATTGGAGCTCCGCAATCGATTTTTAATAAACTTGCCGGATACGGAGACACGCATAGAAAATGTGTGGACCAATGCGTTCAAGAATCTGAATCTGCGGACGCCGGTAACCTCTGACCTTATCGACTGGTTTTACAGAGCCCAGCACGATGTAATCGGGCCGAACGATATATATTCTTATAGACACATTGCTACTACCTACAATATGGACCGGATTATTAATCCAGATGGTGAGAAAATGGTTAATGTCAACAGTATTTTCGACCCAAATTATTTGATTGATTTACATCAGGCCATAGTTGATAGTGGAATCGACGGTTCGACGGCTGCTCAAATAGCAGTTAAT
>CAYTTK010000032.1:0-1847 GCA_964440735.1 uncultured Pirellulales bacterium
AGGCATTAAACGGCGACATGCAGGAACCCATATCGCGAAGGAACTGGGTTCTGGCCTTTATGATATAGGCCAATTCACCGAAGGATTCGACATATTTTACGCCGTGATAGCTTGGGTCGGGCTCAGTGAGCTCGGGGTAACAGCCATTCGTCCAGTCGAATTTGCCGGAGTCGATAATCGCTCCGCCGATGCTTGTGCCATGGCCGCCAATAAATTTCGTGCAGCTATGAACAACGATATCTATGCCGTGTTCAATTGGTCTAAACAATATCGGCGTCGCAACGGTATTATCACAAATCACCGGCATACCATTTTCGTGGGCAAGGTCGGCAATTTTTTCATGCTGCAAGATATCGTTTTTTGGATTGCCGATAGTCTCGATGTAAATCAGGCGGGTGTTATCCTTGATTGCGTCGGCGAAATTCTCCGGTTTCTTCGGGTCAACGAAGGTTACCTCGATACCGAGCTTGGCAAAGGTCTGGCTAAAGAGCGTAACAGTTCCACCATAAAGCGAGTTTGAAGCGACGATGTGTCCGCCAGCACCACAAATATTAAAAACACTGACGTAGATAGCGGATTGTCCTGAGCTTAAGGCCAGGCCGCCAACACCGCCTTCAAGAGCAGCGAGCCGTTTTTCCAAAACATCGGTTGTAGGATTCATCAGTCGGGTGTAGATGTTGCCAAACTCCTTGAGGGCAAATAAATTCGCAGCGTGTTCGGTATCTCTGAATACGTAACTGGTCGTCTGATAAATCGGAACAGCCCTGCTTAAGGTATCGGAGTCGGGCTTTTGGCCAGCGTGTATTGCAAGTGTTTCCAGACGATATTCTTTTTTCTCTGCCATTTGGATATCTCAATTACTTTGTTGGTAATATTTCTATCATACGGTCAAGAGAATTTTTTGCTTTTATACGTATATCTTCGGGTACGGTGACTTTGTATTGCATATTTTCAAGAGAATTGATGACCTTGTCCAAGGTAATCTTTTTCATATTAGGACAAATCGCTTTGTCGCTGGCTGCAATAAACTGGGCATCGGGATTTTGTTTTTTCAAAGCGTGAATAATTCCTATCTCAGTAGCGATAATAAATTTTTTCGCTGAGCTTTTATCGACAAATTTTAGCATCTGGCCAGTGCTAAGAATCTCATCCGAAAGCTCTTTTACCGGCTCGGTGCATTCGGGATGAGTCATAACAACGGAATCTGGATATTTTGCCTTTGCACTTTTGATGTCATCTTCAGTTATCACGACGTGCACGTGACAATATCCGGGCCAGAGGATAAGGTCTCTTTTTGTTCTATCAGCAACGAATTGGCCGAGATGCCTGTCCGGGACAAAAATAATGGGTTTACCTTCAGGCAAAGACTTCACCAGATCAACCGCATTAGAACTCGTGCAGCAATAGTCACTTTCGGCCTTGACCTCCGCAGGGCTGTTGACATAACAAACGACCAGTGCGTCAGGATTTTTCTGCTTAAGTTCAGTTAATTGCTGAGCGGTAATCATATCAGCTAAGGGGCAGCCAGCAAAGCGGTCGGGCAGTAACACAGTCTTTTGTGGAGAGAGAATAACAGCGGTCTCAGCCATAAACTTTACACCGCAAAAAACAATAACATCGGCATCAGTCCGGGCGGCCTGGACACTTAGAGCCAAAGAGTCACCAGTAAAATCGGCGAGGTCCTGAATCTCAGCCAGTTGATAATTATGGGCGAGAATTACAGCTCCACGTTCGGTTTTTAGTTTTTTGATTCTTTCAAGTATTTTTTTGTCCAAAGCAAATCTCTCAAATAAGATATAAAATCCTAAGCACTAAATCCTAAATACTAAACAATATCGAAATTCGAA
>CAYTTK010000032.1:1947-20744 GCA_964440735.1 uncultured Pirellulales bacterium
GGGACGGACTCCTTTATCCAGACGTTACCGCCGATTACGGCACCTTTGCCGATAGTCACATCACCGAGTATCGTTGCCTCGGCATAGATAGTGACGTTGTCCTCAATCATCGGATGACGCTTGCCGCCTTTTATAATCCTTCCGCGCTCATCCTTGGGAAAACTAAGTGCGCCAAGGGTAGCGCCCTGATAAAGTTTCACGTTGTCACCTATAATGGTGGTTTCACCCACGACAACGCCGGTGCCATGGTCGATAAAAAAGTTTCTTCCAATCCTAGCGCCGGGATGGATGTCGATGCCTGTTTTTGCGTGCGCACACTCTGTCATTATGCGAGGTATCAAAGGCACCTCTTTCAGATATAATTCGTGAGCGATGCGATAAGTAGCAATAGCTACAATACAAGGATAACTAATGACGATTTCCTCGTTAGATTTAGCCGCTGGGTCGCCATCGAAGGCGGCACCGACGTCACCTTTTAACATCTCCCTAATTTTGGGAAGCTGAGTCAGTAAATGTTGAGTAGCGTTTTCGGCCATTTTTCTGCAATCGCCGGTGTCGCATTTCTCCATTCTGCAGCGGTATTTGTAGGCCCGCTCTATCTGCTCGGTGAGCTCGGTATAGATGTGATATAAAATATCAATAACAATGTAATCGATGTTCGATTTTGTAACCGTTCTTTTGCCTGTATAGCCCGGGAAAAGGATTTCGGTGAGCAAATCAAGAATCTGCAAGATTTTATCCCGCACAGGCAGATTAGAGACATCGATAAAATTTATGCCGGTATCGCCTTCATAGGTCTTAGCAATTTCCCTGACCAGATTTTCAATCGTTTTGTCAGTTATTTTTCTCCTGGGCATCTCCAATCTCCAAACTCCCTTGAAAAGTAAATCGGGATATTTTTCTTTTCAGCTACCTGCAATCAATCAAACATTTCGGTGGAGATATACCTCTCACCGGTATCGGGCAGGATAGTAACAATAGTTTTTCCCTGGTTTTCCGGTCGTTGCGATACCTGCACTGCGGCTGTCATTGCAGCACCAGAGCTAATACCTACTAATATTCCTTCTTTCGCCGCTAATTGTCGAGCTGTTTCCAAAGCGTCTTCATTAGAGATTTGGATAATTTCGTCTATTATCTTAACATTCAACACTTTAGGCACAAAGCCAGCCCCGATACCCTGAATTTTGTGCGGGCCTGGTTTGCCGCCTGAGATCACGGGGGAATCTTTCGGCTCAACTGCTATCACTTTGAGATTTTTATTTCGTTTTTTTAACACCTCGCCACAGCCGGTCAAAGTTCCGCCTGTCCCGACACCGGCAACAAAGATGTCAAGTTTACCATCAGTATCCGACCAGATTTCTTCTGCTGTGGTCTCTCTGTGGATTTGCGGATTGGCGGGGTTGTTAAACTGCTGAGGCATAAAAGCATTTGGATTTTTTGCCACGAGCTCTTCAGCTTTTTTTACTGCGCCGGACATACCAAGCTCAGCGGGCGTGAGTTCAATCTCCGCACCAAACAATTTCAAAAGTTTTCTCCTCTCAATGCTCATCGATTCCGGCATAGTCAATATCAAGCGGTATCCCTTGGCGGCACAAATAAAGGCAAGACCTATGCCGGTATTGCCGCTTGTCGGCTCGATTATGACGGTATCGGGTTTGATGAGTCCGTTTTCTTCCGCCGCCTGTATCATTGATAAGGCAATTCTATCCTTGATGCTGCCACAGGGATTATATGATTCGAGCTTTGCCAGAATAGTCGCCTTATTTGAGCCGAGCTTGTTGATTTGCACCAAGGGCGTGTAACCAACTGCGGCGGTGATATCTTCAAATATTGCACTCATAATTTATCCTTTTCCCTTCTATATCTGATAATCCAAACCGCCTTTATCTTTTGCCCTATTAACCAAATCCTGAAGCGTTACGGACTGCAGGACATTTCTAATTGCGTTATTCACCTGCGTCCAGAGCTGTCTGGCCAAACAATCAATAGAACGAGCGCAGTAATTCTCATCTTCGACACATTCAACGGTGGTTACAGAGCCTTCCAAACAATCGAAGACATCGCTAAGTTTAATTTGATTTGGATGTTTGGCAAGCGTATATCCGCCTTTTGGGCCTCTCACACTTCTAATAAGGTCTCCGGCTCTGAGGACGGCCATTATCTGCTCAAGATATTTTACGGATATATTCTGCCGCTTTGCAATGGTTTTAAGCTGCAAAGGACCTTTCTGATAGTTATCAGCCAGCTCCAATATCGCTCTGATTCCATATCTGGTTCGAGTCGAAAGCTTCATAATTCATTTCCTATTATACCTACTATATTAGTAGTATATTATACGAATTTGTCAATCTTTAGTGCGAAAAATAGAGAAAAAACCAAAAAATCAGGAAATATATGCTAAATTTCTACTTTTTTACGCCTGAAATGGGCAAATCAAGACCAAATTTTAGAAAAAAAACACTTTATAACTACGCAATAGTCAATTCATTTGACAGGTCAATCAAACAATTCTAAAATAGAATTGTGAGCTTTACGAGTATTTCCAAAGGGATGCTACGGATGGCAAAAGGTCCCAAGAAAAAAGTCGTATTTATATCCTCTTTCCCACCAAGAAAATGTGGGATAGCGACATTTACATCGGACCTTATCAAAAATTCATTGACGGCAGCCAAGGGGGAGTTCGAGCCGCTGGTAGTCGCAATGCGGTCAGATAACGAACTGAAATACGCTGAGCCGGTTAAGTTCGAAATCCGCCAAGACGTCAAAAGCGATTATATCTGCGCCGCCGATTATATCAACTTCAGCCATATTGACCTGGTGTGTGCCCAGCACGAGTTTGGGCTGTTTGGCGGTGAAGCCGGCGACTATTTGAGTTTGCTGCTTAATAGATTAAAGGCACCGATTATAACAACTCTCCATACAATTCTTGATGACCCCAATGAAGCTTACCGCAAATCTTTAGTAGATGTCTGCAATGCCTCTTATAAAATAATCACAATGAATGAGCGCGGCGTGAGTATGCTTCGGGATATTTATGGGATATCTGAAAATAAAATAGAGCTCATCCCCCATGGAATACCGGATTTGCCCTTCGTTGACACCAGCTACTACAAACACAAATTCGGGATGGAAGGCCGAAGAACAATACTGACATTCGGTCTGCTCAGTAGAAATAAAGGGATAGAGGTAATGCTCAATGCGATGCCGGCAATAATCGAGGCAGAACCATCGATAGTATATATAGTTCTGGGTATGACCCATCCATCGGTATTAAAACATGAGGGTGAATCATATAGATTCAAACTTCAACGTATAGTAAAAGACTTAGGTCTGCAGAAGCACGTAATCTTTCACAACAGATTCGTAAAAGAGGAGGAGCTTCACAACTTTTTATGTGCAGCCGATATTTATGCCACGCCATATCTAAGCAGGGAGCAACTGACCAGCGGGACATTATCCTTTGCGGTCGGCTCAGGTAAAGCGGTAGTTTCCACGCCGTATTGGGCGGCGAAGGAACTGCTGGCCGACAGTCGAGGAAAACTGGTGCCCTTCGGCGATTCAAAACAAATGGCTGAAGCTATAGTGGAAATACTACGGAACGATTCGCTGTTTTATTCGCTGCGAAGACGCGCATACGACTATGGCAGAGTCAGGACTTGGCCCAAAATCGGCCAGGCATACTGGAAACTATTCAGTGCAAAACGCCTGCCGGTTCTCATTACTACGAAAATCCCACTATCAGCAACCGAAACAATATCAAGCATAGAAGTGCCTGAGCCGTCACTGGCCCATTTGAAAAAGCTGACCGATGATACGGGGCTATTACAGCACGCCAGATTTACAATACCAACCCGCGAACACGGTTACACGACAGACGATAATGCAAGAGCCATAATCACAATGACGAAGTATTACGCTCAATATCCGGAACCACAGGCGCTTCAGCTACTCGATGTTTATCTATCTTTCATTATGCATGCACAAAATAATGACGGGACAGTCAGAAACTTAATGAATTACGACAGAAGCTGGCACCGAAAAGAGCCGGAGAGCGGCTGTCTCGGCAGAGTTCTGTGGGCGTTCGGGACAGTTATGGCCAAACCACCAACCGAAGCATATCTATCGATAATCAAAGAATACTTCGATAATTCAGTTAAACACGTGCAGAAGCTTTATCCGAGGGGAATGGCATATTCCATACTCGGTATGGTTGAATATTTAAGACAATTCCCCGGTGCCAGTGACATCAAGCGCGAGATGGAAATAGCAACAGACGGGCTTGTGGCACAATACGAAGAAAACAGCGACGCCAACTGGCAGTGGTACGAGGAGACCTTAACTTATGAAAATGCCGTTTTACCGCATGCACTCTTTGTAGCCGGTATGTCATTCGATAATAAAAAATATCTTGAAGTGGCAGAGAAAACGTGTGCGTTTTTGCTCGATAACACCTTCAACGAAGACCATTTCAGCTTTATTGGCTGCAATGGGTGGTATGAGAGAGGCAAGACAAAAGCCCAATTCGACCAACAACCGATAGAGGCAGCAAGCACAGTAATGATGCTAAGAGCAGCTTACGATGCAACAGAAAAAAACGGATTTTTAGCACTTCAACGAAAGGCCTTTGACTGGTTTCTCGGCAAAAACGATTTGAATATGCCAATATATGACTTTAAGACAAAAGGATGCTGCGATGGGCTTATGAATGGCGGAGTTAATGCCAATCAAGGTGCCGAGAGCACGCTGAGCTTTTTATTGAGCTTGCTGGCCATAGACGAAAGTTACACCTTGATTGACAAGATAGAGAGCAGTAAAATTGTTTCGTCGCAGCAGGCGCAACTAACAGAGCAAATAATTAAAGAACAAGTGCCAATAAAAAGCATATCTGCTCAAATCGAGCCTAAGAAAAATCAGGCCGAAGAACCCGCCTGAAAAGTTAGCTTGAATGAAAGTTGTCAGCTTTAACGTCAATTCCTTACGTGCCCGTTTGCCCATTGTGCTTGCGTGGCTTGACGAAAATCAGCCGGATGTGCTTACCATTCAGGAAACCAAGGTTCAGGATGTTGATTTTCCTATCGATGCGTTTAGTAACAGCGGCTATAATTTTGTCTTCAAGGGGCAGAAAAGCTATAATGGCGTAGCGATTTTCAGCCCGCTCTTGGCTGGTCAAATCTCAAAGGTTAAATTCGGCTTCGATGATGAGCCAAAGGAAGAGCCGCGCCTGATTAAAGCAGAAGTTAATGGCATCACCATCGTCAATACATATATTCCGCAAGGTTACTTACCTGATTCTGAAAAGTTCGAATATAAGTTAAATTGGTTTGAGCGACTGCTGAAGTTCTTCGACAAAAATTTCAAGCCGACCGAGCCGATTCTGTGGGTGGGTGATTTTAATATCGCACCGGAAGCGATAGATGTATATAACCCTGAAAATTTATTAGGACACGTCTGTTTCCATCCGGAGGTTCATAAAAGACTGCAAAAGATTATGCAATGGGGATTTATAGATGTATTCAGGATGCACTGCAAAGAGCCGGGACAATATACCTTCTGGGATTTCAGATTGCCAAATTCCTTCGGGCGTAACCTCGGTTGGCGCTTAGACCATATTATGGCCACAAAGCCGCTGGCAAAAAAATGCACTGGCTGCTATATAGATAAAGAACTACGTGCCAAAGAAAGACCGAGCGACCACACGCCTGTTATCGCGGAATTTGACTTGAATCAAGGCAAAACCCCACGTCAAACGTAGGGGTAAACATAGAATAACCCACACAATACAAATACAGAGTGGTTATTTTAAGAATCCGCCACGGCGGATAAATCAGATACCTTCTAATATCTTGATTGCCTCGTCGGCTTCTTTGCGAACATCCTCATCCGAATCTTCAACCCTTGCTTTTTCGAGGGCAGGCAGGGCTTTTGTATTTTTCACTTCGCCGAACACGCGTGCGACTTGTCTTCGCAATTCCGGGTCTGGGTCTGAAAGCAGGATATTCTCAAGGGCGTATCTAACCTGGTCATCAAAAGAAAAACCAGCCAGCTCTTCTATCGCCTCCATTCGTTGCTCTTTGTCCGGCGTCTGGAGCTTTATGAGAAGTTCGCTTTTCCTGTATCGCAGGGCTTCGAATAGTGCTTGTGTGTCCTTATCTACTTCCTGCGGTTGCACAACCACAACCTGCTTTTGAACAACTTGCGGCGAAGGAGTGATTACGTAGTAATCGGGCTCTGTTCGGTACCAGTATCCGGGGCTGACAATAATGGTATTTACGTGCGAGCGATGTCGCCCGCGGTGCCAGCCGTGGCTACGCTGTTTAAAATTACGATAATGAGGGGAATACCTGTATGGATTCCGTTTGTAATCGAAGAAGTAACCACGACGAGAATGTTTGTGACCACCGCCAAACCTCACAGATATACTTGTGCGAGCCGAAGCTGTATCCGGCAGACAAATGAGGAAACACACTACTATAATTTGAACTAATCCGTATCTTATCGTTTTCATTTTCGTCTCTCCTTAACTTGTGCTTTACCTGATTTCTTTGCTCTTAAAGAACTAAAAAATCAATCTCACTGCTCAGTGCAATATTTGGCTTTTCCTTTCACAAATTAAGACGCTCTCAGCCAGCCTTTTATTGCAAATTATCACCGAAAGTATTATACCATAAAAACGCCGTCAATGTTTGACATCGCTCAAAATGAGCGATAACGTGCTTTGGTGAGCACCCAAGCACACAAACTTCGGAAAGAATACTATATGTAATTGCCCAGCCCTGCGTCCTGGCGGTCATATACCTATCGTTACTGAGTTTGACTTTTAGAGAAAGAAATATCGCATTTTCCTACGAGTATCCATGAGATGTGGTGGTGAGTTTCGCCTGTTGAATGAGGTTCATAGTATTCGTGTTCATACAATTCACTAATCCTTAAGAAATTAAACTCTTTGATTAGTTCATCTCGAGTATAAAAATGCACATATGTTCTATTTTTAAAAGAATTGATTTCGTTTGGTATAACGGTACCTTTGCCATAACCTTGAGGGTCTTTCACAGAAAGAGTGCTGAGAAAGAGCAATCCATCTGACTTTAGAGATTTTCCGATTGTATCTCTAAGCTTCTTTCTTTCATCCGGTTTAAGGAGATGGTACAAGTTTGAGATAAAGATTACATCATATTTGCAATTGTGCATTTCAGAGAATTCACAACAAAGCAATTTTATATTGGTTGCTTTTGGGCAGACACTGTTGGCCATATTGATGGCTTCTTTTGAGATGTCGATTCCCAGAATTGTACAATTAAGATTTTTTGAAAAATATGTTATGTCCCGACCATAACCACATCCTATATCAAGAATGCTTAAACTCTTGTCACTTAATCGGTGCTTTTGTAGATAGGCAACCACAACAACGGCTAATTCACTTGGTTTTTCTCCCCAG
This sequence comes from uncultured Pirellulales bacterium, assembly GCA_964440735.1. Taxonomy (GTDB): domain Bacteria; phylum Planctomycetota; class Phycisphaerae; order Sedimentisphaerales; family Anaerobacaceae; genus CAZBWE01. The sequence goes on from CAYTTK010000032.1 coordinate 9,383, forward strand.
ATGTGACTACCGGTTTTGTATATGTTATCCCAAGACATATTTTTGTGCCTATAATGTATTACAAAGACGTGCTCACAAGCCCTCATCTTTATTATCCGCGAAACTTGTTATAAAGACCTGGGGAACAAGGATTCGAACCTTGACTAACTGATCCAGAGTCAGTCGTGCTACCGTTACACTATTCCCCAAAATTCTCATATTACTCTACATTCTACGATTTAATATTGCAAGAGAAATGTATGAATCATAATAAGTGAGATGTAATCCCAATTAAAACTGGGGACTAAATATAACAAAATTATTTAACCACAGGAGTGTTACCGATTCCTTACCAGCGCGGCTCCGTGGTAAGCAAATTGTTAATGTTTTCAGGAGCATTTGCTGATTTTAGCTTCCTTTATCCAGCAATAAAGGACCGGCACAATGAGCATTGTTAGTATCTCAATAGTCATTCCGCCGAAAGACGGAATCGCCATCGGCACCATAATATCCGAGCCGCGACCCGTCGAAGTCAACACCGGCAATAACGCCAAAATGGTAGTCGCAGTCGTCATAAGACAAGGCCGAATCCGCCGCGTCCCCGCCCTGATTACCGCCTCATGCACCTCCTGCACATTCGAAGGTTTGAGTTTCCTAAAAGACTGCTCAAGATAAGTGCACATCACAACGCCGTCATCTGAGGCAATGCCGAAAAGCGCCAAGAATCCCACCCAAATGGCGACGCTCAAGTTTATTGTATGCATCTGGAAAAGCTCGCGCATATTCACTTCGAAGACACTGAAATCCAGAAACCACGGCTGCGCATAGGCCCATATCATCAAAAACCCGCCGCCCCACGCCACGATGATGCCCGAAAACACCAAAAACGTCGTCAACACGGACTTGAATTGCAAATACAAAATCATAAATATGATGAATAACGCCAGCGGCACCACCACCATAAGCGTCCTCTGTGCCCGTATCTGGCTTTCATAAGTGCCTGCAAAGGCATAGCTGACTCCATGCGGGACAACCAGCTCGCCGGAGGCAATCTTGTCCTCAATAAATTTGCGACACTGCTCAACGACGTCCACTTCCGCAAATCCGGGCCTTTTGTCGAACAAAACATAGCTGGTCAGAAAGGTATCTTCACTCTTTATCATCTGCGGGCCGGGCACATAACGTATCTGCGCCAGCTGAATCAGGGGAATTTGCGCATCATCCGCCGCAGGGACCAAAATCTCGCCAAGCGTCTCAATCCGGTCACGAAGCTCCCGCAGATACCTCACTCGCACCGAATAACGTTCTCTTCCTTCGACGGTTGTTGTGACGGGCCTGCCGCCGATTGCCACCTCTATAACGTCCTGAATCTTCTGAATACTTATGCCGTATCTCGCTATCGCCTGACGGTCGATGTCAATCTCCAGATACGGTGTGCCCACGATACGGTCGGCAATTACTGCCTCGGCCTCAACGCCCGGCACAGCCTTTAGCAGCTGCTCCAGCTCAACTCCGAACTTTTCAATCGTCTTCAAATCCGGTCCCTTGACCTTCACTCCCATCGGTGCACGCATCCCGCTCTGCAGCATAACAATACGAGCTGCAATCGGCTGCAATTTAGGGGCACTGGTAGTCCCAGGAATCTGGCCCGCCTTGACAATTTCGTCCCATATATCATCGGGACTCTTGATGTGCTTGCGCCACTGCCTGAATGGCCTGCCTTGCTCATCCGGAATCAAATTACCGTTAGTGTCTCGCACAAAATTCTTTGCCTTTTTGTCGTAATTGAACCGCACACGTCGGCCGTCTTTGTCTAAAATATATTCCGGCTTATAATTGATTACCGTCTCAATCATTGAAACGGGCGCGGGGTCCAAAGCCGTCTCCGCCCTGCCAATTTTACCCACAACTAAATCGACCTCCGGTATCGACTGAAACGCCTCATCCTGCTTTTGCAAAACATCAAGCGCCTCTCCTATAGAAGCATGCGGCATCGTTGTCGGCATATACAAAAAGGAGCCTTCATCCAAAGGCGGCATAAATTCCTTGCCGAGCCGAAACCAGATAAGCCCGCCGAGCACAATAATCAAAACCGGCGCAGACAAAAAAAGAAGTTTATGTTTCAGACACCAACCCAAAATCGCCGGATAACGGTTCTGCAAAAGTCTGAAGAACAGAAGCCATCCCCCTATGATAACAAATACAAATACGAGGTTCCTCGCCAGTCCCTTATCAACGCCCAACGGCAGCCAGTGGTTCGTCAAAAGCAAGCCGACAAAAATCATTGCCGCAATATTTGCCGCCATCGGCCCCCATTTTATTGCTCTTTCCGGCAGCCGCTTGTGAATCAGATGATACACTCCTATCGCAATCACGATTACCGCAGCCCACCACGCAAACAATATCCATGTTGCAACACCGCAGGCAAGCAGCAACACACCCAATATGCCCCTGCCGGCCTTTTTTAAGCTTGTCCCTCTGGTGAATAAAGTATGTGCTGCCGGCGGAATTATCGTCAGTGCCACTATTATCGAGGCGATAAGGCAAAAGGTCTTTGTCCAGGCAAGCGGCTTGAAAAGCTTTCCCTCCGCACCCGTCATTGTAAAAACCGGCAGAAAACTTACCACCGTCGTCGATACGGCCGTCAATATAGCACCACCAACCTCGCTGGCTGCTTTGTACACTGCATCGAGCCGGTTGTCCTGCGGCCCGCATTCGTCTAAATGCTTCAAAATATTCTCGCAGATGATTATCCCCATATCTACCATCGTGCCGATGGCTATCGCAATACCCGATAGCGCCACGATGTTGGCATCCACCCTGAATGTTTTCATCGCGATAAAACATATCAGCACCGCTAATGGCAATAGCCCGCTTATCAGCACCGAGCTGCGAAGATGCATCACCATAATGATAACAACAAGTATGGTGACAAGAATTTCCTCCGTGATTGCCGTCTCCAGCGTTCCCAGCGTCTCGTAAATCAGACCCGTCCTGTCGTAAAACGGCACAATGGCAACTTTAGACAAAGTTCCGTCAGCTAACGTTTTGCTCGGCAGCCCCGGAGAGATTTCATCTATTTTCCTTTTGACGTTCTTTATGGCAGCCAGCGGGTTATATCCGTATCGCACGACCACAACACCGCCGACCGCCTCGGCACCGCCTTTGTCCAAGGCCCCTCGCCGCAGTGCCGGGCCATAAGAAACGTGCGCTACATCCTTGACATACACGGGGACATTGTCGTTTACCTTTATTACCGTCTGCTCTATGTCCCCAAGTTTCTTGATGAAACCCAGCCCCCGTATAACATACTCGGCCTTGTTAATTTCTATCGTCCGCGCACCCACGTCCATGTTACTTGCCTGCACGGCGGCGAAAATTTCGTCAAGACCAACCTTGAATGCCCGCATTGCATCAGGGTCCACGTCAATCTGGTATTCCTTGACAAATCCGCCAACCGAAGCAACCTCGCTGATACCCTCTACGCTTAAAAGTGAATAGCGCACTTGCCAATCCTGGATGCTCCTTAGCTCATCAAGGTCCCATCCGCCTGTGGGTTTACCTTTTTTATCCCTGCCCTCGAGCGTGTACCAGAATACCTGACCAAGTGCCGTCGCGTCCGGACCCAGCATCGGCTGGACGCCATCCGGCAGCATTCCACTCGGCAACGAATTCAGCTTTTCCAGCACCCGGCTGCGCGTCCAGTAAAAGTCTTCCTTCTCGCTGAAGATGATGTATATGCTCGAAAAGCCGAACATTGAAAAACTTCGAACAGTCTTCACACCCGGCACCCCTAACAAAGCCGTCTTCAGCGGATATGTTATCTGGTCTTCAACATCCTGCGGGCTTCTGCCCGGCCATTCGGTAAAGACTATCTGCTGATTTTCCCCGATGTCGGGTATCGCATCCACCGCTACCGGGTTCCTCGGCAAAAATCTGAGTTCCCAGTCAAACGGCGCTACCATCACGCCCCAGCCAACGAAGAACAAAACAAGCAGTACCACAACCAGCTTGTTCTCCAAGCAAAAGCGAATCACCCTATCAATGAACGACGGTTGTTGTCCCTTCAGCTCATCCATCGCATCCCACGCCCAGATTAAAATTAAGGATTATTTTTTAAGTGCAGCCGAACTACTGTTTGAACTGCGGCAGATCCGCTATATACTTTTGCGGCTCAGCCTCAAACTTTGCCTTGCAACCCATGCAGCAGAAATAGACCTTTTTCCCTTCATAGTCGGTGAAAATATCCTTGTTGATTGGTCCAGCCATTACGGGGCAGATTGTCTGCTCAATTGTGACGGCGGCAGTTTCTTCGGGTTCTGCGGCAGGGGGAGAGGGCTCTGGTGGCGCGGCTGGCTCTGATTTCTTGCAGCCATTTACCATAATCAATCCTGCAACCAACAGAGCTATCAGCAGTAGCATGGTTTTGAAATTTTTGTTTCCAGTGTTCATTTTTTCTCCTTTCAAAAACTTTTAATTTCCGTTTTTAATGAGCTTTTTGAATTCAATGGTTGTGTCCACGATGAGCGGCCCGGGCTTTTTCTCCTTCGGGGTTCATCATACTGGGTTTTGCCTGAATTTGAAGGGCAGAGTCGATTTTGAAATTGCCGTTGGTAACGATGATTTCACCTTCCTGCAGGCCGGACTCAACAAGGTAATAATCACCGGCTCTGGGACCAAGCACAATTTCTCTTCCCTGGAAGGTTGGTTTTTCTGTATCCGGCATGTTCACGTACACAACGGCACGCTTTCCTGTAATCAAAGCAGCCGAGGCGGGGATAACCAGAGGTGGTTCTTTCGGTTCATCGGCTCTGACATATCCGAGCGATTCGGTAGTAACCAAATCCATACCGCAGATGTCGCAGCTGCCTTTTGCCAGCTTGACAACATCAGGGTGCATAGGACAAATCCATTTGCCAGCCATTTCTGCAGTCATAACCCTGCCGCTGGCAGCAATCTTAGAATGCACAATCGCTTTGACAAACATCTGCGGCTTGAGTTTGCCGTCACTGTTATCCACATTGACTCTTACCTTGACGGTTCTTGTTTTGTCATCGAGGACGGGGTCGATAAAACTAATAGCCCCTTTGAAGGGTTGACCGGGGTAGGCCTGTGTTGTAAATTCAACTTCCTGGCCATATCGAAGCCAGGGCAGGTCAGATTCATAAGCATCCAGTTTTACCCACAATTGCGAAAGGTCCGCGATAGTGTATATCTTTGTGCCTACTTCAACATACATTCCTTCTGTCGCGTGTTTTTCGGTTACCACACCTTCGGTAGGAGCATAAATAGTAACATGGTCGGTCATCTGTTCAGTTTTCTCAATCTCTTCAATCTGCTCTTTTGTCAGTCCAAGCAGTCTTAGCTTTTCTCTTGCAGCTTCCAACATCGCAAGTGTCGAGCGCCTGACAAGCTCGGATGCTTGTGGTTCCAAATTCTTTACTGCTTTTACCGCCTGAAGAATCTCAGCCTGGGAGCTGGTTATCTGCGGACTATAGAGGTAAACCATATGGTCGCCTTTATTCACGGAGATGCCGGTGAAATCCACAAATAGGCGGTCGATTCTACCCGGCACCCAGGCGGTGATGTTCTTTACTCGTGTCTCATCATAATCAACCTTGCCAACCATACGTATTTCGGCTTCAACAAGCCTACGCTGCACCGGTGCGGTCTGGATTTCCATAAGTTTTAAGGCGTCTTCAGAAAAGATGATTTGCCTCTCGCTAACCTCACCGAGCTCTGTGGCGACCGGCACCAAATCCATAGCGCAGATTGGACACTTGCCGGGCTTGTCAGTTATGATTTGAGGGTGCATTGAGCAGGTCCACTTTTGTGAGACAGCGGGTTTGTCTAAGTATTTGTCAGCGATGGAAGATTTTTTGTGTGTGAGTGAACCAAGAATATATCCTGATATAAAAACAATTATTATTACTACAACCAGTTTAACGGTCTTGCCTTGCAACCATTTTTTGGGGGTATTTGATTCCATATTGTCCGCTCCTGATTATTTTTGCTCAGGTTGAGGTTTGCTTTCAACTGTCGGCAACTCTGTTGCTGTCAGCATCTCGATATTGGCCAACTTTTGAGCATTCTCAGCAAGATAACGCTCATAGTCAAGCTGGTAGTTTAAGAGCAAACGCTGAGCGTCAATCAGACTTAGAAAGTCAATGGTGCCGGCCTGATAGGCACTTTCCGAAGCTATAAGCATTTCCTTGGCTTTGGGAATTATCACGTCTCTGTAGAGCTTTATCTTTCTGCTGCTGTCTTCAAACTCATATAGAAGCTGTTGAGCGTCGGCGGCAAGGTAGTTCTGCATCTGATTTTTCTCATAAGCTTTTTGATTTAGCTGTGCCTGTGCCTGACGCTGAGCAGCTTTGTAATTATCCGTCCAGATTGGAAGCGTCAGTGAAACCATAGCGATGACAGGGTCTTTACCGCTGTCATCCACGCCCGAAGCTGCGGCGTGAGCTGTATCAATAAAGCCGACCCCGATACCAAAATCCGGATAAGATTTTTTCTTCGCAAGCTCCTCGTTACTTCTTGCTGCTTCGAGCTCGTGGTCCAGGGCCTGCAAATCCGGATTATTTTGAATTATCAACTGGTACAACTACTCGAAATCAAACGAGATTTGTTGATATTGCGGGGACTCTGGCCAGGGTAAATTAGTTGAGACCGGTTGATTCAGAATACTATTTAATCTGGTGATAATAGCCGGCCTTAATTCTTTCAGGCTTTTGAGGCGGTCTTCGAGAACAGCAAGCTCAATTTGTGCACGGATAATATCAGGGTGCGAAGTTATCGCTGTTGTGTATCGGCTGCGGGCAACCTCTTCAAAATGCGTAATCAACTCAAGATTCTGCTTAGTGATTTCAATCGCTTTAGCAAGATAGACGTATTCATAAAAAGCATATTTTGCCTGCTGAAAAACCTCGAGCTTCTTTGCCTGGTATCTTTTGTGTGCGGCTTTTGCCTTCGCGGCGGCGAGGTCAGTTCGAGCCTCAATAACACCAAACCAGGGAAAGGATTGCATAACTTCAAACCTATGCTGCTGAGGACCGACTTTAGTCTCAACATTCTCGATGAAATAGCCGTAGTTAAATTTTGGGTCCGGCAAAGATTTTGCCTGAGGGATTTGCTCTACCGCAGCTTTCCAGTTTTCGAACTTTGCTTTTAATTCGGCATTATTAAGTGAAGCATAGCGGAGATAGTCCTGAAGTGTCAGCAGGTTATTTGCATCGTCCGGCTGCTGCGAGGCCAAAACAGAAGTTGTAAAGAAAAGCGCAACCATCCCCATAGTCAAGGCCACTCGTCGCTTCATAAGTTTCGCCCCCTTTAATTGCACTGCGAAATTATTTTACTATACATTACGCATTGCTGCAATTTACTTTTGGCCTGCTGATTCCAAAGATATTGTACCGCCTGCGACAATATTATCAACACGGTTATATAAGACGAGCTTCTGGCCCGGACAGGGTGCAAATTGAGGGGTGTCAAACTCGACCGTTGCATAGTTTTGAACAATGTCCGAAATATTACAAGGCGCCGGCTCGCCATACGAGCGGATTTTTCCGAACAACCAACGACCTTTAGTAAATTCCTCAGGCATAAGAACGTTGACCTGCGACATCCTTACGGTGTGGAAACTTGCCTGTTCTCTTGTGCCAAGTGCAATGGTGTTTGTCGCGGGGTCAATCCTACCTACGTAAAGAGGTTTTCCACCGGCATATCCGATGCCCTGTCTCTGACCAAGTGTGTAGTTTGCTATTCCCTTATGTGTGCCAATTTTATTACCCTGCATATCAGTTATGTCACCGAGCTGGCTTGCCTGGTCAGACGCCAGGGCGTCCCTGTAGTCGCCCTCTGCGGCGAAACATAACTCCATACTTTCCGGTTTCTCGGCAACGGTCAGGTCAAGTCCGGCGGCAATCGAACGAACCTCTTTCTTCGTCAGTTCGCCTATAGGAAAGACAACGTTGGCGAGTTTCTCTGCATTGATGCCATATAAAAAATAGCTTTGGTCCTTGGTTTTGTCTTTTGCTTTGCCGAGGTATAATCGGCCATTGGTTTTGGAAACTCTCGCATAATGACCGGTAGCAAGAAAACTAATCCCAAACTTTTCATTTAGAAAATCCCACAACAGTGAAAACTTCAGGAGTTTATTACAGTCAGCACAAGGATTGGGGGTCTCGCCCCTGGCATAGGATTGACGGAATGGCTTTATTATAAGCTCTTCAAAGGGGTCGGTGACATCTACATAATAATGAGTGATATCGAGTTGGCTGCAAACAGAGGCAGCGTCAGCACCACAGCAAGCTCTTTTGTTTGTATTGCAGGAAATGGGTATCTTCATCGTGATACCCAGCACATCCCAGCCGGCTTCTTTGAAAAGATGGGCAGAGACACTACTATCAACTCCGCCGCTCATTAAGACCGCAATCTGCTTCGAGTATTTGTTTTTGCCCTGCCAAGGCGAAAAACTCGGCCTCAGTAGGCGGATGTTCCACTTATCATTTATCATTTTCATCGATAATTTTTATTCAAATCCCATTAGAATCGGCGATTCTAACGGGACAAACCACTCAGAAGTGTTATATTACTCAACCTTGTCAGGCAGTTTTGTCAATTGCTCTTTTAATTTCTCTCCAATCAATACGCCATGAAATCGTATTGGTTCGGCCTTGCCCGGGACGATTAATATACTGACCGGAATAGCGGGCTCGTGATAAACATTTTTCAAATCAATCGTTGCAGGAAAACTCCCTTCGGTGGTGTCAGCTTTAATTGTCAAGACATCTTTCTTCTCGATCAGCTTTGCAATATCCTTGCGTTTATAGACGAGCCGGTCCACAACTTCACAATTGGTGCACCAGCCGGCAGTAAACTTTATCAAGACCGGCTGTTGCTGAAGTCTGGCGTTTTCAATTAAATCTGTGTTATACTCCCGCCAGTTAATGATTTCCGGAGCGAAAAAGACCCTAAAAGCCAAGACGGCTAAAACTACGGCGATAATGCGAACAGATAGTTTGCGAGACAGCTTAGTTGCGAAACCGACCCATCCAGCCCACATCCAGATACAGAAACTCAAAACGACTGCAAAATACAGGACGTTAATGATTCCATCGCGAGGAATGCCCTTTAATAATTTGACGGCAATAAACAACAGAACAAAGCCAAGGGCCTGCTTAAACAGCTCCATCCACCTTCCTGCTTTTGGCAGTCGGTTCAACAAACCAGGCATTGAAGTTAAGATTGCATAAGGCACAGCCATACCAACTCCCATTAACATTATTGCCAAAGTGCCTAAAGCCAAGGTTTGTCCCTGTATCCAAATAAAAGCAAGAGTTAAAATTCCAAAACTGCAGGGAGTACTGAGTATGGCCGCCAAAAAGCCTATCCCCACCGACCCAATATAGCCCTGGCCGGAGCCGGATTTACTCGATATAGAAGAGGGCAGTGTAATAGTAAAGACACCAAACATAAATAAGGCCATTACTACCATCAGAAGCGACAGAGCTGTAACGATGGCAGGATTTCGCAAATGGTCGCCCCAACTCAGTGCCGTATTATAAAAGCTTTGCAAGATGATGTTTGCACCAGCAAGGCATGCGAAAAATAACAAGATTCCAAGGCAAAAGGCAAGACCCATAGCAGTGGATTTGCCCAAGCTTTGCTGTGCCTGCTTAACGATTCTCATCACGATAAGCGGCAGCACCGGCCAGACACAGGGCATAATGTTCAGGGATAAACCAGCCAGAAAAGCCAAAATGAGTGCAAAAGGAATCGTGTAGGTTGGGCCTTGAGTTGTTTTGCTGATAGCACCAGCATCCTTATCGACAGAAATTTGCTTCCAGGTTGTAGAGTCCCGCTTGTTCCAATCGACAGTTATCCGCAGTGTTTTCTCAAAAGGTGGCAGGCAAATCTGACTCGTACAGGCAATACCGGAAATCTTGACTACGATGTCACCCTTATCAATATCAGAGGTTTTTGTTGGAGCTCTGACCGTTATAATTGGTATAAAAGCAATAAACCGGCCAGAATACACCTCAACTTTACTACCAGTCAGGTCTTCAAAGATACTCCATCTCGGAAAAACGGTTTCACCAAATTCAAAATCGTCAGAATTAGCTTCGACTTTAAGCTCAAAACCAGCAGCAGGAGCAGTTTCGGGCTTTGCATAATAGTGAAGGTCTTCAGTCCCTTCAAATATGACTGCTATTCCGCTCTTTGAATTCATCTGGGCGGGCTCAAGATGTGCGGTTGAAAACTCCTGACCAGCCCTTGCAATTTCAACCGATTCCGCAACAACGCTTTTGGTCTGTGCTGCGATGCTTAAACCGAACAAAAGGGAGAAAAGGATAACAAAACTTGTGGCGTAGGCCATCCTGTGGATTACTATGTATTTTTTCAAGATAATTATCGCCTTTGATAAATTGGATATTTCAGTTCACAATTCCAAGCTCATTGTGTTTATTTAGAATCTCATCAGCGAGTTTGTCAAGCAAGGTGAAATCATTCTCTTTGGGTTCGCCCTTTGTCAGGACGGGTTCGAGGATTTCCGCCTTTATATTTGTAATCATTGCAGTTAACTGTTCGACTATCTTGCCGCCCCAGCCAAAAGAGCCAATGACGGTGATGAATTGCGTCTTTGGCCGAAGGGCGTTGGCTAAAAAAGTCGCATAAGCCGCACAAGGATGCGGGCCTATAAGGACTGTAGGCGAGCCAACAACCAAAGTTGCAGCATCAACCAGAGCCATTGCAAGTTTGCCAATATCGACCGTCGCAAGCTCAAACTGCTTTACGGTGATTCCTCTTTTAATCAGGGCATCGACAAAATATGAAACTATTTTGGCTGTGCTGCCGTGCATCGAGACGTAAGCCACAACGACTTCATTTTTGACGGCATCAAAAGCCCAATCTTTATAAGCGTTAACGATAAACCCAGGGTGATTGTGCACGGGGCCGTGACTGGGAGCTATGATGTCGATGTCTAAATCATTGAGCTTTGCCAGATTGGCATTTATCTGTTGCCTGAACGGCATCATAATCTCTGCATAATACCGCTTGGCAGATTCATATACAACCGCTTCATCGTCAACAAAAAGACCGCTTGTAGCAAGGTGCGCTCCAAAGAAATCACATGAAAACAGAACCCTGTCCTGCTTCAAATATGTCGCCATAGTCTCCGGCCAGTGCACCCAAGGAATGTAAAAAAACTGCAGTGTCTTATCACCAAGCGAAAGTGTCCTGCCATCCTCAACTGTAATAAACTTAGCGTCTTCTATGCCGAGCAGGTCAATTAACATAGATTTGCATTTGGGATTGGTAACCACCTTTGCATCCGGATATATCAGCAGCACATCAGGTAAAGAGCCGGAATGGTCCT
>CAYTTK010000033.1:0-4630 GCA_964440735.1 uncultured Pirellulales bacterium
AGTGCAATCTTCTTTATTGTACCGGCAGTTTCCCTTTTGTATACGAGGTTCTGGATTTCTTCGTTAATCAACATCATTTCATAAATACCTGTTCTGCCCCGATAACCTGTCTGAAAACATCTTTCACAGCCCTGGCCGACAAAAAACTTGCCGTCGTTGTCAGCCAAGCCAGGCAATCCCACGCCAAGTTCTCTCAATTCGTGAGGTGTAGGTTCAACAGACTTTTTGCAATCCGGGCACACCTTTCTCACCAGTCGCTGAGCTATTATGGCAATCAGGGACGAACTCACCAGATACGGCTCAACGCCCAAATCCAAAAGCCGGCTCACCGCACCCGCTGAGTCATTTGTGTGCAGCGTGCTGAAAACCAGATGACCTGTAAGCGAGGATTGTATTGCCATACGGGCGGTCTCAATATCTCGAACTTCGCCGACCATTATAACATCCGGGTCCTGACGCAACACGTGGCGAAGTGCCGTAGCAAAAGTCATCCCTTTTTTACTGGCAACCTGAATCTGGCTGATGCCTTCGAACTGATATTCGATGGGGTCTTCAACGGTTATAACATTTTTCTCGGCTGAGTTAATTCTGTTTAAACAGGCATAAAGGGTGGTGCTTTTCCCGCTGCCTGTTGGTCCTGTTACGAAAATTACCCCATGAGACCTGTTTAAAAGTGAATCGAATTTTTTTAAATCTTCATCCCACAGGCCCAACTCGTTTAATTTGAATAGACCGGTGCTTTTGTCAAGCAGCCGCAGGACGCTGCGCTCGCCGTAGCTTGTCGGCACAGTACTGATACGCAAATCTATCTCGCGCTGGCCAAGCCGGACACTGCACCTGCCATCCTGCGGAAGCCGGCGCTCGGCGATATCCATTCCCGCCATAACTTTGATACGGGAAATAACCAACGGCAGAACATTCCTGTTCAAACTTAAAACATCATATAAAATGCCGTCAATGCGATAACGAATCTGAATCTTTGCTTCGTAAGGGTGAACATGAATGTCACTGGCCCTTAACTGCAAGGCACGAAAAAGAATATCGTTGACCAATCTAATAACCGGCGGTCGATTTACCACATCAAGCAGGTCGTCCGATGTGGAAACTTCGTCAATTAGCTGGTCGAGACTTTGTTTGCCGTTGACAGCGTCAAGCTCTTCAGCCACTTCCTCAATAACTGTCGTCCTTTGTTCGTAGGCAATATCTATCACAGCGGTAATAGCGGTGCGTGTAGAAATTGCAGCTTTTACAGGCAGGCCTGCCATCTTCGAGACATTATCCAGAGCATCTGCATCCAACGGCTTTGATAAAACAACTGTCAGCTCGCTGTCGCTGTCCTTGGTTTTTATTCCAATGAGATAATGGTGCTGAGCGTAAGTTGCCGGTACTGTTTCTATGAATTCCGATGGCACGAGCTTCGCCGATATCTCCGGCAGAAACTCCCACCCGAGCGCCTCGGCGAAGAGCTTTAAGACCGAATCTTCGGTAAAGTAAGGGCAGTTGAGCAGAGCTTCATCAAGTCGTTCCTGGCTGTTGTTTTCTTCGAAGAATTTAGTTAACTGTTCAGCGTCAACTAATCCCGTCCGCTTAGCAGTTTGTACCAATAAATCTTTCATAATTTAGTAACTGGTATCTAACCTTTTATCACAGTCATCGTTATTTTATCAACTTCTATCGATTATTTGCTATTTTTTATTCAGACTCAAGGACTTTCAACGGGTCCATCGCATTAGGTTTTATTCCGGGCCAGTCGTGATATTTCTGAAATTTCTCCTCGGACTTTTCAAATGCAACTTTGTTTCTTGCTGATATTTTCTCCAATTCTGGCAATCCTGCAAGAGTCTCTGACGGCCTTAGGACTTCGGCCTTGAGAAATACGTACAGCTTCTTCTGTATGTCACTGTTGCTTGTGCTTCTAAACAACCCCCCCAAAAGAGGAATATCGCCGAGCAAGGGGACTTTTGACCCTCCTTTGCCCTGGTTGAGCTTCAGCAGACCACCAAGAATTATTGTGCTGCCATCAGGCACAGTGACAACCGTAGTAATGTCACTGCTTGTAGTATCAGGAGGTTTATCTGTTGTTGCCTCGGTAGGCAGAAAATCTGACCTCGTCATGGCAATCTCAAGACGAAGTAATTCACCCTCACTAATGTGGGGTGTAATGTCGAGAGTTATCCCTGCATCATATGCCGTATAATCAGTTGTTGTCTGGCTTGTTCCACCCTCGACAAGTATTGAACCTGTTTTTTCGACATAGGTAGTATCGGTTGTCTTGATAGTCCCAGTTTCATTATCATTTACCAGGATTTTGGGCTTAGCGAGGACCCTTCCATAATTTTTTGACTGCATAGCGGTTAATAAAGCATGGATATGTTTGTCAGCATAAAAACCTTTGCCTGTACCGAGCCTTGTTGAAAAGTCAATAAACCTGTCTCGGCTGGGTATTATCCTATTAGGTAGCGTAGCATTTGGGTCATCCGATATTATGGTGCCCAGCATCTTATCAAGAATCGCAGCGGTGGTCGTTCCCCCAACGCCTCCCAAGAGCCCAGAGGTATTTTCTAAGTTCGGAAAACTTTCTACAATGTCCAAATCATACGTAAAAGCTTCGGTCTTGCTGATTTCGACAAGGGTGACATCAATAAGGACCTGCGGTCTTCTCTTGTCCAGTTGTTTTATTAAGCTTGCTATCCATTCCTGATTCTTTTTGCTGGCATAGACAATTAGCGAAAATGTGTTTTCATCTCCAATTATGGTAATTTCTTCTTCCGTCTTTTTTACGACCTGCTGAATCTTGCCTTCTTTATCTTTGATGGTTTCTTGAATAAGCTGATTCAGCACACCCGCTAAATCCTCGGGCCTTTGGTTTTCAAGCGGATAAACTTTATAAGGAATTTCCTCTTCTTCGGTTCTGCTGTCCACATATTGCAGAATCTTCTCTATTTGGATGTGCTGCTCAGGTGTAGCATTAACCAAAAGCGAATTAGTCATCTCAATTACAACCACTTGCGGCTCTTCCACAAGGCCTTCCGTTGTTTCACCGCTTCGTCGGGTCGCCGGAGTTCTGGTAGTGGCTGGAGTGGGGGGCCTTCCGGATGGTGTTGCGGCAGTAATTCTCGAAGAGGTAGTTGCTCTGCCACCGGTGCTAATTATACCAAGCTCTTGCAGCTTATTCCTTGCTTCCTCGGCATCCACATGTGTTATTTTGTATAACTTTAAAGTTCGCAGGTCCTGTTGTTCCACGTCAAGGCTATCTATTAATGCTTCAACAACATCCAATTGCTCCTCAAGGCCGATCATCAGGACACGATTTGTCCTCTCGTCGGCATCAAGATACACAGTGGGTTGGCTCAGAGTTGGAGTCGGTGTGGCAGGTGCGGCTCGAGGTCTTGCGGGTGCTCGTCTCGCACGAGATGGTGCCGGTGTTGGTGTCGGTTGAGTAATAGTTATTGATACGGTCCCGAGCTGCTCGGCAAGCGCTTTGACTTTTGGAGCAAGAGTTTTTGCCATCGTGAACCTTAGCTGCCTGAACCGAAATTGCTTCGGCTCGCCCGGCTTGTCAACTATCTCTAAAAGCTCTTCTATACGCGGCATACGGTAGGCGTAGTCGGTTACAATGAGTGTCCCTGTTTCTACAACTGGTGTAACATTTGTGGCAAGCCTCATAGCCGACAGAAAATTCTGTGCACTGGTGGTATCTATATGTCGCAATTGAAAGACACGGCTGACGATAACATCACCATGCTCTACCTTGCCCTTATCAACCTGTAGCAAGGCGGGGTCAATGTCAAATGCCTCTGCCGCAGGAACTATTTTTACAAGATTACCCGGCCCACGGCTCATTACAAATCCTCTGAACTTCAACACGGATTCAAGCAGCGGATACAGGTCCTTTACCTTCATAGGTCCTCTAAACTCGCCGTTGAGCATAAGTGTAACATCACCTACAACTTTTTTCGGGTCGTACATAAAGTCCAGCTGCAAATGTTTACCCACCAAACCCAGCAAGTCAATTATTGTAACCGTCTGCGGCAAACTTAGCTTAAGGATTTCCTCTCCATGGGGGATTGGTTCCGGTGAATACTGTCGCATAGTGACAGCCGGCTCAGCCCCTATCTGCTCTACTGCAAATTCATCCGCCCCAGATGGTCGCGGAGCCGACACCCCCGTCTTCGAAGGCTGCTCGGCTCTCGTTTCGTAAACTTCCTGCGTAAATGGCTTTTGCTCAATAGCAGAGATTACTCTTGCGAGCAGATTCTGCGGTGCAACGACGACCACAGCATCATTGTGGACATCTACGATTGCTCTGGCAAGGGTGGTATCTGTCGGCGGATTAGAAAGGGTGCCAATCGATATTTTGCCGACTGTTTCTGCAATCTGTCTGTTAGAAGGCAGTTTTTCAATCCCTGCCTCAGGTAAAATCGCTTTTACGGAAAACTGCTCTTTGGTGTCAACAAGCTCTAATATAGCCATTGCTTTGGTTAACTCACTTGCTCGGGTCGTAATTAAAAGCGCATTCGAGCCGGGAAAACTCGAAACAGTGCCAATTTTGGCCTCGGACAAGAACTTTTTACCCTGTTCCGCTGATATGTGTGTTAACGAAAAAATCCTGTATTGCAGCGGCTCCGCC
>CAYTTK010000033.1:4730-20697 GCA_964440735.1 uncultured Pirellulales bacterium
CTGTTCCGCTGATATGTGTGTTAACGAAAAAATCCTGTATTGCAGCGGCTCCGCCTGGGCTCGGCCATCCCTGTCGGGAGTAAGGCGTCCTGCGGACTGCTCCGCAGCAAAAAGATAACTGCTGTATAGCAAGAAAGTTACGACAAAAAAAAGTGCCCTGCCCTGTGCTACTCTGCGAAGTATCGCTTCGCTACGTAGCACGAGCTTACTGCGAGAAAATTGTCGTTTTGTAATCATAATCTACTCCATCCCCAATTCTGTCTTCGACAGAAGACTTGGGGGCGACCCTACAATTGAATTTTCGAATCCCACACCGCCGTCAGGCGTCCTGCGAACTAATTTAGCCTCGGCTTACGCGGTGCTGGATGATAGTGGGGTAACACAGCTTTGGTATTTACCGGACCTCTTGACCGGCCTCTTATCACAAGTCCTTTTTTCAAAAGCTCTTACGTAAATACAGACTAAATCTACAAACACCTCTATTATCCACACACCGACTATTTAATCAGACATAGAAAGAGGCCAAAAGTTCCCTCAATTTGAGGCAAAAAATAGCGATAGCATAACCATACCCTAAGTGCCAAACACTATATGCTGTTTGTTTTTTATTGTGCCGTATCAAAAGAGCCCCGAGATATGACGTTCCGGTGAGGAATTATCTCGTTACCGGTTGGTTGGACGGGTTGGCCTGCGTAGCCTTGGCCTTGCCGGTGTTTCAACTTTCCGACTCCTGGTCCGGTTCGGGTCCGCTCCGTTAGGAGTCCTTGGGACTGTGGGCTGTTGAGCGTCTATTAATTCTCCAGGCAGATTCTTCAGTCTCTTTGCCTCGCTGGGACTTATACGCATAGACTCAAGGTCAGACATAATTTTTTCCATCTCTTCTGATTCGATATCGCCGGACTCGGCAGCTTGCTGCATAGAATTTATGATTTCCTCCATTTGCGAGATTTCTTCAGCGCTTGGAAATGCAGAGCCGCTTATTGTATCGGTGGATTCAGCAGCAGCTCGGCTCCCTACTGCCGTGGGAATAGGTAATGCACCTTCAATAAGACTTTTTTGCGGTTTTTCAGGCACGGAAAGTTCGAAAGTCCTCTGACCATCGCGAACAACCACAAGACCATCTTTTACCTGCTCAATAATTAAATGACCCACCCCACTGGATTGTCTAACCCAATAAAGGCCCTTGCCCGGTTCGTTAATAAATGCCAGTGACTTTTCCGGCTGTGATGCATAATAACTGGTCCCAACGAGCGTAAATTTGGTCGTAGTTACCGTTGGTCTGGGTGCTGGAACACTCGGCCTATGAACTGCCGGAGGGGCTGGTGGTCGTGGTGGAGGGGGTGGGTTCAGATATTTTGCAAATTTTTTTGCTTGCGTTACAAGCGGCGAAATCTGGCTGCTGCTTCTTTTTTCCTTACTACTCTCGGATTTATTGAACCTTTCTAACACACCTTCGGATTTAAGAAATTCCTCGACCTGCCTGTTGCTGCGAGTGCCAAAAAGCACGAGAGAAATTAGAAAGATAGCCGCTAAAACAGCCGCTACAATACTTGTTATTCGCAATGTCTTTATCATATTTAATAAAAAAGTAAAAATCAAAATTCAAAAATCAAAATTATGGAGCCCCTTAGGAACGACTTCCTTAATCTTTCACCTTGCATTTTGATATTTGGTTTTTTCAACTCATTTACCCATAGAGGCATACGCAGGCCAAGAGGGCCTGTTCGCCCCGTTTAGAGGTAAACCTCTAACGGGGTTCGCTATTTTATTTGACATTGGCGGGTAGATTTGGTTCCACCCAATGAATTATTTTTTCAAGATAGAGCTGCTCGTTTCCTGCGTATTCACCGCTGGTCTCTGGTGTATGGCAATCAAGACAGGTCGATTTCGGCTCGGAGGTCTTAGCTTTCCCCAAAGTTACATTGTGCTGCGAACCTGGTCCATGACAATTCTCGCATCCTACGTTTTTCAGATGGCTGGTTTGCTGTTCCGAAAAAAAGCCACTTTCATATTTCATTCCAACGACATGGCAAATAACACACTCCGGGTCGAACTGCGAGCCAACTTTTTCAAGTGTAGCATAAGCTTGTGAATGTGGTTCCTGGCTCCATATCTCAAATTCGGACTGGTGACAGGATTTACAGGACTCTGAGCCGGCATATTCCAGCCCGCCCGGTAAAGTAAAACGTGGATAATTATATAAGAGACCGGCCTCTTTGACGAGCTGTTGATAAGCCCTATACAATTCTACGAGAGACTCTTGCTTTGGTAAATTTTCGGTTACTGGTACAGGAGAAAAGCTAAAACTCAACTTACCTTCAATAATCCCTATTTGTAACCTGGCTATATATCTGCCAAAGCGACCAACCGTGAAAACCATAGGTCTTGTATTCGGGTCTGCTTTCCCGCACGGCGAGGGACTGCTGATTAAATCCGGTTCATCCAAAGCAGATGGAATAATGATACAATCAACAATACCCATTTTCGCAATCTCATCAATAGCAACGTTATCACGAGTGTTGAGAATCAGAATATCGACCGAGCGCAAGTCGGACCGAATAACATAAGGAAAAAGTTGACCGACTCGCTCTATCGGTTCCGATTTTATATCCAAAGCAGCGATAGCAACAGCTACAACTTCTTTCCCCAGGCAGAACCTTTTTGTAAACATTGCCGGCATATTCACGTCAGCAGCTCGAAAGGAACTTATAATATTAAAAACCGAGCCGATACTGTCCAACAGCCCAAGGTTTTTGCCAATTTCGATTTCCTTCTCTGTTAGATTGACCAAATCATAGTCGAGCATACCCAGTGCTTGGATTATTATATTGAACTTAATCAGGTCCTGCTCGCTGTCAGTTTCGACGAACATCCCCGTATCGACAATTAATCTTTTTTCTCTGTGCACACTGTTGAAAACTGCCGAGCGTCTGTCGAGCCCCCCGAGTTGTCCGCCGCTGCATCCGCAGGGCTTCAACGCCCCAAGCTCATTACCGGTGAGAAAAACAGTAATCACATCGGCTTTGTTGTCCGAAGCTATGGGAGGTTTCGCTGATAAAGTTAGTGCGCACAAAGTCGCCACTATCAACCCCGTTAGAAATAATACGCCAGTGACCCTTTTTTTGGCTTTAGCAAGGATTTCTAACGGAGTCAACATGCAGATATAACTGATTAATCGCATCATCTTTCGTATATCTTGGTTCGTGTCCTGTATTCGTGGGTTAATCAGTATTTGAATGGACGTATCTACCTACTTGCGTATCAACGAATATAAGCATATACAGGTCACAGCTACAATCAAAAGGATAATGAATATAAGCATATACAGGTCACAGTTACAATCAACCGGATGAGGGTTCCAGATTAGGACTGTAAAATCCGCGACACGAAATCTCCAGTTTCTCACCACCTTTGATATTCACGGAAAAAACATCTGTGAAAATCCTCTTTTTACCTTCGATGGGCGGAGGTGTTATCTCCAGGTTAAATTCATAACGATTATCAATCTTTTTCTGACTCAAAACCTTTATGATGCCGCTTTTGGATGATACCGATTCAACCTCGAAATCCTGACCATAATTATTGAGTATCCAGACATCCCTTTTTACCGGCTTGTTCGGCTCAGCGTTGAAAACGATAATCACCGGCGGGTTAGTCTTAAATTCCGGCAGTGTGTTATAGGTAATGGTAACCTCACTGACTGTTGGATGATTCAAGCTGATTGCAATAAGACCGCTCTGATTTTCTTGTAGTTTTTCTATATCAACTTTAGGGCTAAGAACAATTTTTGGCGCAGCAACGAGAGAATTTACATCGGCGGTTATACAATCACCGGTCGATTTGAAGTCCTTTATCGAAAACGGCTTGTTATCAACACTTGTAAGTGTAATTTCCGGACAGCCGGCATTTTCGCCTTTAAGCAAAAGGTTGATTTTCTTCGGCTCATAACTAATTTTGGTCATAATGCTCGCTTTTAGGGATAGTTCAATCCTGGGCCTGACTGTATCGTTGCTGTTGACGTATATACTTCGCTTCAGTTCACCAGGTTGGTTGCTGGCACGGCAATCTACTTTCAAGACCCCGCTTTCGCCAGGTGCATATTCGTTCTTGCTCAACTTGGTGACGACTCCACAGCACCTTTCAACATTCGTGATTTTCAACAAGCCATTTCCGGTGTTTGTAAATTTAAACTCACAGAGTTTCTTTGCTCCCGGCTCGATTTGACCAAAATCGTGAACTACTTTTTCAAACGATATGCTGGGCGCCGATTCTCCAGCTTTAGGTGCAACTTCAGTTTTTTCTGAAGGAGCAACTATCGGCTCGGGTGTTACCAGCCCAGTCTCAGGTTTTTCCGATGACTTGGCCTGCTCTTGACAGCCAGCCTGTAAAAACAGGATGGAACTGACAACAAGAACTATCGAAATTACGTAATTGCACTTCATATTCCAATCTCCAAATCAAATTTTGCTATAAATTTGGTATTATCATACATTATCAGCTTAACAAAAGAGGCATATTTTAGCAAGGGATTTTGACTCAAACGCCAAAAAAAATCATTGGCGATAAAGACATTGATTCGCACGCAGGATGACAAGTGCGGGCCATTTATTCACCCAGCAATTAAAGTTTAACAGCGATGTTTGGAACAAGGACTTAATATTCAACAGCAATTTTAGCCGCTCATATATTGCTTTACCGCCGACACTTAAATTATTACTATACTACAAAATGGAATTGCACGGATACGCAGTAATATTTCGTTAATGATAGCGACAGTATTAACGGCATAACCAAGCCAACCAAGCTGTGACATAACATTATTCGAGAGTTTCATGAAAAGACAAAAGACTTTTCACTCGGTAACAACCGCTCATAAACCTACCCCTACGGTCAAATGGCATTATCTGTCCCTGTTAGTTCTTGTAATACTTTCCTCATTTATAGCGATTATGCGTCTATACACATTCGATGAACCGGTCGAAAGGGATATCGGAAACCACGCAGTGATTGGCCACGAGATACTTCAGGGACGCAAGCTATATTCCGACCTTTGGGACAGTAAACCACCTGCTATTTTTGTCACCTACGCCGCTGCGGACGCCTTGGTTGGTTACGGCCCCGTCTCAGTTTATTTTGTCGGCGTGGCGGCTGCAATTATAACGTTGTTGGGTGCATATTGGGCCGGTTCGGCGCACGGAGGTATCCCCGGCGGCCTGTGGGCTGCGGCTTTCTGGACCTTTATCTGCAGCGACCTTTGGCTCTGGGCCAATCAGCCAAATACTGAGGTGGGTATGAATGCCTGTCTGGTTTGGGCTTTTGCGCTTATCGTGCGAGCAAATACTAAAAAATTACAGATATGGCGTTGGCTGGTCGTCGGCGGACTTTTTGCCATTGCTACTCTATATAAACCTGTCGCAATAACTTTTGCTGCCTTCCTTAGCTGCTTTTACTTGCTGGTCAATATACGCAGCAGCGACAGAAAGACGGCGTTTTTTCAGATTTGCCTTACCGCAGCGGCCGGTGCAGCAGTATGGGGTGCGGTCTTCGCATATTTTGCCGCCACCGACCGTTTCACCATTTTCTACGATACGATTTTCAAATATGGCAGGTGGTATGCAAAAAGCAGAGGCAGTAACATCTTCGAAAACATCCGCAAAGGATTCAGCTACGAAAAATTGTTCTCTCGATACATGAAAAGCACACCGGTGCTTGTCATCTTCACAGTTGCAGGGATAATACTTGGACTTTGGAAAGGTTCCCGACGACACTGGCTGCTGCTGCTCGGATTTTTTCTTGCTGCGCCTTTCGCCGTGGCCCTTCCCGGCAGATTCTATGGGCATTATTATCAACTCTGGCTTGGTCCTCTCGTAGTTGGCACCGGCTGGGTCCTGACCACAATCGGTCCCAGAGGCAAAATCAGCTTGACACTGGCTCGTGGTATAATCGGAGCAGTAGGGTTGATTCTTCTGCTTTCGATTGTCCTGCCTCAATATAAATTTTCTGCCGACCAATGGTCGGTATATAAGCAGGGCCCTCAATATATATTCTCCAAGCAAGTTGCAATTGAGGTCGATAAACTTCTCGAACCGGACGAAACATTCTACGTTTTGGGCATAACGCCTGAAATGTATTTCTGGTCCAAGCGTCGTCCGCCAACCGGAGTTATATGGTCCACCGACATGGTGAACAATCCATTGGCCGAAAAGCACACAGCAAGGGCTCTTGAGGACCTCGAACGTGAAAAACCAGAGATATGCGTAATCAATATGCTTTACGCTCAGGTGCCACCCGACCATCCGCTGCTAACATGGATAGAAAAATGGTATAGGCCACTGCCTGAAAACCCTGACCGCGGCCTTATGCGCTTCCCCGGTAAGCAGCGCTTTCTCTTCCGTATCCTCATCCGTCGAGGTGGCAAAGTGGTATCTCGTCCGGGGACTACGGCAGGGTCTAAGCCATAACGAGTGGGACCATAAAAGACCAGATGAAGATTAATTTGAGGAAACCGAAATGAAAGATATAAATCCTCTGGGAAAAGACAGGATAAACGGTTATTTCTGGGTTTTTGGGTGCTTGCTCTGTATTTTGCTTATATCGATAATGGCACGGGACATTAACCGGCACTTTACAGGCCTGCACAGTTGGGCCGACGCACACGGACCATGGCTGGCCAGAGTTCAAGTGAAATATGGCTTTGGATACACAAAGGGCCTTTACACCTGGGCTGTCGGTGACCCACCAATAAAAAATCCGTCACACTATCTTAGCCACCCACAACTTCCCGGCCTGCTCAACGCAGCTTTTATGGCCGCTTTTGGTATCAACAGGTGGGCTCTTCGTGCGGGAAACTTGATAACAACTGTAGCAGCATTATTACTTCTCCTTAAGCTCCTGCGGGGATTGTTGGATGAAAAGACTGCGTTACTGGCTGGTCTTTTCTTCTGTTTATTTCCGCTCATCGGCTACTTTGGTGTCAATATGTGGCTTTACCCATTAACTTTTTGGACTATCTGGTGTTATCTGGTTCTGATAAGAGGATTAAAAGATAAGCTGGAGCCCAAGGCGACACACAAATGGGGTTTGGCAGCCGGTCTGTTCCTTGGCTTGCAAATAAGTTGGGAATTTCTTTTCTTTGCAATGGCTATTGGTGTGCACTATGTTTTCAGGTGCATTCGCCGCCGGCAATTCCCAGAGGCAGTCATACTGGCAATATTAGTTATTGCTCCACTATCCAGTTTAATTCTGAATCTCGCGATTATGGCAACAGCTCACGGCTGGGATTTGCAAAGAATACTTGAGCTTTTTAAGTGGCGAGCCGGCTCGGGTGAAATTCAAAAGCATGATTGGGGCAAATGGTTCGCCCAACTCTGGGAATATGCAGTTACAAACTTCTCACTGCCGATTTTGATAATAGCGATAGTGTATCTGACATTCGGCCAATTGTTCGTGTTTATGGAAGATACTAAAAATAAACCTCCGGCAAAAACAGCGAGGCGATTCCCTCATTTCTGGTTCTTCATAATGCCTGCTATATTTCAGTTGTTTTTATTAAAAGGGTGTCTCTGGATGCACCAGACCTGGGAACGTCCCCTTATGCTGCCGGTTGCCGTCGCAGCCGCTCAGGGGACTATGCTTCTCGCCAACATCTTAGAAAGGATTCGCCCGTTGTTCGCAAAAATAGCCACAGTGGCACTGCTTCTTATAATTACTATCAGCTGTGCAAAAGGGCTGAACCACTATTACAGCATCACTCACTTCTCACCTGAAAAGGTCAAACTTTTTACGATGTTAAACGAGCATATCCTACCAGACAAGATGCTGTTGAGCTTCGAGAGCTTAAAAGTCCAACAGCACAAGGCAAAAGGGTCGCATTACCGCCCGGAAATCGCCTGGTATCTTGACCGCGAGGTTGTTAAGGCCACTACGCTCCCCGAGATTCAAAAGTATGCCCAGACCGGCAGGTTTCCTTACTATTTGATGCCGAGATACTATTATGATAAAAAAACGACAGAACAACTGATAAAACTAAATAACGAATTGCAACAGCGATACAAGATGATTGACATTCCCCCCGACCCCGGCGGGAAAAACCAAGCTCCTATGTTTCCGTATCGTATTTTTGACCTGAATAGCCAAGGTCCTGGTTCCTGATAAAGCGGGACATCACCTCCTCATATCGAGACCGAATTTACATCTGCGAAAACAGGAATACGAGATACAAAATGGATATCACTATTGTAGTTGTTTTATTGTACGAGGAGGTTTCTCTGTTGCTCTTTGAAATCCGCCGGGGATTTATGCCAGAACCATATTGCACAAATGCCGCCAACGGTAAATGTGTAACTTACCGCTATGGCCCTGTCTATCATTACTGAAAGCACACCTACCTGCAAAGGTATTCCAAACACAGTTGCAGCCAGGCTTAACACAAGCTCCCTTATCCCCAATGCCCCTGGAGTAAAGCCGATGAATAGAACCACGAAATCCAAGGCCCCCAAGATGAGATAGCCGCCAGGGTGAATTTTTACACCTACACTGCGATAAATCACCGCCAGTTTCACAGCGGAAAGCAATAAATTAACGGCCAGCAGTATCACGGTGGTGAAAACCGCTTTTTTTGCCTGCGATATCCGGCCTCGGCCCGAAAGAAAATTCCTTACTACGGTGCTCAGCCACCCTTGTCCCTTGGGGACAGGCAGCGGCACCAGCAGAAAAAGAATGGAACATATAATCGTTATCGCAAATACTACCGCCAAAATTCTGTTTTCGTATCCCTTCAGCCCAAAGATCACCAGCAAAACTGTCAGGCCAGCCACTGCTGCTGTTGCGGTCATCAGAAATGTTAGGTACATAAAAAAGGTTGCAAAATGTGTGTAGGCAAGGCCGTAGTGGCGTTTTAAATAATTCGCCCGGAAGAGTGTGCCGAATTTCATCGGGACATAGTTAAGCAGCGACGTTGCATTCTGCAGCCAAACCATGTTCCAAAAGCTGGTCTCAATCCTCAGGGCCATCAGCAGGTGCTGCACTACCCGTCCGCTGACTAAGGCTGCCAAGAACCATATAGAATATATCCCGACAAGCTGTTTTGGCCCCAACTTCAACAACGCTTTTAGCTGCTCCCAGTGCTTGGCCAGATACCACAACAAAAAGCCCATTATCACCAAGCCCAGAATATTCTTAAGCCATTTAGTCACGATTTAATTCCCAAAACACCAATACCGCGCTGAATATAGAATGTATATCTACAAAGCAATTTGACCATTTTCTATCCGCTTTTTACCTACGATTATCCATACTCTTTGTTACAAAGTCTTTTTATCGCGAAACCTTCTTTCATCCCTTTCCATCGGGCCAGTCGAACTTTACGGTCATAGCCGAGCAAGAACAAAAATAAGCAGGCCATGACTATCGAACCAGCTAACCAGATTATCTTTGTCAAACCATGTAAATTCTTCCTGGCAAAAATAATGCTGTTACGCCCAAGATAATAAAGCTTTTTTTCCGGAGTCTTTTTCAAACTCCCTGAATGTTTATGCCAAATAATACTTTTGGGCAAGATAATAAGTTTATAACCAGCTTTTTTCGCTCTAAAGCTCCAGTCGGCATCTTCGAAATACGCAAAATAAACCGGGTCAAACAAACCTACTTGTTCTATTGCTTCTTTCGGTATAAACATTGCGCAACCACTCAAAAAATCAGGCAAAGAGATTTTCTGAAAGTCTGCACTTGATTTTCTTTTGCCGATGTTAACTCCTCCCCCTATAATCGGCATCAATTTGCCACCCAAATTTTGGATTGTTGTGGTTCCTGCATACAAAATTTTGGGACCCAAGACCGTTTTTTCAGAACTCTCCGCGTATTCGACCAGATGCTGCAGAAAATCAGGTGCAACCACGGTATCGTTGTTTAGAAGCAAAACATAATCTGCTTGCAACGATAGCGATTTTTCAATGCCCTGATTGACTGCGCGGACAAAACCTTCGTTACGCTGGTTAGCAATTAAGATGATTTGAGAATGTTGCTCTTTGATTCGTTCTGCTTCATTGTCTTTTGAACCGTTGTCTACTATGATTATTTGATAATTAATGTAAGATATCTTTGCCAAAGAGTCTAAACATTCGACCGTATCCTTGAGACCATTCCAGTTTACAACTACTATGGCTACCAATGGTTCCAGCGGTCTCTTTTTCATACGTTTATTTTTCAAAAAATGAACGGCATCTGTTTCTACAATTTAAAAAAGCGGATATTACACTTACCTGCAATTATTTATACCGCCTGGCTTTAATCAGATATTGAAGTGTCATTAAATCCTCAAATAAGCCCAGAGTTAATTTATTTATCAGATTACAGGTATGGTTAACTTTATGCTTAAAGGATGGCTCAATACTTTCAATCATAAAATATTCGGGACTAAACAATCTCCTCGCACTTTTTTTTGTGAAAAACCGGAGATGAGTATCATCCAGCACATCATGGTCTGCATATCGCCAATCTTTTCTAAGCAGTAAATTATATATAACCAAAATATTTCTGACGTTTGGAACGCTTGCAATCATATAGCCATCAACTTTTAAAAAATCCACCAATTTATCTACCAACATCCATGGGTCATATAAATGCTCCAGAATATCTCCTAATATTATGTAATCAAAATATTTTTTATCAAAGGGCATTTCAAAGTGTTCTATGTCTTCACATATAACATAATCCATAATCTCTTTGGCTGCTTTAGCAGCCTCAGAATCCTTTTCAATTCCGACAGTTTCTATGGCTTTTCCTTTTTCCTTTAATAATCCGGATGTCCTACCTGTCCCACAGCCAATGTCAAGAATCTTATTATTTCCCGTGTCAACGAGGTCAATAATATCAAGTCTGAGAGTATCAAAATAAGCCCGTTTTTTTATAAACATTTCTACCTTTTTGATAAGATTATTTCATCAAGCTAAACTTGCTTATTGCAGGCGACGAAGTCATTGGATAATTTTCCCATATATGTAATTTCTGACATATTGCTATAGCGTATATTTGGACGATAACGTTCAGTTAATTTAATACGTAGTATTCTTTTCACCAACTATCTCCATGCGCAACAAGAGTATCGACAATCTCGGCTGATGGCCGAGGCCAATCACACGGACCTGCTGAAAGCGAGTCTGCTTTTGCCAGAAATTCATCTGTGGTGGAATCGTTAAAACCCCAAAGAATTGCATTCTTGCCTAAGCCATCCGGCCGCTCAGTTTTCTTCCGCAATATAAGGCAGGGCTTATTAAGATAGGCACACTCTTCCTGGATGCTACCTCCATCTGTAAGGACTATCTTGGCTGACCTTAAAAGGGCTGTGAAGTTCATATACTCCTGCATACCCAACATACAAATTCCGGGATTGAGCTTATCTGCCAGAGAAAAACGCTTGAGGTACTGACGTGTCGGTTTATGAGTAACAAAGACAACTTTTATCTGTTGGGAAACCCGGTTGAGTAAATAGACGACGTGTTCAAGCCTCTTGCGACGGGTTATGGTCTCTAAACGGTGACATGTGGCCAAGGCGAAAGGCCCCTCAGGTATCTTGATTGTTGCAGGAACTCCTTCCATCAGCCGTAGTGCATCTACTATCGTATTTCCATTTACCTTTATCACACAACCCCGTACATTCATAGCTTTTAAGTTGTTTTGTGCCTCTTCGGATGGAGCAAATAGAATGTCACATCGTTTCATGCAGTATATTCGAATCAGCTCTTCAGGAAATGGATGCCACATACAATAACTTCGAAGACCCGCTTCCACATGGCCAATTTTCAATCCCGCAGTTCTGGCCATTTTCATCCCCAGCAGTGTGCTCAGGGTATCTCCGTGAATCAAACAAATTCCTCCTCCGCAGAATACATGTTCTCGAAGCCACTTTTGTCTGAACCACTTCGACCAGATGAGTTTTAAGCTCCAGCTCACAGCGCCGGTGATGGAGACAATGTCCTTGTTCGTGTTGTAAAGATTGATATCTGGTTCCTTTAGGCCGAAGACTTTGCGCAATGACCTTGTTAATTCTGCGTGTTGACCCGAATCGATGTAACGAAAGGGGATATTGCGATTTCGCATCTCTATCATAACAGGGGCCATTTTTATAAACTGGGCTTTAGTGCCAACGATGAAGTGAATCATATCTGATTCCTTTTGGTTCTGCGATTGTATTCAAAACTCTAACACATCATTTCTTTCAGCACCGATGCAGCCCAGGTCAGTTCTTGACAGCACTTTCCAAACCTTTGCCAAGCATAGCTGAATGCAGCCTCAAGCCCTCTGTTTCGGCCGAAACTGACAACCTTAATGCCAGCCTTATTAAAAGCTGGGATAGTCATAAAAAGCAAAGCTCTTTTCTCCTGCGGTATCCTCATATCCACAAAACAAAGAGCAATCTCTTTTATCCGCCTCAGACGGATAAATTCCTTGACTATATCATACCAAAAATCCCTCAGCCGGCAACCAACATTTGAGAAAACACAAATTGCCCTCTGCAAAGCTAACAGGTATAATCTGACCTGTAACATTATATGAATCACGAAATCTCGGGAGAAACGACTTATGAAAACCATCCAGGAATCGAAGATAGCCGTTGTTATTCCATGCCATAACGAGGAGGTTACAATCGGAAAGGTCATCGATGACTTTCGACGGGAGCTTGCTTCAGCGGTTATTTACGTTTTTGATAATTGTTCTACGGATGCAACAGCAACTATAGCAACTCAACACGGTGCTAAGGTAATAAACGAGCCTCGCAGGGGCAAGGGTTTTGTTGTCGAGAACATATTTAGCAGAATCGACACGGATTTTTATGTGATGGTCGACGGAGACGATACTTACCCTGCTGATTATGCCAACAAACTTCTCGAACCGCTTATGGCTGGTGACGCTGATATGGTCGTTGGAGCAAGGCTTACAGAATATGCAGAGAAGTCGTTCCGTCCGCTCCACATTTTTGGCAATAATCTTATTCGTCGGTTAGTAAACTGGATGGGGGGGGTTCAGCTTACAGATATTATGAGTGGATACCGAGTATTTAATAGGCGTGTTGTAGAACGTATTCCTGTGATCTCAAGTGGCTTCGAAGTTGAAACTGAAATGACCATCAATATGCTATACTACAGGATGAAGATTACCGAAGTTCAAGTCCCCTATAAATGTCGTCCTGCTGGCAGCACAAGTAAGCTGGACACCTTGCGCGACGGCTCTCGTGTCCTGTGGAAAATATTTACTCTTTTTCGGTCATTCAAACCTTTGACCTTCTTTGGCAGCTTGGGATTATTGTTTCTGATTTTAGGACTTATGGCCGGTATTCTACCGGTACACGACTATCTTACCGACCCTAATCATCACGTTCGTCACTTTCCTCTTGCAATCTTGGCAACAGGCCTAGTGATTCTTTCTGCCGGGTTTACTTTTCTTGGGATATTACTTCACGTGCTTAACTGGAGATTGTTGGAATTACATAATGTTCTTACCCGGAAAAAACAGGTAACAAAAGAAACGATTCAATAACTATGGCAGCATCGCATACAGTTAGAGGGTACGGTCCCCTCGATATGTTCCTGGCAAAGCAGAGGTATAAAATAGCTAAGAAACAGATAAAATCAGTCCATCAAAAAGAACGAATATTGGATATCGGTTGTGGTTCCTATCCTCTTTTTCTAACTACTGTTGACTTTTCAGAAAAATACGGAATGGACAAAATGGTTCAATCCGATAAAGTGTATAAAAAAGTTCAGGAAATTACTCTTATTAATCACGATTTTGAAAATGAAGAAAGACTTCCTTTTCAAGATGACTTTTTCAATGTTACAAGTGCACTTGCCGTATTTGAGCATATTGAACCCGGAAGTTTGGTTAAAATACATAGAGAAATTCATAGAATATTAAAGCCCGGTGGAGTGTACATTATGACAACACCTGCTTTTTGGACCGACCGGTTATTAAGATTTTTAGCAAAAATTCGTTTAATAAGCGATGTAGAAATCAAAGACCACAAGGGAAACTACAAACATTCTGATATTTTATCTATTCTACAAAAGGCAAATTTCCAAAAAGAAAAAATAAAGTTTGGGCATTTTGAAATGTTTATGAATAGCTGGGTAACAGCCACTAAATAAACAGAAAAGATGGTCGGGAAGTATGATCGTCGATAGGGCTAAATAGCGATGAATAAGGCAAAGCCGTATAAAAAAAAACATACTAATATTATTGTATATATACTCCTGGCAATATGCGGCATCATAGCCATTTCTATAGTACTTAAGAGTACCACCCTCTACGGTCCTGGTATAAGCACTGATGCCTTCTATTACATAAACACCGCTGAAAACCTTACGAAAGGGAATGGATATTACAATTACGATGGCAAACCTTACACACACTGGCCGCCGCTATTTCCCTCGCTGATTGCCTTGCTAAGCCTGATTGGGTTCAAACCGCTTGAGGGGGCCAGAATTATAAATGCCCTCAGCTTCTCCTTGGTAGTTATTTGCTCAGGTATAGTCTTTGCAAGGAAAATAAAATCGCCATTGTTAATCATAATTGGCTCCGCAAGTGTACTTATATCGGCTACTATGCTGCAGATAAGCGTGTTTGCCTGGACGGAACCGTTGTTTGCTTTGTTAGTTATTCTATTTATGCTCAATATGACAAAATTTCTTAAGAACGGCCGCCTTAAATCCCTCATAATCGCTGGTGTTTACACAGCTTTAGCCGGTCTTCAGAGGTATGTAGGAATTGCAATAGTAATGGCAGGCGTAGCTATGATTTTTTTGCTTATGCAAAAAACTAAATGGAGGGATAAATTAAAATATTCAACAATATTTGGAGCAACTTCTTGTGTCCCCCTTGGTCTGTGGTTCCTGCGGAACAAACTCGTCGCCTTAACCGTCGCAGAGTACTACCTCTGCTTGGATACTACTTTTCTTCAGGAAATAACTAAAACCTTAGACTCACTCACGCCCTGGTTCATAACAGATAAGATTTCTTTGGCATTGAGGTTGGTGATAATGGGTGCCTTGATAGGTTTGATGGTGGCAGCTGTAATTTTAAGGAATCGTAAATTTGGCAAAAAACAGTTCGGCGATACGATGTTTGTAAAAACTGCTGTGGTTCTTATCGTCACCTATAGTGTTTTCACTACTATCGCTTCCGTATACGCCAATGCAGATGCCGACGCCAGGATTTATTCATCAGTATATGTCTTTATTATCTTGTTTTTGTTAATAGGACTTGAGGCAGTCGGAAAATTGTTAGGAGCAGTTTTTAAGAAGGAGTGGGCGGGTCATTTGGTTATTACCGCACTTTGTGGTTTATGGCTGGTATTTTACCCGCTACCCTTGGTAAGGCAACAAATTGCATCTTATGCAGAATACGGAGTTCCGGGTTGTAATTCAACCCTTTGGCGAACGTCGCCGCTTGTGAATTGGATTAAAAGGTATCCATTAGACGGGCAGATTTTTAGTAACGAACCATATGCGCTGGTTTTCTTGGCCGGTGTCAATGCTGATATAATCCCTAACAGAAGGTTTGGGCTTGAGGACTTTAAAAATCAAATATCCTCGAACAGGAAAAATTATCTCGTCTGGTTTTATAGACAACACTGGCGTACGCAGCTATATAATCTTGAGGAACTAAACTCAGAGTTTAAACTTAAGCTGGTGGCTAAATTACCAGATGGGACTGTTTACGAAATTCAATAGACCCTCGTTTGACAATATTTCAAGATAAGTCTGCAAATCTATCTTGAGACCCAAAATTTTTTTGAAATAGGATTAAGAGGGTACTTCGTACCTTCCATAAGGAAAGTTCTTCTTTAGTTATGTAATCCGGGCCAGGCCAATCTACCATTAAAAGAGACACAAAATATTGATGCAAGAAACATTTAACTACTCAAACTGACCGATTTTAGGCCGCGAGGAGTTTTTCCAGGCGACGAATAACA
>CAYTTK010000034.1:0-20536 GCA_964440735.1 uncultured Pirellulales bacterium
TGCTACAACGAGGAAGAGACGATCACGCAGACCGTGCGCGATATTCCGCGCTACATTCCCGGCGTGGATAGCGTAGAAGTGCTCATCATTGACGACGGCTCCGAGGATGCCACCGTGGCGAGGGCGCTCCAAGCTGGGGCTGACCATGTCATCAGCTTCGCGCAAAATAAGGGGCTCGCCGCGGCGTTCAATGCAGGGCTCGATGAGGCGTTGCGGCTCGGGGCAGACATTGTCGTCAACACGGACGGCGACAATCAGTATCGCGGTGCGTGCATAGCTGACCTGGTGCATCCCATCATCGCGGGAGAGGCCGACGTGGTAGTGGGGGCCAGGCCGATTGACCAGATAGAGGATTTCTCGTGGCTGAAGAAGCGGCTACAGCGGCTGGGAAGTTGGCTGGTGCGGAAGGTATCGGCCACGCAAGTGTCGGACGCCACCAGCGGGTTCCGTGCCTACAGCCGCCAGGCAGCGATGAGGCTGACCGTGGTCTCGGACTTCACCTACACGCACGAGACGCTGATCCAAGCCGGTCGCAGCGGTATGAGCGTCGCGGAAGTGCCCATCCAGACCAACCGCAAGACCCGGCAGTCGCGTCTGTTCAAGAGCATCCCTCACTACATCGCGCGGTCGCTCGGCACCATCGGGCGGATATACACATTGTATCGGCCGCTCGCTTTCTTCAGCACCATCGCAGTTGTGCTGTTCGCCCTGGGCCTGGCCCTGGGTGGACGGTATCTCTACTTCTACTTCACTGGCCAGGGCACGGGGCACGTGCAGTCGGTGATCATCTCGGGTCTGCTGATGATGCTCAGCATGCAGGCGTTCGTAGTCGGGCTCGTCGCCGACTTGATCGCCGCAAACCGCAAGCTAATGCAGGATACGCTAAGCAGGGTGCGAGAGCTTCAGGCTAACGGGGAGCCAGAGACACACGAGAGCAAGGACAAACCGGCGAGCATACTGGCAAGGATGCGCTGAGCAAACGCGCTGGGAACGAGCATGAAGATCGCGATGCTGACAACTTCGTTTCCGCTGCGGGAGGGGCACACGTCAGGGACCTTCGTCTACGACCTGGCGCGAGCCATGGCGGATGATGGGCATCAGGTGCGCGTGCTGGCGCCGCATGCGCCCGGAGCAGCGCGCCGGGAGATGATGAACGGCATCGAGGTACGGCGCTTCCTCTACGCCCTGCCGAGCAGCCTGGAGGCCATCGGATACGGGGCGGGGATACCAGCGAACCTCGCGCGGAAACGTTGGGCGAAGGCGCTGGTGCCGCAGTTTGCCACGGCTTACGTGGCGGCCGCGCTCGCCATGTGCCGTGGCTGCGATGTGATCCACGCGCATTGGACATTCTCGGGGGTCATCGGGGCGTGGGCCAAGGCGCTGTGGCGTGTTCCACTGGTCATCACCACGCACGGAAGCGACATCAACGAGCTGCCGGAGCGCGGGCCGCATGTTGCGGTGACGCGCTGGGCTCTCAGACGGGCGGACCGGATCATCGCCGTGAGCGAGGCGCTGGCCGGGAAGGTCATCGGGCTGGGGATTCCGTGCAGGCGTGTCACGGTTATCCACAACGGCGTAGACACGGACAGGTTCCGGCCCGCGCAGCACCGCGAGAATGGCCATGAACTGCTCTGGGTCGGGCGGCTCTCGCCCGAAAAGGGACTGAACTACCTCATCGAGGCGCTGCCTGCGGTGAGGGACCGGGTGCCTGATGTGCACCTCACTCTGGTGGGCGAAGGCTCCGAGGAGCAGAGACTGCGGGCGCAGGCGGAGGCGCTGGGCGTAGATGATGCCATCACCTTTGCGGGCGCGCGCCGGCACGAGGAGATACCCGAACTCATGCGCCAGGCCGACCTCTTCGTCCTGCCGTCGCTGAACGAGGGGTTCGGTATTGTGCTCATCGAGGCGATGGCCTCGGGGCTGCCGATCGTGGCCAGCGACACCGGTGGCATACCCGAGATCGTTGAGAATGGGAGCACCGGCGCGTTGGTCCCGCCTGGCGAGTCGGACAGCCTTGCGAGGGCGATGGTCGGCGTGCTTCGTGACGGCCAGCACTCGCGGCAGATGGCCGAGCGGGCACTGGCAGACGTCAAGGAGCGCTTCTCGAGTGCCGGGCAGTTGCGGGCGCATGAGCGGGTGTACGATGAGGCTGTCCGCGCGCCTGGCACAGAACCGGCTGTTGCAGCCAGTGTCGCTTCGAGCAAGGGGGGCGCCGAATGACGGTGTCGGTCGTGATTCCGTCGTACAACTCGGCGAGGACGATCCGGGACTGCCTGCGGGCGGTGCTGGATCAGACGCAGCCAGCGGAGGAAGTCATTGTCGTGGATAGCTCTGATGACGAGACGCCGGCTATCATTCGGGAAGAGTTCCCGCAGGTGAAGCTGATTCATCTGCCAGAGAAGACGCTGCCGGGCGGGGCCAGGAACATCGGCGTCGAGCAGGCCAAGGGGGAAGTCATCGCCTTCACTGATGCCGACTGCGAGCCGACGTGCGCGTGGCTCGAGCACCTGGTTGGCGGGCTTGACGGAGACGGCGTGGTGGGTGCGGTAGGGACGATAGATGGGCCTCCTGATGAGAAGCCCGCGGCGTTCGTGGATCGCATCCTTGAGTTCAGCGAGTTCCTGCCCGGCGCGCGGCGCCGCTACTTGCGGGCGGGGCCCACCTGCAATCTGGCGACGACACGCGAGGATTTCCAGCGGGCAGGAGCCTTCGACACGGGTTTCTTTCCAGGCGAAGACACGGTCTTCTGTTACAAGCTCACGGGCAACGGCGGGCGTCTTCGGTTGGTCCGGCCGGCGCGCGTGGTGCATCACAGTCGTGATGCGTGGGACCTGGTGGAGGCCCACCAGGAGAGGCTGGGCCGGGCATTCGTATGGAGCCGCACGGCCCACGAAGGGCTGCCCGGGGCGCGCCTGCTGCGCGTTCGGGGCGCACCGGCCATGCTGGCGGCCTACAAGCTGGCGAGGGTAGCGATGCGACTGGCTGCTGCGCATCCGAAGATGGGGCTGAGGGCACTGCGACACGCTTCGCACATACTCAGAGGTCTGCAATGGTGGCACTCGGGGCTCAGGCAGGGGCTGCTATCCGGGACTGGGGGAGGCTGCTGATGCCACGAATGCACGCACATCCAAACATCTCGGTCGTCATTTGCACCTACAATGGCGCGGAGCGGCTCCCTGAGACGTTGCGGCACCTCGTTGCGCAGGATCACCCGAACTACGAGATCATTGTCGTGGACAACAACAGTGATGATGAGACAGCCGGCGTTGTGATGGCTTGGCAGAGAGAACACGCTAACCTGCGGTACGTGTTCGAGGGGTGCCAGGGGCTGAGCTATGCCAGAAACGCGGGCATTGAGGCGAGCCGGGCACCGCTCATCGCCTTCACTGACGACGACATCAATGCGCCGCCTCACTGGCTCGCGATGCTCGCAAACGGGTTTGCAGAGGACGAGACCATCGGTGGCGTAGGTGGATCGCGGGAGGTGCTGTTTCTCGGAAAGCAGTCGGCCTTGATCCAGCGGTCAGAGCAGGCCATGGCGTACCTTGGCCGGTTCAGGCCGCGGACGAATTCCTCGCACCTCCTGGTCGGCGCGAACATGTCGTTCAGGAAGTCGGCTCTGGAGGACACTGGTGGCTTCGATGTGGC
Organism: uncultured Pirellulales bacterium; assembly: GCA_964440735.1. Lineage (GTDB taxonomy): Bacteria > Planctomycetota > Phycisphaerae > Sedimentisphaerales > Anaerobacaceae > CAZBWE01. The sequence goes on from CAYTTK010000034.1 coordinate 3,649, forward strand.
GCTGGGACGAAGCGGAGAGCGTTTGGTAGCCCATGAGGACCTGGACATGTGCCACCGCGTGCGTGAGGCCGGGTACACGCTGGTGTATCTGCCCGACGCACTCGTCTATCATCGAGTAACGAGTCGCGAGGCTACCTGGTCTTGGGTACTCAAGAAAGCCTTCGGGTACTCAGCTTCGAAGGTGACTGTCGGCCGTGGCCTGCAGCCGACCGGGCTTGATGAATTCCATCTGCTGAACGTACCTGTCAACGTGGCCAAGGTCGGGGGATACGTCTGGGGGCGAGTTCGGAAGCCGTGGCGAGCCGCACGAGGGGACCACGTCTGTCTGACGGGTACGAGGAGGGCGCACTGATGGGCCGCACAGTTGTGACCCTTGGCGGCTACGGATATGCGGACGTCGGCGATGAGGCGATGCTCTCGTCTAACCTTGTGATGCTACGCGAGAAGATCCCCCGGGTTTCCATTGTCGCCGTTTCCGATAACCCGGAACACACGACACGCTTGCACGGTATTCCGGCAGTGCCCTCGGTTCAGACTGTCTGGCGACAGTCACTGACTAGCCGGGGGATGAGCAAGCTGTCACCGTCGTTGCACTATCGCTTATGGTCCCGTGCTTTGGCTCGAAGCGCGCGCTCTTTCCTTCTGGGAGCATCGTCTCTTAGGCACTCTAGTGCACTGTACCGGCTGCTGGACTGTCTATCGCGATGCGACGTGGTACTGAACGTGGGAGGAGGGAACCTGACTAGCTGGTTTCCCAATGAGTTGCGCGCCAAGGCATGCACGTATCATCTTGCAGAGACCTTCGGCAAGCCCATAGTGGTGTCTGGCCAGGGAATTGGGCCCTTCACCAACGAGCTCGACAGACGCATCGCCAGGGAGGCGCTTTCCAAGCCGACGCTGATCACGTTGAGAGATCCTGCGAGGTCAGAGAAGTGCCTTCGAGAATTGGAGGTCGTTGGTCCGCGCACGCTCAGTACTGTCGACGACGCAGCCTTCCTGCCAGCGGCAGAGCAAGGGGCTCTAGAACGGACGTGTGAGGACTATGGAATTGATACGTGCGGGCCTCTCCTCATGGTGAATGTGCGCTTTGGACAGACGGCCCGGCCGCTGCCGGTCTTCTCAGCATTGGCTAGTGTCTGCGACGTTTTCATAAGCGAGCACAATGGGCAAGTCGTATTTGTGCCCATGCAATACCTCTCGAAGCCTCGTTATGATGATCGCGTTGCGGCCCGTCAAGTGTCTCGTTTGATGAAGAACACTCCGAGAACCGTCGTCGTAACTGCAGAGGAGCGCGACGATGTATTGAAGGCACTGATAGGACTTGGGCTCGCGGCCATCGGCATGCGGTATCATTTTGCAGTGTTTGCCTTGACCTCTGGTGTGCCTACGATCGCGCTGTCGTTGAACAAGTACTACGATCAGAAACTCTCAGGCGTAATGCAGCAGTTTGGCCAGAACGGCTTTTGCTTGACCGCGGATCCCGTCGACAACGACATCTTGCACGCTAAGCTTAATCAAGTGATCACTGAAAGGATAGCAATCCGGCGACGCCTGCTGGAGCGACTCAGGGGGCTGCAGGAACACAGGTACGTGGTCATATGCCACGTAGCCGAACTCCTGCAAGACAGCTAATGCATATACAGACGCCTCGGGAGGCGCTTGCAGGTTGACGGATTCACGGGCTGGGGTTTGACGCAGGTTAGTGATGCGATCTGATGATACCAACACGAAAGGCATGCATCGGAGCATAGGGTGAGCGGTGTGCGGCAGCAAACAGGGCCAATCCGTTGAGTTGGTATCGAGGGGAACGAGGGGACCTTGCTCAAGAAGTTGCGTGCTGCTCTCGGTTTCGCGAATCTGTATTGTGCCGTGAGATTCTCCAGGCCTGGGGGGTGGTGCCCGCTGGTGCTCTCAAGTCGATGCCGGCACCTTGCACACATTCTCGACAAGGAGATCATGGCCGTCCGCGATGCCAATAATGGACCGCAGAAGCGTGGCGTTTTGGCTCAAGCACACCTGAAACTGCAGTTGGCACATCTTACAAGGCTCCTGAATGCCGCGGATAAGATGCCGGCGATCGCTGAAGACCCCTCGATGGCATGGGCTCACCAGATCTTGAAGCACGGCGAGGGCGTTGTGGAGAGAGGGGAGGCCCAGATACGTGGACCTCGTAACAGTGATTAGAGAGCGCCGCAGCGTGAGAAAGTGGTCGCAGGCTCGCGTGGATGATGACCTTGTAAGGCAGCTCATCGATGCGGCCAGATGGGCTCCCTCGTCGGGGAACCGACAGCCCTGGTACTTTCTTGTGGTCAGGTCAGCAGAAGCCAAGGCATTGCTGCACAGCCTCCTCGAGCAGCACGCAGCATCCGCCCAGGCCATAATCATGGTATTCGTAGACGTGCGCAGCTACGGTCGGGATGAGCGCAAGTATGTCCCTTATTTGGATGGTGCCGTTGCTATAGAGAACATGCTGTTGCGCGCGCATGACTTGGGGCTGGGAGCATGTTGGCATAAGTTCGGACCTCATGAAGCCAAACGCGATCGCTCAGCATACACTCGCTTGGTCGAAATGGCGCAGCTGGCGAGGTACTTCACGCCCATCAGCGCCCTCTCGATCGGATTCCCGGCAGCTCAGCCTCCAGCGCCCGCACGACGCGCGGTCTGTTCGCTTTACAGCGTAGTGTAGCGCTGCAGCAGTGTGTCCCGGACACTCCAATGACTATTCAGCCGAAGATGAAGACAACGGAGGAAGGTGGCCAGCGACTACGCGCGACGGCCAGAGGCACCGTCACGATGGCGCTCGCTGTCCCGGTAGCGCTCGCAGCAGGGGCTGTGTTGCATATCTTCCTGGCCCGGGCGCTACGCCCGGAGTTGTACGGGGTGCTAGCCATCGTCACCTCAGTGATCATGTGGTGTGAGCTGGCCGGGCAGAGCCTGTTGGCCAGCGCAGCGTCCCGGGCAGTAGCACGGGCCGGGACTAACTGGCAGGGCGTCGCTGGAGCGGCGCTGCGCGCTAACTTGGCATGGACTCTGGGCCTGATGGGCGCCTGCCTGCTTGGGGCCCCGACCATTGCCGCGGCTGTCGGTGAGCCCGGCCTCACCCCGTACGTAAGGCTAATGGCTGTGGACATCCCCCTTTGGGTGCTCTGGGGGTTGCACAACGCCATACTCAACGGCCGGCGACGCTATGGCGTGAGAGCGCTGTCACTGTCCGTCTACTGGGTCGGGAAGGTGATCCTGGTCTGTGGGCTGGTGGCGCTGGGGCTGTCGGTTAAGGGAGCGATACTGGGGAGCATAGGGGCATCGGTAGTGGGACTTGCCACCGCCTGGGCGTTCAACGGGATCGGCCTGCCCAAATCCACCTATCCGGCTCGCGAGCTGATCGTGTTCGGGCTGCCGCTTCTCGGGCTCGCGGTGATAGATCAACTCATGCTGGGGATGGACCTCTGGTGCGTCAAAGCCATCATGCCAAGTGTAGAAGCCGCCGGTCACTATGGCGTAGCCAGGTACGGCTGTCAGGCGGCGATGATGGTGCCGTTCGCCGTAGTCGGCGCCATGTTCCCGACCCTCACAGGAGCCATCAAGCGCAATAACCGCCAGTCCATTGAAGAGCTGATAAGAGAATCGGCGCGGTTCGTGGTCATCGTCATAGCGCCTATGATCGCCATCATCGCCTGCTCCGGCAAAGAGGTAATCTCCCTGGTATTCGGCCACGCATACGCGCCCGCCGCGGCGCCGCTCCTTATCCTGCTGGCCGGGGCACTTGCCTTGGGGATGCGCTACGTCGGCAACACGGTTCTGGTGGCAGCCGGGCGGCCAGGAACGGTGCTCGCAGCCCTCGCGCCCATGCTGCCAATCAACATCGCGCTGAACCTGACGCTGGTGCCGAGATATGGGCTCGTCGGCGCGGCGACCGCGACCGCGATAACGGGTGGCCTGGCGGCCGCTGTCATGCTGTGGCTGACGTGGCGGCAGTTCAGGGTGCTCGTCTCGCCGCTGGTGGTGCTACGGACCTTGATCGCCGCCGGGGTCGTCTACGGCATCGGCCTGCTCGTGCCGGCGCAGGGGGCATTGGTGCTGCTCCAGCTTGCGGGGTTGAGCGGGCTTTACCTGCTGATGTTGACAGGCCTGGGCGAGCTGAAGAAGCGCGACCTAGAGCCACTGCTATTCTGGCGCGAGGCAGCGGCCGAAGCTCCAGTGAGGGCGGGCAAATGAGGATATTGCTCGCTCACAAGTACTTCTTCCGAGGCGGAGGCACCGCGACCTACCTGTTCGCGCTCATTGACGAGCTCGAGCGGCGCGGGCACGAGTGGGTGCCGTTCACCGTGGCCTACGAGCAGACCGAGGTGGACAGCTATTCCCAGTACTTCGTCTCCCCGCCGCTAGGGGCCGACCAGACTCACTACAAGCATATGAAGCTCTCGCCGTTGGCGATGCTGAAGCTGCTGGGGCGAGCCACCTACTCCTTCGAGGCGCGCAGCAAGGCTTTGAGATTGATTGATGACACGCACCCAGATATCGCCTACGTGCACAACATCTACAACTACATATCCCCGAGCGTAATCCATGCTTGCGCCAAGCGGCAACTTCCGATCGTCATGCGAGTGCCGGACTTCAATATCATGTGCGCGGAATTGCACTTCCTTCGCGACGGCCATGTTTGCACGGAGTGCCTGGAAGGCGGCTATAAGCGGGCCCTGCGACACCGATGCTTGAAGGGATCGCTATCAGCTACGGCGGCCCGCGTCGCGTCCATGTACGCGCACAAATGGCTGCACATCTACGAGAACGTGGACCTGTTCATAACGCCCTCGGCCTTCCTTCGAGATATGATGATAAGGGCGGGTTATGACGCCGACAGAATAGTGCACCTGCCTAGCTTCTACCCAGGACAGGTCAAGAGCACGCAGCAGACGGCCGAAGCTGACCACATCCTCTACTTCGGGCGGGTGGCCCCCGAGAAAGGCATCGATACGCTAATTCGCGCCATGTCCATGGTTGACGGCGATGCGAGATTGGTGATCGCCGGGAGTGACGTGGACGGTACCCAGGGCGAGCTGGAACAGTTGTGCGCCGGTCTTAGTCTGTCGAACGTCGAGTTTGTGGGCTTCCAGGAACGAGCGGCACTGGACGACCTGATCGAACGGTGTTTATTCACGGTGGTCCCCTCCCGCTGGTACGACAATAGTCCTATGGCAATACTGGAGAGTTTCGCTCACAGCAAGCCCGTGATAGGAAGCAATATCGGCGGGATACCGGAGCAGATCTCTGACGGATGTGGCCTGCTGTTCGAGCCGCAAGAGCCGGAAGACCTTGCCCAGCAAATGAACCTGCTGCTCCACGACTCGGAATCGCGAGGAAAGATGGGCCTCGCGGGCGCGAAGCAACTGGCGGGCAAGTACTCATCGCAAGCGCACTGCGACCGACTGTTGGAGTTGTTTGGGGAGCTAATTGAGGCCGGGCATGAGTGAGCACAAGAAAGACGGCGGTCTGCTTGATGTGGTCATTGGGTGCGACTGCGACCCAGACCGGCCACAGTACGGGGGCACCAGGTACGATACGAGGGCGCCCCTGCGATGGCGTGGTGTGCGCGAGGGCATCCGGAGGGCGCGAGAGATCGCGGATGGCGTGCGGGATGATTTTGGGAATCCGGCCAGGATAACATGGTGTGTACGCTCGGACTTGCAGATGCAGGAGATCTACGGAGACTGTGCGTGGGCGTACAGCGAGTTCTCCGACCTGTGGGAACACTTGGCGAGGTGCGGCGACGAGATCGCTTGGCATCCCCACCTCTGGCGCTGGCATGAGCAGGAGGCCTGTTGGTATCAGGAGATCGAGGACGAGGACTGGATCAGACGATGCCTGCGAGAGGGACACCGGGCGCTATCTGATCGCATGGGGCACGCACCGACCACCAGCCGCATGGGGTGGGAGTTCCACAACAACGTGACAATGCAGCAACTCAATGACCTGGGCATCAGAGTGGACTTCTCTGCGATCCCCGGCCGCTACACTGCCGGCAGGCCTGACAAGTGGGGCAGTATGTTCAACTGCCATGTTGATTGGCGAGGCACGCCGGAGTATCCCTACCATCCGTCCGTCCTCGATTTCCGAACGGGGGCGGATGGGCATGGCACAGCGCTCGACGTGCTGGAACTGCCAATGTCGGTCTTTAGATCGCCTTTGCTGGCGGCGGGCGCCTTCGCACGCCGCTTGGCCAACGCGAGCGGATTCAAGGGACTCAGCCAGGTCTTGCGCAGCGCGAAAAGCGTGCAAGACCCCCTCAAGGCCTATGTCACGACGCGCCCCGCCATATTCGCGCGGTTGCTCATGGCGAAGATACGCGAAGCCGAGCGACTTGGCCACGCTACCCTAGTTACTGCCTTTCATGCCGACGACATGTGCATTGAGCGGGACAGGTTCGGCCTGATCTACGACGCACTGCACTTGGGGACGAACCTGGAGGGGATGAGAACGCGGACGAAGCAGGCCGGCCTCGCGCTGAGTTTCGCAACAGCCTCCGTGGCATCGCATCTGCCCGCTTCATGCACGCAGTGCGTCGAGACTCCGCTTTCGTGATCAGGGCGAGCCCGACTGGAGGTGGGCCCATGAGACCTGCGGTGTCGTCGGAACAAAATGAAGCTTCGACAGCCGGAGGCGAGCGGGAAGCGCTGGTCGGAGAGAAAGAACGGCTCGAAGAACGACAGCACGAGCTAAACTCCAGCATCGGGCGGGCAAAGAAAGAGGGCCGAGACCCAGCGCAGTTGATCGAGGAGAACCGAGATGTTTCGAGGCGCATCAAAGAGATAGAAGAAGCGTTGGCGGAGGAAGAAGAGGACCAATCAGGCCGTGCTGAGGACACTCTCACAACCGACGTTCTCACGACGACCGAGGCGTTCCGTGACCTGCGCAGTGAATGGACCGACCTGATGTCCAGAGCCAAGGTCTACTCTCCCTTCATGATGTGGGAATGGCTGTATCCCTGGTGGGAGTATTACGGCCAAAATAAGCAGCTACGCTTGATCACTGTCCGAGACGCACAGGGCCGTCTGGTTGGGCTTGCCCCAATGATGCTGGGATTCACGGAAAACGGCAAGTGTGATCGCAGAATCCTGGCCTTCGTGGGATCCGGCGAAGAAGGTCCCAGAGGGCAGTACTTCACGTTTGTCGTGGAGCCGGAGCTGCAAGAGCCCGTACTGGGTGCCATGGTTAGCTGTCTGTGGGAAATGAGCAGTGATTGGCAGCTTATCAGACTATGGCGTGTGCGCAAAGACGAAGCGTACCGACACGTGCTTTGCCCCCTCACCGATTCTGAGGGCATGGCCGTCATACTAGAAAGGCACGGCGTCGCTGTTCACGGTCCCCTCCCAAGTTCCATGACGGACTTCATTGACGCCGTGCCGAACGCCAACAAGCGCAGCTACCTACGGCACCAAGAGAAGAAGCTGAACGCTAGGTACGCAACCGTGCGCCACGAGGTATGTGAAAACTCAGAGGATTTGCCCTATTTCCTCAGGACGATCCATGAGCTCAACACTCGCAGGCACCGGGCCAAGGGCGGCGACAGCGCCTGGCTAGCGCCGGGCATGAGGTCATGTTTCCACGAAACAGCTCGTTTCCTATTCGAAGTCAATGCTCTTCGTGCGCACCTGCTGTATCTGGATCGCCAGCCAGTGGCCGGCCGCATCGCACTGCTTCAGAACGGAACCTGCTTCGTTCTCGAGTCTGGACTCGCGCCAGACTTCGCTAGGGATCGTGTGGGGGTCGTGCTCTTGGCGCGATTCATCGAGGACTGCATAGACATTGGTGTGACGCACTTCGACTGGCTCAGCAGCCACGACTACATGTATCAGTACTTCTGCAGTGAGCACACCTTACTTGACCTCACGGTCTTCGAAAAAGCGGGGGGCAATCTAGCTCGCGTAGGCTCCCGTCTGTGGTTGCGGGGAATGAAGGACTCCGTCAAGAGAACGATACGCTGGCCAGCGATCAGGCGGTTCTTCGGTGGGGCCGGATAGCTGCGGGAGGGCATGGCGATGTCTAGCAGTGTGAATGGGTGCCCAGGCACAGTTTTCCTGGTGACAATTGACGTTGAAGCAGACAACGAATGGGCACGACCGAGTCGGCCAACCTACGACAGTATCCAAGTTCTACCTGCCTTTCAACGGCTTTGCGACCGATACGGGATCAAGCCCACCTACTTGGTCACGTACGATGCTGCTGCTGATAGCAACAGTTCGAGTGTGCTGTTGGAACTCCTGGAAGAGGGCAACTGCGAAATCGGTGCACATATGCATGCTTGGCGGACGCCTCCGTTTTATCCGCCACTAGACAGCGACTCCTCCTGCCACCCGTGCCTTTATGACTACCCCCTCGATGTTCAAGCTCAGAAGCTTGGGGTCTTGACTGAGCATCTTGCGGAGACTTTCGGAGTGGCAATAACTTCCCACCGCGCAGGGCGGTGGGGAATCGATGCCCGGGGCCTCAGCTTGCTGCAGGCGAACAACTACCTGGTGGACAGCTCAGTAGCCCCGTTACGGTCTTGGGCCGATCACAAAGGAGACCCGGGGGGTAAGCGGGGACCTAGTTTCCTGCAAGCGCCAACCAGGCTTTATCGCCCTGCGATAGACGATGTCGAGAGGCGGGGCGAACGAGACATACTGGAAATACCGGTATCTGTCCGCGTGTTAGGTCTCCTGACGGGATTCCACGGGCAAAGGGAACTGGCCAGTCTTCTGAGTCGGAACGGCTTTGTCCGACGAAATGCGTAGCGTATGCTTCGGAAGTCCAGACTGGGTACGCTCTCCCTCAGCCCATAGATCAAGGATGAAGCCCCAACATCCTGGCTCTAGGCGGAGCCAACAATGGGAACAGGCCAGCAGCATTCCTTCCTACAGCAAGTAAGGACTGCGTTTGACCACGAGGCACAGCGCTACGCCGGGGAACGCAAGGGATCGCACGCGTACCAGGTGCAACAGGAACATGTTCTGCGAGCACTTCCGTCGGAACGCGGCATCATAGTTGATGTGGGAGCGGGCCCGGCTCTCTTGGCGGACCAACTGATGAGTCGTGGCGCGACCTATGTCGCCGTGGACTTGTCCGTTGAGATGCTACGCATGGCGCAGCGCAAGGACGTGACCGAGGATGTTTGGTGTATAGCTTGCGATGCGAGCAAGCTGTGTTTCCCAGATGGGTTCGCGGACACTATCGTGGCAATGGGTGTGTTGGAATATGTGCCTCAGCCCTCGACAGTCATGCGCGAATTTCGGCGAGTACTCGTTCCGGACGGATTGGTCGTGGTGACAGTGCCGAATGGCCGTTCTTTGTGCGCCCACAGCAGATGCTTGCACTGGCTCATGCGGACCGCGGTGAGGCGAGTGCTGAAGCTGAACACTGAACCGGATACCCGAATTGGCATTGGTGGCGAGCTCCCCCACCGATTCTCAGCACCGCGGTGGATGGATATCGCACGAGCAGCGGGTTACGAGGTGGTGAGCGTCGCCTACTGCAACTCACGGCTGATTCCCCACCCGCTGCGGAAATGGCTTGTCAGCAGCGACGACTGGCTAAGCGCGCGCACGGAATTCCTGTGCAGACTGCCCGTTCGTTCCCTAGCGGGTGATCAAGTAGTGATGGTCCTACGCAAGCAAGGTGGGTAAAGGCAACCTATTGCTTCCCGCGCCCGTCTGTGGCTTCGAGGCCGGGAACGCCCAACCACCAGCGCCATGGGCAGGCTACGTACCAACAAGAGGATTGTCCGTTGATCGAGAGAAGGGAACACGCCTTGTTGGCTGCCACGGATGCCAAGCGTCAGAATAACAACACTACTTGCGCCTTCATCGTAAGCCTAGACACCGAAGCAGACAACGAGTGGGGACCAGCCGCAGTGCCGACGTATACCAGTATTGGCGTGTTGCCCAAGTTTCAGTCGCTCTGCGACCGGTACGGAGTTAAGCCTACCTATCTCGTTACCCATGATGTGGCGGCTGACAGGACAGCCCTGACGATACTGAGGCAACTCGCAAAGCACGCAAAGTGTGAGATCGGAGCACACATGCATGGCTGGCGGACACCTCCTTTCTATCCGCCACTGGATAGCGGCGAGTGCTGCCATCCGTACCTTTATGATTATCCCCGCGACATGCAAGCCGAGAAGGTCTTGAACTTGACGCAGCATCTTGAGCAGGTCTTTCAAACGCCAATGACTTCTCATCGGGCCGGGCGCTGGGGCATTGACGCATATGGGCTTGACCTCTTGGAGGCGAACCACTACATCGTGGATAGCTCGGTGACACCGTTTCGCTCCTGGGTGCACCAGCAAGGCGGGCCCGGCGGCAAGGGAGGGCCTAGTTTCTTGCGGGCCCCCACCAGGCCTTATCGCCCTGCGGCGAACGCCGTTGAGAGACCAGGCCAACGAGGGATACTGGAGGTACCGATTTCTGCGCGGGTGCTAGGTCTCCTGGTCAGGGTCTACGGGCGCAGGGAACTGGCCAGCTTGTTGAATGACGAGGGGTTTGCCCAGCGAAACGTCCGTCGAGCATGTCGCAGGCTCGGATTGGCCGAACTCGTCACCCTCAACCCGGCGGTGCACCAGATCGGCTCTATCACCTCCCTGTGCCGCCAATTGATCTCGCAAGGCGAACCAGTGATCAACATGGCCTTCCACTCAAGTGAGCTAATAGCGGGCGGCAGCCCTGAGATACGGAATGTTGCCGACCAGGAGCGAGTCTGGGAAGTGTTGGACCGGTTTTTCGCCCTGATCTCGGACTTCCCGTCGGTCAAGAAGCAGACGCTTTCGGAGTATGCGCGGCAGTACGGGGAAACGGTCCAAACCCCTGAATAGGGCGCACGAGGGACGACCACGTGTCAAGAGCCGAGCGGACAGTGAAAGATGCCGCCAAGCTTTGGGGCTCACAGCTCGCAGGCGGGTTATTCGCGGTTGTGTTCTCGGCTTGGCTGGCCCGGAATCTGCCTAGCGCAGAACTCTCGCTGTGGCCGGTCTGTATTACTCTGGCTGCGATCGTGCAGGTGCTCGGCGGTCTCGGCCTCGGTGACTTGCTTGTGCGATTGGTTCCGGGGTTCTTGCACGACAGTAAACCCAGCGAGGCAGGGGCTCTATTGCGGACTGCGCTGATAATCAATGCGGCCGCTACCTTGCTGTTCACTGGCATGTTCATGCTTGCGGCAGAGCAAGTCACCAGTCTGTTGCTGCACAATGAACTCGATGCGGTTCTAGTTCGTATGCTAGGTCCCGCGGTTTTGCTGACGGCGATGCACAAGCATATGGAGCGGGCTTTGTACGCCGTTCAGGAGTTCGGTGCAGCAGCGACGATCCGCCTGATATCGCAGATATGTAGGCCTTCTCTTGCGGTCGTCCTCTACATGTTGACAGGCATTGAGGGCGCCATTGTGGCCCTCTCTGTCGTACCGTTTGGAGCTGTGGCAGCAGCGATCATCGCTCTTGTCCCGTATGTTACAGCGTGGGGACGGCCCCATCGCCCGGCGCAGGTAATGAGGCAGGCTTTGCCGTTCTACGGGGCTGCGTTAGCGAATCTCGGTACAAGTCGCCTTGACTACCTGATTGTGGGAGCTCTTACCACGCCAGCGAGTCTAGCGGGCTATTACGTGGCTAGGAAACTAGCCGACTACCTGCGGAATCTCAATGTGGCTGTCATAGAGGCCATAGAGCCCAAGTTGTCTGAACAACGGGGTCAGGCCAAGTCCAGAATCGAAGCGGGCTTCACACGCTCTTCGCGGTATTTGCTGCTGGGATTGCTGCCTTGCCACGTGGGCCTGGCCGTCACTGCTCCGGCAGTCATTACCCTTTACGCGGGAGACAACTATCCTGCAGCTGCTCCGATCTTGAGTTTACTGTGCTTAGCCCTTTTCTTCGAGACAATTGCGGGCCTGCACCGAGCTCATGTCAAGGTGTTCGCAAACCGGTGGCATTTGACAGCTCTCGACGCGGCGAGTGGCCTCACCAGCGTGGGATTGAGCGCTCTGTTCGTCCTCTGGCTGGGCGCGATAGGAGTGCCACTCGCGCAGACTCTTGCGTTCATAGTGCAGGCGGCGTTGGCACTAGTCCTGCTCAGGCAGATATTCACCCCTGAGTATGACCCTCAAGCTGTGTGGTTGTCCGGGGTGGCAAATGTGCTGCTGGCTGTGCTGACGTTGATATGCATGGCAGTCATTCCCGGATTGTGGTCAATGCCTGTGGCCATCACGGTCGGGATTGCGGGCTACATCGCTGCCTTGACAGGAAGACTGGAGGAGGACGACACTGACTTGCTCGTCAGACTGGTGCCCTCCAGACTGGTGAGACGCGTTGCCGGTACACTCAACCGTTCTGCCGCCCGCATAGCTTGATGGTCGCCGCGCCGAAGGAGCATGGGTAGGTGGCGCGTAGTCAGACCGAGCGAATAAGAACCGCATTCACCGGGACCTCCGTAACCCCGCTGGTCTTGATGGGGGTCGGAGCGTGCTTCGCCATAGCCATAGGTTTGCTGTTGGTTGGAACCGGCGCAACAACTGCAGTCCTGTTGCCAATGGCGATAGGTGTAGTACTACTGGCGCTCTGGTCACCATACTGGGCCCTCGTAGTGACCGTAGCCCAGTTCGCTTTCATTCCGTGTGAGGATGAGTTATTCGGGTACTTCATTCCCAATGCGTTGCAGTTTCTGGCACCTGCGGTCCTGGTAGGCGCACTGTTGCAGACTCTGAAGGAAGCCGATCACGAGCGTCTAGCCCCTCGACTCACAGATCTCCTGGTACCCGGCTTCATCCTGTGGGGAGTCGTCGGCATGTTCGTTACGCCCGGCGGAATGCGCTGGAAATGGTTCGGGAACGCAATGGGGTTGCCGGCATTGCTGTATTTCGCGGTCCGGTTCATGCGCCTGAGTTACGCGGACGTCCGCCGTCTGGTTGTCATCCTCCTGATTGCGATAAGTATGCAGTCCGTGCTCATGATTAGAGAAAGCGCCGCGGGCAGTAGCCCGGTTTATCATGTGCAAAGAGGCACCATGCAAGGAGTCAAACCCGCCAAAGGGCCGTTCCCGTTTATGTGGAACGCCTCTGCGCATCTTGCTCTGTGGCCTTCCTTGTTCGTCTATGCGATGGCTTCGAGCCGCGAACGGCGGAAGAAGGTTGGCTGGGGAGCTGCCTTGATAGCAGTGTTGGCTGCTAACACCTATACTATGGAAAGAGCTGGAATAGCTGCCAGCTTAGCTGCGATAGTAGCCTGTTTGCTCTCTCCGAGATTGAGGCGCACCACCCTCGCTATCCTGGGCGTCCTAGCGGCCCTTTACGTTCCTTGGTCAGTGGGGAAGGCAGGGGGCGGACTCCTCGACCGGTTCAGGCAAACCGACGAGTCTCGGTATGCCTACCGAACTGCAGCCATAAATCTCTTGAAGTCATCGGACTGGAATCCGATCTTCGGCATCGGGTGGGCACGGTCTGGCGAGTTCTCGGGCGCACACGGCACGGAAGAAGCAATCATCGCGTGGGGGGAGCGGGAGGGGACAGTTCGGGAGATCGCGAGAGGGTCCAAGCTACATAACGTGTGGCTTGCGGTGCTGGTCGAGTTGGGCGCCGTCGGGGCACTGCTCCTTGCGGGGCTACTTGCTGGATTGGTGCGAGGCGTGTCTCTTATCTGGCGCAGAGCCAACGGCACCGCTCGCGTGGATGACGGACTCGTCGTATCTATGCTGGCCAGTCTCATCGCGCTTGGGGCCATCGGGTACTACCAGAACATCTACATGATGCCCGAGGCGATGTCGGTATTGTGGTTGTTCTATGGTTTGTTGACAACGCATCCTGGCGCCTTTACGGAAGCGAAGCCAGGCCCGTAGCACCTGCGGAAAGAACACCTGCCGAACCAAGACATGCTTTGTCCCTTGCAGTGGCACGTGCAAAACCCGTTGCTTCTTGGCATATGTGGGCAAGATGGCTATTGGCAGTCAGCGACAAGGCTCACGTAGGTCAGTCTGCTTCGTCGTCACCAGTCCAGCGATGGTCAACCTTCTGACCTCGAACGGCCCGGGGGCCATGGGCGGCGCCGAGCTCCAATTGTGTCTGATGGGCCGAGCCCTCAGCGAGAGAGGTTGGGAGATATCTTTCCTGGTGGGGGATCATGGACAAGAAAGAAGCATGCAGGGGCGCAATGGGTTTCACTTGCTGCGAGCCTACTCCAACCGGGGATCAGGAGTTCTCGTCGGTCACACGCTCCGCGCGCTGCGAGAATTCTGGCGCTCATTGGAGGAGGTTGATGCGGACATCTACGTGTCACGTGGTCTGACTGGGCAAGCTGGCGTGCTCGCTGCCTATGCCAAGCTGAGGCGACGCCGATATGTATTCTGGTTCGGGAAGAATGCCGACGCGTCGTACGGTGTTCCTTGGCTCTCGCGTTTGCCCGCGATAGAACGGTTGTCAGCTTGGTATGGCATCCGCGCCGCTCACGCAGTGATAGCGCAAACCAATGACCAGCAGGAGCTGCTGCGCAAGCATGTTGGACGAAGCGGCTTTGTGGTGCCTAATGCGGTCCCCTGGGAAGATGGTACGCCCAAAGACGATCCGGGTGAATACGTGCTTTGGGTAGGCTCAATGCAGCCCAAGAAAAGACCCGGCATGTTGCTCGACGTTGCTGCCCGAATGCCCGACGTGCGATTCGTTATGGCTGGCGGGAGAGTGGAAGCTCACGGTGACCTGTATCAAACGGTACAAGCACGGGCGAACCAGCTCCCGAACGTAGACTTCCTCGGCTTCGTGCCCTTTAGTGACACGAAGCGGCTCTTTGAAAGGGCATGCGCTCTGGTGAGCACGTCCGACGGTCACGAGGAAGGGTTTCCTAACGTATTCCTGCAAGCCTGGAGTACCGGCACTCCCGTTGTGGCGACTTGTGACCCGGACCAGGCCATTCGCACCCATGGCCTCGGCTACTATTGCACAGATGCACCGTCCATCGCCGATAGGATACGCGAACTAGTGTCGAGCCCTGAACTCCAGCAACAGCTTGGCCTGCGGGCTTACGACTATTGTGCAGCCCATCATTCCCTTGGCGCAGTCGTTGACAAACTGAATGCATTCTTGCTCGAGCTCGCAAATGGCGAAAGCCCGGGATGCCCGGATGCAGAAGACACGGAGAAGCCGCGCCTCAATGCCTAGCTTGTGCATCCTGCACACCGGTGCAGCAGTGCCTCAGATGCTGCTGGGCGCAGGATGCGATCGTGCCGGGGGCGCGGAGTTGCAGCTAAGCGAGATCGCCCGACGACTGCGTCAGCGTGGTTGGCCGGTGACGTTTGCGCTCTATGACAGCAGGAACGATACTGAAAGAGCTACTGACGACGGCATTCGCCTCCTGAGTGCTGCCTCTCCGGCCGGCGGCTTGCCGGGGTTGCGGTTCCTTACTCACACTGTGCCAACCAACTGGCACCTGATAGCTCGAGGCGATGCTGACGTCTACTTGCAGATGGGCGTAGGCTGGCAGAATGCCCTGCTCGCCTGGCGGTGTCGTAGTGACAGCCGCAGGTTCGTCCTTTGGCTCGCTTCGATCACCGATCCTCTCTGCGACGATCCGCGGGACTCGCGTCTCGCTGCGCATGAGCGCTGGCTTGCCCGTTACGGCCTGAGACATGCTGACGCCATTGTCGCGCAGACACGTGACCAGCAGAAGCTGTTGCGGCAGCGGCACGGCCGCGATTCAGTCCTGATCCGCAATATCTGGGCCCTGGGTGATTCAGAGGCCAGTGCTCCAGCCGATCCCGCCGAGGTATTCTGGGCAGCGACCATGCGGCCACTGAAAAGGCCTCATATGTTCCTGGATGTAGCTGAGGCTCTGCCAGAGATTCGCTTCGTGATGGCAGGAGGTCCAGCCGATGATGATTGCGGGTTCTACGACGAAGTGGAAAGCCGCGCACAGAGGATCTCGAACGTCGACTTCTTGGGTTTCGTGCCGTTTCGGGAGATAGACAAGTACTACGCTCGCGCTTCGGCGTACCTTTGCACCTCCACCATCGAAGGCTTCCCAAACACATTCCTACAAAGCTGGAGCCATGGGCGCCCCGTGGTTTCGACCTTTGATCCCGATGGCGTGATCTCGGCGTATGATATCGGTTTCCATTGTCGTGATGCTGACGAACTAGTATCAGCTGTAGAAGTGGCTTGTGAGAACACTCGCGACTACCTGGAAGCAACCCGCGATTACTTGCGGCGACACCACTCGCCTGAGGTGATAATGCCCCAGGTTGAGACGGTCCTCTTCGGGGAACAGCCGGGGGGGGGCAGCTCGTCTGACGACAGTGCCTGAGGCGACGCGATGCGTGAGATGTAAAGCATATGCTGACTTCGTCCGCAGAAGCGGAACCTGCCCAGCAAGGCAACGGGCTGCGTGTACCAAGCTACTGACGTGCCCGCCGGAAGTCGGACCACCTGGAGTGAGAGGATCCTGTAGAACGTAGACACACAAGGATGGACCTCTCATGAATGGCCGCCTCCCAAGGAGCACATGAAGGGCATATTGGGCGCAATTGGGTCTAACGCCAGCGTGGTTCAAGCGCAGCTTTCCGCTAGGCGCGGGGTGCTGGCACATCAGAGGACCAAGTGGCTCGGCGATGGCGCCGGCTGGGCTGTTGGTGTCTGCACGTGCGACGGGGGCAAAGACGATCCCACGGCCACGGCGTGGAACCAGGAAGAAACGGTCTGCTCCGTGCTCGTCGGAGAGCTGTTTGGCACTGCGCCACTGAACGATGCGTCGCGCAGAAGAGGCTACGATTCCCGCGGCCCCACCCAATCTCAGTTGCTGCTGCACCTGTGGGAAGCCCACGGCGTTGAGCTGCTCACAAAGGCCAACGGGCCGTTCGCTGCCGCTATCTGGGAGACCGAGCCACGGCGGCTC
>CAYTTK010000035.1:0-19860 GCA_964440735.1 uncultured Pirellulales bacterium
GTAATCTATTGGGGTGGTCGAATCGGCCACCTCTTTTTTATTGAATCCGAGGACAGAGAATTTGGCAAAAAAGCGGATTGCGATAGCAAAGGCATTTGCGCTGGCTGCAGCTAACATAGCAGAAGGTCGGCATTGTAGTGATATTGTGGTTATGGATTTGCGGGGCATATCGCCTGC
Organism: uncultured Pirellulales bacterium; assembly: GCA_964440735.1. Classification (GTDB taxonomy): domain Bacteria; phylum Planctomycetota; class Phycisphaerae; order Sedimentisphaerales; family Anaerobacaceae; genus CAZBWE01. The sequence goes on from CAYTTK010000035.1 coordinate 178, forward strand.
CACAGATTACTTTGTTATCGTAACAGGCACAAGCGGCAGACAGATGCGCACCGTTGCTGATGAAATCTGCCAGGAAGCAAAATCGAGGGGCTTGTCGCTTTTTGGCCGGGCCGGCTATGAACAGGCACGATGGATTTTGCTCGACTTTATCGATGTCGTAATACATATCTTTGACAGCGAATATCGGGACTACTACGATTTGGAGCTGCTCTGGGGCGATGCTAAAAGATTGAAGATTGATAAATGATTAATGATTATTGAAAATCGGATGAAGCCAGTTAAGAACGAACTTGAAAAACGCATATCCGATGCAATGAAGCAATACTCACATAGCGCTGGTATTGCCGTAAGGCATGGCCAAGTCCATTGCCCGGCTATGGTAACACTTTCTACTGACGCCAAGTTCGGTGATTACCAGGCCAACGGTGTAATGGCATTGGCGAAGATAATAAAGGCAGACCCAGTTGTTACCGCCAAAGCGATTATTAATGAAGTGGACTTAGGTGACATCTGTGAGAATTGGGAGGTAGCCGGACCGGGTTTTATAAATTTGCGATTAAAACCCGATTTTGTTGCAAAGAAATTACTTGAAATTGCCACTGATACTCAAAACCGGCTGGGAATAGATAAAGCCACACATCCGAAAACAATTGTCGTTGATTTTTCAGGGCCAAATATCGCCAAAGAGATGCACGTTGGCCATTTGCGAAGCACAATTATTGGCGATTGTATCTGCCGAATTCTGGGCTTTTTCGGCCACAATATCATCCGCCAGAACCACATCGGCGACTGGGGAATGCAAATAGGGATAGTTGTATATGCTGCTATGAAGAGAAATTCACCCCAGCAAGCTCAAGATATAGACGTGTCAGAAAAGGACTACCAGCAAATTTCTGCACTTATACCGACTGATTCTGTAGTTGATGAGGAGGTGCATGAGACTACCAGAAGACTGCAAGAAGGAGGAGAGAAAGAGATATCTTTGTGGAAACATGAAAGAGAAAAAACTTTGAGGGTGTGTTTTGGGATATATGATTTGCTGGGAGGGATATTCAAAGAAAAAGACATTCGTGGCGAGAGTTTCTATAAAGATATGCTGGAGGATGTTGTTGCGGAGTTGTTGGATCGCAATATCGCTGAAAAATCTCAGGACGCTATATGCGTGTTTCCAGAAGGTTTTAAGAATAAAGAGGGTGAGCCGCTGCCGTTTATTATCCAGAAATCCGATGGTGCGTATCTTTATGCGACGACGGACTTGGCGGCATTAAAATATCGCGTTGAGAAATTAAAGGCAGATAGCATTATATACGTTACAGATGCCCGTCAGAAACTGCATTTCGAGATGCTCTTTGCAGTGGCAAGAATGGCTGGGTGGGACAGAAGACAGAAGACGGAGGACGGAGGACAGAGGACGGACTTTGTTCATGTTACATTTGGCAGTGTATTAGGTGAAAACGGCAAGCCATTAAAGACACGCGAAGGCGAGAATGTAAAACTAAAAGACCTGCTTGATGAAGCTGTAGAACGAGCAAAGGCAATTGTCGAAGAAAAAAATCCTGACCTTTCGGCGGAGAGAAAAGCTGAAATCGCAAAGGCCGTCGGAATCGGGGCTGTCAAATATGCAGATTTCTCTAACAACAGAACCAGTGACTATGTCTTCAGCTTTGACAAGATGCTGGCGATGGATGGAAATACCGCTCCATATATGCAATACGCTTATGCCAGAGTGCAGTCAATTAAACAAAAGGGACGGGACAGAAAGATTGATGTTGATAAAGAAATCGCCGGATTAAAGGCGATGTCGCTAACCGAGCCGGCTGAGCTGGATTTGGCCAAGCAGCTCATTCGTTACGCAGAGGCAATACAGGACACTATTACCGATTACAGGCCTAATTACTTAACTGCATATCTGTATGAACTGGCCCAGAAGTTCAGCGTTTTTTATAAGAATTGTCCTGTCCTCGATGCCGGGCCGGATAAAAGACCCACCCGACTACTTCTCTGTGATTTAACCGCAAAGACTATCAAGCACGGCCTAAGCGAGCTTTTGGGTATAGAAGTTGTCGAACAAATGTAACAGAAGGGCAACCAATGAAAATAGTCCAGACGGATTTCAGTATAAGCACTAAAAAGCGGAACCAGTTAATAGACATTACAGGCCAGGTTAGCTCGGCTGTAAATCAATCGGGTATAACTGACGGCGATGTAATTGTCTATTGTCCTCATACAACCGCAGCAATTACCATAAATGAAAACGCAGACCCATCTGTTATCCACGATTTACTTTTGACTCTGGAGGAATTAGTGCCTCATCATCGGCCTGGCTATCAGCACTACGAAGGCAATTCCGATGCACATTGTAAAAGTTCTCTTATCGGCTGCAGCAAACAAATCCTGGTAAGAGACAAGACGCTATCGCTCGGCACCTGGCAGGGAATTTTCTTTTGTGAATTTGACGGGCCTCGCAGCAGGAAAGTATACGTCCAAATCCGTGGAGAATAAGACAAAAATAGGCGACACTCTCTCGACCTTGATTACTATGGGCGAATATACTTAATGAAAAATAAATATCTGAAACGGATTAGTGCTAATGTGCTTCTCTTGGGCATTGTCAGCTTTTTGAATGATTTAAGTAGCGAGATGATAATGCCAATTTTGCCGATGCTTATCACGGCCTTGGGCGGTGCCGGCTTGGCCCTTGGATTAATTGGGGGATTAAGGGATAGTATCTCAAGCATTCTAAAAGTTATTTCTGGATACTGGTCTGACAAAATAGGAAAAAGGAAAGTATTTATCTACTCCGGTTACCTTACTTCTGCCGCCTTTAAGTTGTTTCTGTCGTTCTCAAGGATATGGCAGCACATATTAATCTTCGCCAGTTTTGAAAGAGCTGGGAAAGGACTGAGAACCGCACCAAGAGATGCAATTATCGCAGATTCTATGCCAAAAGAGAGAGGAAAAGGATTTGGAATTCATAGGGCATTGGATACTTCTGGTGCGATCTCCGGCAGTATAGTAGCTCTTATTTTATACTGGTTTTTGGGATTTGATTTTGTCTCTATCATATTTATAGCTGCATTGGTTGCGTTTCTTTCCTTATCACCACTTTATTTTGTAAAGGAAGTAAAAAGGGAACCGCAAAAGATTAGCTTGAGGATAAGTTTGAAAGAATTGCCTAAATCCCTTAAGTTGTTCATTATGGTGGCTACTATATTCGCTTTGGCCAATTTCACATATATGTTTTTCATATTAAAGGCCAAGACTGCCTTTATGTCGATAATGCCGATGAAAGAATCAGCCGCTCTTGCTATACTTTTATATATCCTCTTTAACTCTTTCTATGCCGTGCTTGCAATTCCTTTTGGCATACTATCCGACAGAATAGGAAGAAGGAAAGTGCTTCTTTTTGGCTACCTCCTGTTTTCTTTGACTTGCTTCGGGTTTGCTTTTTTTGATTCGTTGATAGTCTTTATAGTTTTATTTGCTCTTTATGGCATGGTCTATGCAATAGTTGATGGAAACCAAAGGGCGTATGTGTCTGATTTGTCTTCAGAACAGCTAAGAGCTACTGCTTTGGGGACTTTTCATACTGCAATAGGTTTGGTGCCGTTACCAGCGAGTTTAATAGCTGGATTTTTATGGAACATTGCTCCAAGTATGACGTTTATTTATGGCGGCTCGCTGGGGCTTATTTCTGTCCTTCTTTTTGCACTTTTCGCCAGGCAGTCTGGGCTGCGTCGGTCTGCTTCCAATCCATTATCTTAACAGGCGATGGTCGGGGATAGTTGCCCGCTCGGCAAGCTGAGGTTGACGTGGTAAAGCGACCTTGAGGAGAGTATGCGCATAAAAAAGGCGAGGTGGTGGGACCGGCTGGGGGGGAGACCGGTGTTCCACACTGCCTCGCCGAGGTTCTTAAACTGCTAAAAATCAGTATTGTACCATCGCTTGAGGAAATATTTTCAAAAGATTACAATTCCCCCGAAAATCTGTCAAGTTAAAAATCAAAAAAATTCCATCGCAGCCATTACCCCTTATCCGTATTTTTACGCATTTAGTATACAGGATAAGGCAATAAAATGCAAGTCAAAAATTGTTTTTTTTTAATTTTTTTGTGCATTCTACCTGAATGGCGGTCATGAGGCAAGCTGTACAGGATATTTGTGTTTTTTGGCAAAAATTTACTGTCCAATAAGTTTGAAGGATGTCATTTTGAGAGTTTGTCGATGACAACGCCAAATACTGTCCCTGTGGACCCAAAATAGCCAGGACCACTAAAGACATTCTCACGAAAATCTTTATTAACAAAGCCCTATAACAATGGTATATATCTGTCGTTGAGTAAGAAGTCTCTGCTGAACATGCACAGGATTTTGTGGTTGAGGAGCATCTGCTTTGGGATAAAAGAATCCGTCAAAAATTTTTGCCTTAAATTTTTTTTTGTGCTGGCAAAAACTCTCATAGATTGATATTTTAAACCTGTCTTTGTTTTACAACAGATTGAATGTTTGGTTTTAATTCTTGACCGCTGTTTTATGATAAAAATCTCTGAAAGAATAAAATGTGTAAAAGATGCCATCGACTCTACCTGTGCACGTGTCGGTAGAGATTCTGATGAGGTAAAGCTCGTCGTTGTAACCAAATCAGCTACCTTTGATGCCATAAAAAAAGTCATTCAACTGGGCTTCACCGACCTTGGTGAAAACAGAGTTCAGCAACTGAAAAAGGTGTCCGCTCAGGTAGATGAGTTTTTACAAAAACAGGAGGGTAATTCGGCTTTGCCTGAGAAAATCAACTGGCATATGATTGGACATCTGCAGCGTAATAAGGTCCGCCAGGTATTGCCTATGACTTCTTTGATACATTCAGTTGATACACTTCGGCTGGCAGAGGAAATAAATGATTCAGCGGCCAAGCTAAATTTGCAACCAAAGGTACTTTTACAGGTAAATACCTCCAACGAACCACAAAAATACGGTGTTCCGGTGGGTGCAGCAATTCATCTTGCTGAGCAGATAGAGTCCCTGCAAAATCTAAAGATTGTTGGCCTGATGACAATGGCGCCACTCACTCATAATAAAGATACGGTTAGAGCTTGTTTTGTTCGGGCAAAAGAGCTATTTATTGAGATGCGCGGCGAGAAGGTTGTTGGCCAGCAGTTTAACGAGCTCAGTATGGGTATGAGCTCGGACTATGAAGTCGCCGTCGAAGAGGGTGCAACCATCCTTCGCATCGGCTCAGCAATCTTCGCTGGGTGAAACACCGCATATATCGGTGGCCAGTCGTGGTTTCAGACGCGACAAACAAACCTTAAGCACTTGTTCGATAGTACCAGAAAAACACAATAAAAGAGCAAAGTAGCATCCATAACAAGCCGAAAATTAACTTATAGATTGTGAACTGTCTTTCGATTAAATTCCGACGACTAAAACCGGTTGACAGAACCAGAGGGTATTTGTTCGACGTCCTATAACTCTACAAAAAAGGTTTAGTATGGAAAAGGCAGAGTTACTGAGTTCAACCGAAGTGATAAAAAGCTTCACAGATGTTCTGTACCTGACAAGTCAAGGACAGATACCGCATGAAATAAAGCGTCTTTTTAGGCAAAAGAAACTTTCTTTCACAATACTACCTATAGACAGGTTTATTTGGATACGCGACCGGCTTGACCTGGTTGGAACTGTTATTATCGATACAGACAGTTTAGACAAATCGCAGCAGCAACTGGCTCGAATCATAGAATCGCTTGAGATAGAGAACATTGGTGTGATTCTTCTCACCGGCCGTGTGGACGTTCCTGTCAGAAGTTTTTCTTTGGCTCCTGTGGAGACCAGTTTTTCTATGACCAGCACAATGAAGTCGGTCTCCATAGATGAATTGTGGGTTAGAATCGGCGTTAATCTTGCATATCGCAAAAGAAGTCCCGGAATCGCAGTAAAACCTGCGGGTCCACCAAAACACACGCAAAAGATTTACAGAAATAAACTGGCGGAGCAGCTTAGTATGACCGGCACCCTGGTGGACAACCTGGCAGAGCAGCTGCGTTTAGCCGGACTTGTTCAGCAGGATTTCCTCCCGTCTGCCCTGCCGAATACCGACGAAGTTCAGTGGGCTACGGCTTTTTTGCCAGCCGAGTGGGTCTCAGGAGATATTTATAATATTATCCGTATCGATGAGCAGCACATCGGTTTTTATGTAGCTGATGTCGTCGGCCACGGAATACCGGCAGCACTTTTGACAATTTTCCTGAAGCAGTCTCTGGTTATGCGGGAGACTATTGACCGTAATTACCGAGTATTCTCACCGGCAGAAGTTATGAAAAATCTCAATATGCGGATGGCTGCACAGAAACTTTCCGGATATCAGTTTGCTACCTGTTGCTATTGTCTGCTGAATACAAAAACGCTCCAGCTAACCTATGGTCGCGCCGGACATCCCTATCCAATTCTTATCAGAGCCGAGCAGCAGCCGGAACAACTGGAAATCCGGGGCTCACTTTTGGGAGTCTTTAAACAAGCCGAGTATGTCCAACAGACCATTCAGCTTCAAGCCGGGGATAAGCTTGTGTTGTATTCCGACGGAGCAGAGCCATTTATTGGCAATTTTAATGATTCAACCGGCTTTCATTTCAGCGAACAATTTTGTGAAATCAAAGATTTACCCATTGTCGAGTTGATGGATAAGCTCAACGAGCTTGCACAGTATCAAAAAGTTGACCTGTCTGAGGTTGACGATATTACGATAGTCGGCCTTGAAATCCTTTAGTAGGCTTGGTTTTTCATTTTGTAGATTGCAGGGACGCAAAACACGCCTTTTTGCGGGGATAATTAAGGACCCATTTCAGTCGTCTTTCAGCTGCACTGTGTCTTTCAGGAAATTGCTTGCAAAAGCACCTTTTGTGGTTATACTTAACGGCACAAGGGCACTTAAGACTTGTGCTCTTTAGTGAGAAGTGAGAAAGGATACGCAAATGGCGGGAAAAGATACCGATTTGCAGAAAATAAAAGAACTTATCGAAATAATGAAGGATAACGACCTGCTCGAGATCGAAATAAAACATGGCGATGACAAAATCTTTCTGAAGCGTTCCGGGCCTTACACTGCAGTTGGCGGGCCTATGACTACTGTGCCGGAATCCCCAAAAGCTGGTGGGGTTCCCGCCGCGCCTGCAGCCGCAGAAGCTTTGAGTCAACCTTCAGCCCCACAAAAGCAGGAGGAATTATTGGAGATAAAATCACCCATCGTCGGCACTTTCTATGCAACGGCAAGCCCTGATTCGACACCTTACGTTGAAGTTGGCTCGCATGTCAATCCGCAGACGGTCGTTTGTATAATCGAGGCGATGAAGGTAATGAACGAGATAAAAGCCGAAATCAGCGGAACGATTGTGGAAATACCAGTTACTAACGGCCAAGCAGTAGAATATGGACAGGTCCTTTTTAAAGTCAGGCCAGACTGATAATTGAATATCGATTATTTTCTATTGATTATTGAAGGTAAAAGTGAAAGTAGAGACGCCGAAAGCAGTAGTCAATAGTAAATAACAAATAGTAAATTGAAGAATGTTTTCAAGAATTCTAATAGCAAATCGTGGTGAAATAGCACTGCGTATCATTCGTGCCTGTCACGAGCTTGGCATCGAGGCGGTGGCAGTTTATTCCGATGCGGATAAAGGTGCTCCATACCTTCAATTTGCAGATGAAGCTATCTGTATAGGCCCGCCGGAAGCAGCTCAAAGTTACCTCAATATTCCTCGAATCATAAGTGCTGCCGAAATTACCGACGTTGAGGCGATACATCCTGGTTACGGTTTTCTTGCTGAGAATTCCAACTTTGCTCAGATATGCCGGGACTGCGGCATAACTTTTATAGGCCCTCCCGTTGAAGCAATGCAGCTGCTCGGCAATAAGGTCGAGGCTCGCAAACTGGCGCGCAAGGCGAAAGTAAAGGTCGTGCCCGGCTCCGATGGTGCCATCAAAGAAGAGTCCGAAGCACTAAAACTGGCAAATAAGATTGGTTACCCTGTGATGGTAAAGGCCGCCGCTGGTGGTGGAGGACGTGGTATGAGAATTGCGCATAATGATATCAGCTTTCGTTCTGCGTTCGGAGCGGCGCAGGCCGAAGCAGAAGCCGCCTTCGGAAATGGCAGTGTGTATCTGGAAAAGTGTTTGCTTGAACCCCGCCACGTAGAGGTGCAAGTATTGGCCGACAACGACGGAAATGCAGTGCACTTTTTTGAGAGAGACTGCACCATTCAACGAAGACATCAAAAGATGATTGAGGAATCACCCTGCCCTGTCTTCGATGAACGCGACAGGGAAGAGCTCTGCAAAGCTGCTTTGCGGATTATAAAAGAGGCCAAATATGTCAATGCCGCAACGGTTGAGTTCCTTCTGGACAAGGATAAAAAGTTTTACTTTATTGAGGTCAATACGCGAATCCAGGTTGAGCACCCAGTTACCGAGATGGTTACCGGGCACGACTTGATTAAGTGGCAGATAAAAATCGCCGCGGGACAATCTATCGATTTAAGCCAGAGAAAGATAAAACATAGAGGCGCAGCAATTGAATGCCGGATTAACGCCGAAGACCCAAAGAATAATTTTGCTCCTTCACCCGGCACAATTACCCGGTATATTCCGCCCGGCGGTCCTGGCGTCAGGGTCGATTCCCACATCTCCCAGGGCTGGGATGTCTCGACAAAGTATGATTCGATGATTGCCAAGCTCGTCGTTCATCAAAGGACACGAACCGAGGCCATTGCCACTATGAAAAGGGCTTTGGCCGAATTTGTTATCGAACCGATTAAGACCACTATCCCTGCTTGTCTCGAAATTATCTCACACAACCTCTTTGCCAAAAGCAAAATCGACACCGGCTTCGTCGAAAGAAACTTTTGACAGTTGTCCTTGGACAACAGTCATTCCCGCTAAGTCGGGAATCCATTCTTTTTCTCAAAACCACCACACTTAAGAATAGCTTCAAATCAAGGAAAAACAGGGCCAAATGTTACTTTTTAGACTGCGTTCTTGGCAGTCAATAAGAATGTGGGTAGAATAGCAGAGAGTATTTGATGATAACCAAGGCGAGCGGCAAGCTACCGGTCAAGCGATCCAGACGGCAGCGACGTTTTCGGCTCACATGTCTTTTCGGTGCTGTTGTCTGGACCGGCCCAAAAAAAGACAGTGAAAAATGAGTAACATTGCGGACTACACAGAGTTTTTGAATGGTGTTGTAGATGAAATTGCTCAAATCAGCGCAACCAAACAGGCTACAGAATGTTTCAGAAAGCACATCAAAGCATTTTTGAAGCTTGCTAATAAAAGCAATGCGAACTTATGGTTCTTCCCCGACTGCCTTTATAGCGATGAGAAGATAACAAGCGAAGAGTTCAGACCGCCAACCAATTCAGAGCAGTTAGATTTTTCATACACGCTACTTGCCATTATTCACGATGGATATAAGCAGGACTACGCCCAAAGACGAATTTACTTTTACTGGAAAAAGGCGCAAGAGTTCGACGAAGCTGATAGAGCTTCGAAACCGGGGCTTGGAATGCCACTTGAGTCTTTTCTGCTCAAGAAGTGTGGTTCAAAAGAAAACGCACTTGCCTGGATTGTCTGGGGTGTCTATGTGAAAAATCCTGTTTCCGAACTTTATGCAGCTCGACAACAACATTATCGCCTTGTAATACAGGATGCGCTGAAAGTGGTAAAAGCCGACATTGCCAAACTAAAGCCAATAGAAACAGAGCGAAAGGTTACTCTTCGCAAAGGTCGAATGGTACGGACCGGGGCAAAGAGAATATCACGTTGGATTTACGTTCTCGTTGTCTTTTTTGCGGCACTGCTTATATATTTATATTACTTGGGGTGGCTTGGGCCAATTAAGGATTTCATTGTTAGAATACTACGGTCTAAGTGAAGACCGTTTTGTAGGAGAAATGGTGGGCTGCAGACCAACCTACGTTTTGAAAACTGGATTCCTGCTTTCGCAGGAATGACAGTGACGAATATCAAACAAGGAATAGTGAATAACGAAATACGAGCCACGAATTGAAAACCCCTCTGTGTTCCTCTGGCTATTTATTTTTTTGTGCTTTTTTGTGGCTATTTCTCTAAAGCGATTAAATCTTCGTAGGATTCGTGTTTTCGGATGATGGAGAATTTGCTGCCGTCAACAAGGACTTCGGCAGCTCGGCCTCGGGCATTGTAATTACTGCTCATAGTAAAACCATACGCCCCTGCGGTAAAGATGGAAAGTAAATCGCCTCTTTTTACAGGCGGCAAAGCCCTGTCTTTAGCGAAGAAGTCTGCACTTTCGCAAATCGGCCCAACCACATCAACAACCTCGGTGCCATCTAACTGCAAATCAATTTCTCGCTGACGCGGAACAAAATTCTTAGAAACTTTTATAGGCCAGATAAAATGAAATGCGTTATACAATGGAGGGCGAATCAAATCGTTCATCCCTGCATCGACAATTACAAATTTTTTCTGGTCGCTTTTTTTGAGGTATAAAACCTGCATTACTAAAATTGCCGCGTTGGCTGCGATACTTGCCCCCGGCTCGAGAATAACTTTTAGATTCTTTCCCGCCAGTAGCGGCACAATGGCGGCAGCGTAATCGGCAGCCGTTGGTGCTGTGCCGGTTATATAATCTGCTCCGTATCCACCGCCAATATCTACTGCTTCAATGGTGAATCCATCTTTGCGCAATTGTTCAATTAGAGTTAATACCTTTTCTATCGCCTCAATATACGGCTCGACGGTTTTTCCTGCTGAGCCCAAATGTATGTGAATTGCGCAGAGTCTTACCGACCTCTGCCTGCCGAAATCGACAAAGACCTTTCGTGCACGCTCGATATCAACACCAAACTTGGTTTCTTTCTTGCCCGTAGTTGTATATGTATGAGTTTTCGGGTCAACATCAGGATTGATGCGCACAGCAACTTTAGGGGATTTACCTTGTTGTTTTGACAGTCGAATCAGGTTTTCCAGCTCAGCTTCAGACTCGATATTGAAATATGCGATATTGGCATTTAAGCCCTCAAGGATTTCTTTGTCGGTCTTTCCTACACTGGCATAAACGATTTTAGACGGGTCGCCGCCGGCCTGCAGAACGCGATACAATTCCCCTCCACTGACAATATCAAAGCCGCTGCCTGCTTCAGAAAAAAATTTTAAAATATTTATATTCCCGCAGGCCTTGACAGAATAGCAAATCGTCGTATCAAGCCCGCTGTAGGCATTTTGAATTTTTTTCAGGTGCTCTATGAATGTAGCTTTGCTGTAGACGTAAACCGGCGTGCCGACTTCTGCAGCGATTTTTTCAACATCTACGTTTTCAGCAAATAGCTTACCATTTTTGTAGTTGAAATAGTCCATATTATTCTCTCTGTGGTTAGTCTTCGCAGATTATACAAAACTGCCTTAACATCGATAGATAGTATATGAAATTGAGCACCGATTGCAAGAACACAATCCGCGATGTGTGCCCGTCTTATTAAGACAGCTATAGCATGGAGATTAAGATAGAGTTGTTAGGTATAATCAATCAAACTGAGCAACTTTTGTTAATCTGATATGGCTATAATCCGCTTGAACGGGGTTTTTTGTTCGCAGCTATCGTAGAAAACGGGAGTTTGTTGATTGAGCGTAACATACTGTTATTTAGATAGTTACAAGAAGCAAGGTATGAACTTTGACCAAAATAAAATGGAAGATTACATTTTGGTAATGTAACCTTCCATTTCCACATAGCTTGCCGCAGCATAAGTTTTGCTCTGCGGCTGAGTTTCCATTTATGATAATTTGTGAAATGGAAACCCTCTGAAATCACCGGCATTGCCGGCAGCCCGCCAAAATCAGTCGCAAAAAACAAAGGCGGGCTTGTAACTAAGCTGATGCGCTGTCTTTATTTCTTCTTAGCTTTTTTCTTCGTTGTTTTTTTCTTCTTTGCTTTCTTTGCCATTATTTAATCACCTCCTTTTGGCTGATTAAAACTCCTTTGTATTTAACCTGACAGCATAATACTAATTCTAATTTACTTTACACTGAGAAACTCTGTCAAATAAATTATGTAAAAACAAAAAAAATATTTTACATTTTTTTATCGTCCAGATGCTTAAAAATACTTGATAGAAATTTTTTTGTCATCGATGTTTTACACGACTGCTTGTATCGTTTATGATACTTTATAATTTTGATGATATAGCTTTTTTATTGTAACTTAGATTTCTATTTAAGATGAGAAACGGATTTTGTGCGATTACCTGTGTTAAAGACGATTTATTTAACTTATCAGCTTGTTTCAAAGTCTTTGGTTATAAATGAAAAAATCTTTCTTTTGTCATTGTTGGATTATTGAAAGGTGTTATAAATTGATAAAAGCTGATTTGTACTCTGAAAGTTTTTTATTGTTTGCTAAGTTTTTCTGTTGGCTAATTTTTTTACTTTCTGCTGTTTTATTTTTTTCAGTAACGCACAGTTTACTTGTTAATTTTTTGGGCAATACAGAGTGGCGGTAGCTAAAAAAAAGGTTATTTTGTTTGGTGGCACGTTCGACCCGATTCATATCGGTCATACTGACGTTGCAGTTGAAGCTGCTGAGCATATCGGCGCGGAGAAAATTATCTTCGTTCCCGCAAAGCGTTCTCCGCTGAAGGGAACCCTTCCAAAGGCGGGCGGTGCTGACCGATTTGCGATGATAGCTCTTGCAATCGCCGACAACAAAAAGTTCGAGTTAAGTGATTACGAAATGAGAAGCCCGGAGCCAAGTTATACATTACAGACCGTCAGGCAATTTCAGGCCGACTATGGCAGCAACACTTTGATTTACTGGCTGGTTGGTGCCGATAGCATTGATGATTTGTCGCATTGGTATGGAATTACCGAGCTGATTGACCGGTGTAATCTGTCAGTAATGTATAGGGCTGGCTATAATCCCCCGGATTTTACAAGGTTTCAGACTGTTTGGGGTCCACGCCGTGTCGAAAAGCTCCAGCAGAACATTATTCAGACATCTTTGATTGATATAAGCAGCACTGAAATTCGAAACAGGATAGCCACCGGCCAGGAGGTAGCTGATATGCTGCATCCACTTGTTGCTGACTACATACACAAACACAATCTTTACAAGTCAGACAAAACAGAGTAGCGCAACACTATACCGTGTTTTTTTGACCGACTTTTTTAACCAGTCATACCAGCTTGTAAAGCCCTCTCCGGTTTTGGCTGATATCGGAAAAATCTCGATACCTTTATTAAGTCTGCGGGCATCGGCTTTTACTCGTTCGATATCAAAATCAACCTGTCCGGTTGTTAGTAAATCAATTTTGTTTATGAGCAGCACCTTCGACTTGGCAAAGATAGCAGGATATTTAGCTGGCTTATCATCACCCTCTGCAACGGAAAGCACAACTATCTTGCCTGCTTCGCCCAATTCGAAAGCTGATGGGCAGACCAGGTTGCCGATGTTTTCTATGAAAATCAAATTCAAATCGTCGACAGGCAGTTTTTTCAACGCATTGCTTACCTGAAGAGCTGATAAATGACACGCACCGTCAGTATTTATCTGAACAACTGGTGCTTTGGTTGTTCTGATTTTCTCGGCGTCGATATCGGTCTGGATATCTCCCTCAATAATACCAATTTTCATTTGGCTCTTTAATCCGTTTATAGTCCTTGTCAGAATTGTCGTCTTACCAGAGCCGGGGGAAGATATCATATTCAGGCACAAAATCTTATGCTCGGTCAAAAGTCGGGCGTTTTTGAAAGAATATTTTTCGTTCGCACCTAAAATTTTTTTACGAACATTAACTTTTGGCATTGTATTACTCCGATTGGAATTCTATTTCTTCCAGTATTAATGGTGCATCTGGCAGCAGTTCAAAATCCTCGCTGTTACACTTTGGGCATCTTGGTCCAGAGAGGTCGGCATTAAAAGCCTTATCGCAAATTTTACATCGAGCTTGTATAGGTTTGTGCTCTATCTGAAGTTTTAGATTTTCGCAGGCAGTGCCTTTGGCGATTGCTTCAAATGCAAAGCGAAGTGCTTCATCATTAATAGCGTAAAGCTTTCCACAGCTGATTTTGGCTCCAATCGGCTTTACATTTCGCTTCGCAGATTCGTCTGATATTGCTCTCAGCAGGTTCTCTGCCACCATCATCTCATGCATCAGCATATCCTCGGCAGTTCTCTTCCATATGGCATCTGGATAATCCTTCTGCCGCCGATTTTGGTTATCAGTTCCACAACGGGCACATCGCGAGTTTGGACGACTTCGCCTATTATTCTTGCCTCCCTACCTAACGGATGCTTTTTGCAGATATTCATACAATCATCAGCTGACTCTGGCGAGACAATTGCAACAAGTTTGCCTTCATTGGCGATGTTTAGAACGTCAAAGCCCAGCATATCCGCTGCTGACTGCACCATCGGTTTGACCGGGATATCCGCCTCACGAATTTCGATACTCAGAGCGCTTGCTCTTGAGATTTCGTTAAGTGTTGCAGCCAATCCGCCGCGTGTCGGGTCCCGCATGAATTTCACCCCTTTAGAAAACTCTGTTGAATGCGAGTTGTCCGTCTTTAGCGTTTTATTTCTAACGTGGTGAACCCCTGTTGTGTTTTCTAAAAGTTCGCAGGTCAGACCGACCAGAGCAGCACAGTCGCTTTGTAACTGTGATTGAAACTTAATGCCTTCCCGCTGGGAAATAACGGTCATCCCATGGTCACCGATTGTGCCGTTGATGATTATTTTGTCACCGGCTTCTATCCTGTTGAATCCCAAATCAGCGCTGGCTAATTTCTCACCAATCCCTGCTGTGTTGATAAAGATTTTATCAGCCGCACCGGATTCGACGGTCTTTATATCGCCAGTAACAATATTGACATTGCTTTCTTTGGCTGCTTTGCTGATATTATTCAGAATTTTATCAAGCAGTTCAAATTCAAAGCCCTCTTCAATTATCAGTGATAGCGCCAGGGCGACAGGTCTTGAGCCGGCGACGGCCAAATCGTTTATCGTCCCGCAAACAGCAAGCTTTCCGATATCACCGCCGTTAAAAAATAGTGGCTTAACTACATAGCTGTCCGTGGTGAAGCATACCGAGTTTGAAGCAAGTTCTAATTTTGCCGAATCAGCGAGTTCACTTAGAATATCATTTTTGAAATGGGGCAGAATATGATGCCGTATCAATTCATCCATCAATTGTCCCCCACCGCCATGCGCAAGTAAGATTCTATCGTGTTTGTTTGTTTTCATTACTCTTAAACTCTACTTTATTGATTCTGCCATACTTGAACCACGCTGCACAGGCACCTTCGGAGCTTACCATACATGGCCCAATAGGCGTCTGTGGGGTGCAGCTTTTTTCAAATAAACCGCACTGCGGCGGCTCAATTAGTCCACACAATACCTCACCGCATCGACAGCCGCTTGTATCTTCACCTGCTGTTTCGGTTATCTTAAATCGCTTAAAGGCGTCGAATTCGCTGTATTTATCTTTCAGTTTAAGCGTGCTTCTTTCTATCTTTCCCAGCCCCCGCCAGTAGCCGTCCGCTGGTTCAAAGCACTCGTCAATGATTCTTTGCGCTGTGGTATTGCCCTTCTCGGTCACCACTGCTGTATATATTGATTTTAGTTCTGACTTGCCTGTGGCAAGTTGTCGGCAGATTTCGCCAAGTCCTTCGATTATTTGCAGCGGCTCGAAACCGGCCACCACGCAAGGCCGACCAAAATCTTCCACAATCTCGGCAAATGCGCCATAGCCGATTATCACGCTGACATGTCCGGGGCACAGAAAGCCATCTATATTATGGTTTTTCTCAGATAGTAGCGCCCGCATTGCCGGCACAACGAGTTTGTGCCCACTTAAAATACAAAAGTTATTGATATTTTCCTCGGCTGCCTCTTTCACGACTACAGCCGTTGCCGGCGCAGTAGTTTCAAAGCCGACTGCAACAAATACTACAATCTTATTGAGATTGTCTTTCGCTGATTGCAGTGCATCTTGGCTGCTTAGAACAACTTTGACATTGTTGGCTGATTGCTTTGTCTCGAGTGAGCCGCCTTTGCCGGGAACACGAATCATATCGCCGTAGGTTGCAATCAAACAGTCATCACGGCCTGCCAATTGCAAGACAGCATCGATATAACTTTGGTCTGTAACACAGACCGGACAGCCGGGCCCGGATAAAAGTTTTATTCCTTCAGGTAAAATTGATTTAATACCGTTGCGGAAGATAGCAACCGTATGGGTGCCACAGACCTCCATTATATTGATTTGCCGACCTAATTTTTTACAGGCAGCATTCATCAAATCTCGTGTTTTATAAATACGTTCGAGCATAAATGTTTAGCTTATCCTGAAATTTTATTCGGCGTCTGGTCAAAATCAGCGATTTCGGCAAGAAGCTGCCAGGTCTTTTTCGCCTCTTTTTCATCAACAAGTGAGATTGCAAAACCGGCATGTATCAGCACCAAATCGCCGAGCTTTGCTTGCGGCAGAAGCGTAGTTTTGGCCCGCCAGCGGTTACCCATCGCATCGACAACCGCGTTATCTTTCTCTAACTCTACTATCCTTGCTGGTATCGCCAAGCACATAGTTCGTACCTCGTTGCTCGTGACTCGCATCTTGAATTTCTAATATTATAGTTTAGAAATCAATGGTAGATATCCTCATTTATGTCGCCAAACAGACCAATACTTGATGCTGGTTACATTCTTCACTATTAAATCCGAAGCCAATGCATTCTCCATTAGCGTAGCAATATCTGCCTGAAACTCAGGATACTTCCTCTCAATTTTCTCCAAACGAACCTTCTCTCCTCCAATCTCAGTTGCCTTACGACAAACCTCTTTATCCAGAGATTTATAATAAGGTTTTAGAGATTCAACGTTCTCTGGTGCTATTGAATCCAACACTTTTTGAGGGTTCTTCTCAAACTCTTGCTTCGAAACAGTTTGTCCATGAGTTGTTGGCTCTGACTTAAATGTTCCAATCATGTAATAACCTGTTTTGGCAAGTTCTGTAGTTTTTAATGCCGTAAGTTCAGCTTTTGAAGTAATTTTTTTATAGCTCTGCCCTTCATAAAATATTCCTGATTCTGAGCGGCATCCACTAGTGATAGTCAGCATGAACAAAATACTCAAGCATGTAATAAAAGCTTTATTATTTAATACATAACTCTTCACATATGATGTTCCCATGTGAATTTCTCCTTTAATCCAGATTTATCAATTTTAAGGTAATTGCTGCCTGGCCGAGAGCTATTCCACCATCGTTGGACGGCACTTCTCGATTAAATAATACGTGAAAATCACTTTCCTTCAAGAGTTTAATCAAACGGTTCGTCAAATACCGATTGCAAAACACCCCGCCACTCAATGCAACCACATTTAACTTTGAGGAATCTCTGGCTGCCTTGGCCATATCAAGCAGACCACCGGCAAGAGTATTGTGGAACTTTGCAGAGATTATACCCGGGGCTATTTTCACTTGGATGTCGGTAATTAGCTGTTTTATCATCTTGCTGAAATCAAGTTGCGTCGGTTTATCGGCTCGTTTGGCAAGCTCAAATTCGTAGTGTTCTTCGATGCCGCTTGCGGCAGTTGCTTCAAGAGCCATCGGCAGTTGTGCGTCGAAGTGATTGTAGTTGCCCAGCCCCAGCATAGCTGCCACTGCGTCAAAGACCCTGCCTAAGCTTGAGGTTTCAATGGTATTTACCTGCTTGTCGATTTGCTCTAATATAATTTGTTGTTTTTTTGTGTCAGCTTCGATTTGCTCAATCAGCCAGCTAAATTTGTCTAATTTGAAATCACTCCCGTATGCTTTCTTTAGAAGTCCCAGGACAGGTCTTATTGGCTCTTTGCTTGCCTTATCCGCACCAGCCAGTTGATAATAAGCCAGATGGCCGAATCGCTCGAATTTCTCCAAGGATGCAATCATACACTCACAGCCCCAAATTGTTCCATCTGTCCCATAGCCGGTGCCGTCACATTCAATACCAATGACCGGACCTTCCAAACTATGCTCAACCAGAACAGATGCAATATGCGCCCAGTGATGCTGAACCTCAATAAGCCGCACATCCGGTATTTTGCGTGCATACTGCGTGGATAAATACGCCGGGTGAAGGTCACATACCACAACCTTCGGCTCGACTTCAAATAGTTTTCGCAGATGCTCGATTGAATCGATATAGTGATGATAAACCTCTGCGTCCTCAAGGTCGCCGATATGCTCGCTGCAAATAAGCTGGTTTTGTTTTATAAAACAAAAGGTATTTTTCAAATCCGAGCCGGCTGCAAATATGTCCTGCCGACAACTTTCTTCCATAAAAATGGGTGTCGGCACATACCCTCTGGCCCTTCGCAGTGGAACCGGCTGATTATCTATAAAATGAATAACCGAGTCATCAACCTGTCGGTAAATCTCTCTATTGTGCATTAAAAAGGTATCTGCAACGCTGCCCAGCCGTTCCATTGCGATTTGGTTTTTGCAAATCAACGGCTCATCGGAAATATTTCCGCTGGTCATTACCAGAGCATCGATACCCTGCTCAAACAATAGATAATGCAGCGGAGTATAACAGAGCATAAAGCCGAAGGTGTCAACGCCCTCCGCAACCGACGGAGCTATTGCCGAACCTTTCTTTTTTGGCAATAGAACAATCGGGCTTTGAGGGCTTTTTAAGACTTCTTTAGCCGATTCACTTACGATTGCGTATTCTTTTATCTTTTCAATTGAGTCAGCCATCATCGCAAATGGCTTATGGTCTCGTCTTTTACGTTCTCGCAGTCTCTTAACTGCCTGGTCATTTAGTGCATCTACAGCTAAATGAAATCCGCCGAGGCCTTTTATTGCGGCAACTTTTCCAGCTAAGAGCAGTTTTGCTGTTTCAGCGATTACATCATCAGTTTGTGTTTCAATTGTCTTTCCTTTGTTATCTGTCAGCCATATTTTCGGCCCGCAGGAAGGACAAGCAACCGGCTGGGCGTGAAAACGCCGGTCGGTTACATTCTCATATTGAGCGGTGCATTTATCGCACATCGCAAAGACCGACATCGTGGTATTGGGTCTATCGTAAGGAATAGTTTTGACTATTGAATACCTCGGCCCACAGTTGGTGCAGTTTATAAAGGGATACCGATACCGGAAATCACTTTCATCGGCCATCTCCGCAAGGCAATCCTGGCAGGTGGCAATATCAGCCGTTACCTGCGATATAGCAGTTCCTCGGGAATCGCTTTTCTCAATGATAAATTCGTTTTCCTGTGAGACTACCGGTATATCAACTATCCTGCAGGAATTTATCTGTGCGAGTGGCGGCTTATCATCAGATTGCAGGCGTGCTAAAAAATCAGCTATTTTCTCTTGATTACTCTGCAGTTCAATTGTAACGCCTTTTGTGTCGTTATAGACAAAGCCGGTAAGCCCAAGCGCCTGGGCTATTCTGTACACAGCCGGCCGAAAACCAACCCCCTGCACACGTCCTGTTATGAATATTCTTTGTCTTTTAATCAAAATCTCTATTCTTTTCTTAATATTCCATATTGACTATTGATTACTTAATGTTAATTATTTAGAATACAAGCTCAAAATAGTAAATAATAAATTGAGAATTGTCTGGGGCCATAGCTCAGTTGGGAGAGCGCTTGCATGGCATGCAAGAGGTCGTG
>CAYTTK010000036.1:0-11092 GCA_964440735.1 uncultured Pirellulales bacterium
TGGCCAATCCCGCCTTGCTTAAATTTGCCCGCAAGGACGCCGAGATTATCCACGTGCCCAAGCGCATTGGTAATCGTTCTTTTACTCAGGATGATGTTAATAAGCTCCTGCTCGAAAAGGCCTCCGCTGGGAAGACCGTCGTCCGTCTCAAGGGCGGCGACCCTTGTATCTTTGCCCGTGGTGGCGAAGAAGCCCGACTTCTCGCAGATGCCGGGATTGATTTTGAAATTGTGCCCGGCGTAACAGCCGCCATCGCCGCCGCCGAATACTCCGGTATTTTGCTGACCGACAGAGACTACAGCTCTCAGGTTGTCTTTATCACGGGGCAGGAAGCGCCGGGTAAGGAAAAAAGCAATATCGACTGGTCCCTTCTTGCAAAATTCCCCGGAACCATTGTCTTTTATATGGCGATGGGAAATCTCGAGTCTATTGCTCAGCAGCTAATCGAAAATGGCATGGCTGAGGGCACTCCCACAGCCGTTATCTCTGATGCCACATTTCCGAACCAGCGGATTATCAAATCTTCGCTTACTCAAATAGCCGCAAAGTGCACGCAGGAAAATATCGAGCCTCCTGCAATTGTCATTATTGGCACCGCCGCTGACAGTGACCCGCGTTTGAACTGGTTTATGAACCAGCCGTTATTCGGCAGGAATATCGTCGTCACACGCGATGTCCCCGGCAATGCCGATTTCGCTGCCAAAATCATCCGCAAAGGCGGCAATCCTATAGATTTTCCAACCATAAAAATTAAACCTTTAACGCATACGAATATTTTTGTGCAGGCACTTGCCAGGATACCCGATTTTGACTGGCTCATTTTCACCAGCAGAAATGGCGTAACCGTATTTTTTGATTCTCTGCACAGCTTAAATAAGGATGCTCGGGTTTTCGGCTCTGCTAAAATTGCCTCGATGGGCAGCAAAACCGCCGATGAGTTATCCGGATTTGGTATAAATCCGGATTTTGTTCCTACTGTTTTTACAAGTGCAGAACTCGGCAAACAGTTAATCCGCTTTACTAACTTACAGGGTAAAAAGATTTTATTGCTTCGCTCCGAGCTTGCATCGCAGGAGCTTGTCCACCTCTTGAAGAAGGCTGGTGCCGATATTCACGATGTCCCGCTTTATACCATCGAGAAACAGACTCCCGATTCTGCCGATTTGATTCAGAAAATCAAGGCTAGCCAAATACACTGGCTCACCTTCGCAAGTCCTTCTTCTGTGAGGATTTTCTTTGAGCAGATTTCTGCCGGTCTTGTAAACTCAGCCGATGTCAAAGTTGCATCGATTGGCCCGGTAACTTCCGAACAATTGAAAGACCTCGGCGTCAAAGTTGATTTGGAGGCCCCCGAGCACACCATCGCTGGCCTGCTTGCATCTGTGGAAAAAAGCGAAAGACTCAAAGCTTAAAACTAAAAACAGTTTAATTGTAGTTTTACATTTTTAACTTTAAACTTTAATTTTCCAATGATAAATATCTCGAAGTTATATTGTGGATTAGCTGGCCAATCTGACGACTTGCGTTATCATCAGCCGCGCTCTTTTGGCCCTGTTGTTGTCTATAATTGCACTAACCGGTGTAATTTGAAGTGCCTGCATTGTTACAGTAGTTCAGACCTCAGCCGCTGTCACGGTGAATTGACTACGGCCCAGGCAAAGCAATTACTCTCTCAGCTTACGCAGGTAAATTGTCCCGTGGTTTTATTTTCCGGCGGCGAGCCTTTATTACGCAGCGATTTATTTGAGTTGTTGGCTGAGGCAAAGCGATTGAAACTGCGCGCTGTTATCTCCAGCAACGGGACATTGATTGATTCTGCTGCCGCCAAAAAGCTCGCAGAAGTTGGCGTAAGCTATGTCGGTATCTCCATCGATGGTACTCGGGATTTTCACGACCACTTCAGGCAGTCAAATGGCAGCTTCAAAGCAGCTTTGGGGGGCATCGAGAACTGCAGAAGGGCGGGCATAAAAACCGGATTGCGTTTTACTATAACCAGGCAAAATGCCGACCAAATCCCTGCGGTATTTGACATCGCCGCCGAAAACAATATAAGAAGAATGTGCTTTTATCATTTAATCACCGTGGGCCGAGCGCAGGAGATGGCTGGCAATGAAAAGGACCAAAACGCCGCGCGTTACACGCTGAGTGTTTCCGAGACCCGTCAGGCCGTGGATGTTATAATAAATAAAACAGACGAATTTGCTCGAAAAGCCCTTATCGACGAGGTCCTTACTGTGGACAATCACGCTGACGGCCCGTATCTTTTATTAAAAATGGCCGCCGAGAAGCATCCGGATTACGAAAAGGCCAGGCAGCTTCTGCTTGCCAACGGCGGCAATAAAATCGGTGAAAAGATTATCTGCATTAGCTGGGACGGCAGCGTATACCCCGACCAATTTTGGCGAAATTATTCTATTGGTAATATTAAGGACAGGAGCTTCAAAGAGATTTGGGAAGATTCGGATGAGCCGGTCTTAAATAAGCTGCGTAAGAAGTCGGAATTTGCCGACGCCAGATGCCTTCGCTGCAAATGGTTCGATTTGTGCAAAGGCAACTTCAGGTTTTTAGGCAACAAAACTGACCATGAAAATTGGCTCAACGAGCCACCCTGCTATCTGACGGATGAAGAAACAGAAGATGATAGAAAGTAAGTTGCCACGAAGGCACCAAGTCCCGATGGGGCTGTATATAAAATTTGAATTTTTTATTTTTGGTGACTTTGTGCTTTGGTGGCAGAAAGGGGTTTGTAATGAGTTTTCCAAAAATTAGAATGCGTCGTCTTCGCAGCAGTTCCGCTATGCGAAGGCTGGTGCGTGAAACTTCTTTAAGTGTCGATGATTTTGTTTATCCTTTATTTGTCCGCGAGGGCAGGGGGCTCAAAGAGCCGATTAAATCAATGACCGATTGTTTTCACTTCTCGCCTGATACCGTCGCAGCCGAGGCAAAAGAGGTCGCATCGCTGGGCATACCAGCGGTATTGCTCTTCGGCCTGCCGGCCAAAAAGGATGACATTGGCTCCGCAGCCTGGGCTGAGGATGGCGTCGTCCAGCAGGCAATCGGCCAAATCAAAAAAGCAGCACCCGAGCTTCTCGTAATAACCGATGTCTGCCTTTGTGAATATACATCGCACGGCCATTGCGGCGTTATTAAGGACGGAAAAATCGACAACGACGCCACCTGCGAATTGCTTGCCAAGGTTGCACTGTCGCATGCCCAGGCAGGTGCCGATATCGTAGCTCCTTCGGATATGATGGATGGCCGGGTCAGATATATCCGCGAGGCCCTGGAGCAAAACAATTTTCACGATGTTGCAATTATGTCTTATGCTGCCAAATATGCTTCTGCCTTTTATGGCCCATTCAGAGACGCCGCAGAATCATCGCCGGATTCTGCATTTGCAGGGACAGACCTTTCAGACCGCAAAACTTATCAGATGGACCCAGCCAACGCCGACCAGGCGTTGGCTGAGATTGCCCTCGATATCGAAGAAGGTGCTGATATTGTTATGGTAAAGCCGGCCCTTTGTTATCTTGATATTATTTATCGCTCAAAGCAGCGTTTCGATTGCCCCATCGCTGCATATAATGTCAGCGGAGAATACATGATGCTAAAGAGTTCCGCTTCCGCAGGCCTGTTGGATGAGAAATCCTCAATGCTGGAGATGCTCACCTCTATCAAGCGAGCCGGTGCTGATATAATAATTACGTACTTTGCAAAAAACGCTGCTAAATTATTATCTGGTAGGTAGCAGTTTTAATTGCGTTTTTTGTCCTGAGCGTGGTCGAAGGGCAAAAGAAGCAGCAAAACTTATTTAAAGACTCTAACAAAAAGAGGTTTGGCCACAGAGTAGATATATTTCATTTTTAGCCACAGAGAACACAGTGGACACAGAGAAATGAACTTAAACAGTGTAAATCCGTGTTAATCCGTGTCTAATATCAACAGTGTCAATCTGTGTCTTTTTCATTATGTTAGACGTTCTTAGTTTTGATGCTTGATTCTCGTCATTCCGAGCGCAGCCGAGGAATCTATACCAATCCACATTCACCAATTAACTAATTCTCTAATTCACTAGTTCACTAACTTTTCCCTTGCAAATCTGCCGAAAATCAGGGTATATTTAATCATATGCACCACCGGTGGAATTTTCCCATTTTATTGAATTGCCAAATTTGGATAGTTCGATATACTAACAATGTTTATATAAGGCGTTAAAAAAGAAAACTGCGAAAAAATGAGCTTGAACATGTTCATAGACTCGGAACTCAAATATCCAAAATCTAAGAAGTTGCATTGGGAGGATTCTTAAATTGGCAAAAAAACCTCATAGAAAACATCCCCAGGTAGAAATTGGTATAGACAAGCTTTTTCTGGATCCCAACAATCCAAGGCTACCAGAAGATGCTCAAGGTAAACGCGAATCTGAATTAATGAAGTATTTATACAAGGGTTTCAATTTAGATGAACTAGTTGATTCAATGAGTCAAAATGGTTACTTCCAAGAAGAACCTTTAGTAGTAATACCTCAAAAATTACCGAAAGAGATTAAGCAAGAAGATGTTTATTCAAAAAAGTTCGAGGTTTATATAAATGATGAGAAAACAAAATTTACTGTTGTTGAAGGAAACCGACGGCTTGCAGCAGCAAAATTGATAACACGTTCCGAAATTAGAGTCGCATTAAATATTAAGCACTGGAATGAACCAACACATGAAATCATAGAAGACTTAAGTTCTCTGCCAGCTATAGTTTATCGCAAAAGAAGTGAGGTTGTACCATATCTTGGTGTCAGACACATTGTAGGAATTCAAAAGTGGGATTCATATGCGAAAGCTAGATATATTGCAAATTTGATTGATGAGGGGAAGAAACTACAAGAGGTTGAAGCTCAAATAGGAGATAGCCAAGGTTCTGCTAGGAAAAATTATATAAGCTATAAGCTTCTCCAGCAAGCAAGAGATGAGTTTGATTATGATACAAAGGCAGCAGAGGATGATTTCTCACTACTGATACTCGCAATTGGACAAGGAAAGATAAAACGGTATTTAGGTCTGCCAACAAGAATCAAAGATACTGACACCGAGTCACCAGCTCCTAATGAAAAGGTGGATAATTTAAAAAACTTTATGAGTTGGTTATTTGGAGATGAACGATATGATCCGGTCATCAAAGAGTCAAGAGATATAACAAGTTATTTATCACATGTTGTTGAAAGCCCTGAAGCACTTAAGCATCTCGAAAGAACGCGAGATTTATCGGCAGCCTATGATTTAAGCGATGGTGAAGAGCGGATGGTCCTTAGGTATTTGGCAACTGCAAACGACAAATTACGAATAGTATTAGGTCTTGTACATCGTCACAAAACAGAGGATGTTATAGACGAAGTCGAAAAGTGTAGCGAGACGACAAAACAATTACTTAAAACAGTAAAAGAAATTGAATGATTAAAATTCCTAATCCAAGCTCATCAGCTATTGTTGCAGACTGGATAGAACTATATGTAGCAACAACGAGTAACGTGATTTCAAAGGCCAAGTTAAGTGGCTTACTTGAGCGAGCGTCCGGTCAAGAGCCAGGAGAGCCTTTTATTGGTGATATTTGGCGTGAACTTGCTCGGCGGCAAAAGCTGTATAAGTATAGCCCTTTTACAATTGATAAACTGGCCGTTGAAGCGGCAGAAAACAAAAATTCAGAGATTACATACATAGCGTGCTTACTAATTGCTCTTTATGGACCTGTAAACAGTTCTATTAATGTGGCCAAACTTTTTGAAAGGCTGAGTTGTTTAGCAATAAAGCAATACCTTGATGGAGAAGGGATAGTTTTTGGTTGGCCTGTGGAACCAGGTGATGAACCCTCTATTCGTGAACGCATCATCAGTGTAGCATCAAGACTAAATGAAAATTATGTAGAATCACCAAGAGAAGCATACAAAGATAGAGGAGTAGATGTTATTGCATGGAAACCATTTAGCGAACAGCGTACTAGCCAAATCGTTGTGCTATTACAGTGTGCATCGGGTAAAGACTGGCGAAATAAAACTTTAGATTTACCTTTGAGATCCTGGGAACAATACATACATTGGTCTAACAACCCAATAAAAGCTTTTGCTGTACCTTGTGTGATTTCTAGCCGTGATTGGCATGATGTTTCAAAAGAAGGTGGTATTTTGTTTGACAGAATTCGCATTACTAATTTAATTGACGAAATTATATCTAAAGATAAATGTCTTGCTAATGACATTGCAAATTTTATAAAGAACCGACTTGAAGAAGCTAGTAATTGAAAAAATGAAATTTGTTGATTTATTCGCGGGACTTGGTGGCTTTCATCTGGCTGCAAGACAGTTAGGTGGAGAGTGTGTTTTTGCAAGTGAAATAAATCCGAAATTAGCTGCAACCTATAAAGAAAACTTTGGAATAAAAACGGCTGGAGACATTAGAAAAATTGACCCTAAAGATGTTCCTTCTCACGACCTGCTATGTGCGGGTTTTCCCTGTCAGCCTTTTTCTAAAGCAGGCGACCAAATGGGCTGGAAGGACGCCATAAGGGGAACGGTATTTTTCAATATTGTTGAAATTCTACGCTACCGTAATCCAAAATTTGTTATATTAGAAAATGTAGCCCACTTTGTTAAACACGACCAAGGTAATACCTATGCCAAGGTAAAACAATCTTTGGAGTCGTTAGGTTATGAAGTAGAACACAAGCAACTATCGCCTCATAAGTTCGGCGTCCCACAAATCCGTGAGCGGATGTATATGGTCGGATGCCTAGGTGGCTTGGACGGCTTCCAATGGCCAGAGCCAGAAACGAATGGTGATGAACTCTCGGTTCGTGATGTTCTAGATAAAAATCCAGTTGATGCTGATGGATTAACAGAGCAGGTCATAAGCTGTCTTAATACTTGGCAAGAATTTTTAAAGGTATTTCCTGAAGATAAGCAACTGCCGTCATTTCCAATTTGGAGCATGGAATTTAAGGCAACATATTCGTATAAGCAAGATTCATTATATAATGTTAAGCTTGAAAATCTGCGTAAAAGCAAAGGGTGTTTTGGTAAAACTCTTAATACACGATATAGGAAGGATATTTTCGCACGTTTACCAAGTTATGCGAGGGGGAAAAAGGCGGTGTTTCCACGTTGGAAACAACAGTTTGTTCAGCAGAATAGGGCATTATATAGAAGGCATCAGAATTTAATAAATCCTTGGCTTCGAAAGATTAAACAGTTTCCACCAAGTCTTCAAAAGCTGGAATGGAACTGCCATGGAGAGGAACGAGATATCTGGAAATATGTCATTCAATTTAGAGCATCAGGTGTAAGGGTCAAACGTCCGACAACATCTCCATCATTAGTCGCAATGACTACAACACAGGTGCCTATTATCGGCTGGGAACGGCGCTATATGACCGTCCGTGAGTGCGCGAGACTTCAATCAATGGATGAGCTAAGATACCTGCCAAATAGGACAACTGCAATGGCAGCGCTTGGAAACGCTGTTAATGTAAAAGTGGCACGCCTAGTTCTTGAAAAATTATTAGCCACATCTTAACAACAAGACTAAATCAGCTTGTTATTTAAAAGGTTTTCACTATGGATGTGCTGACCAAGGAACAGCGTTCATATTGTATGTCACGCATAAGAAAAACAGATACCACACCTGAGCTTATAGTAAGAAGAATTGTCCATGGATTAGGATATCGATTTAGACTTTATCGGAAAGACTTGCCGGGATGTCCGGATATAGTCTTACCTCGCCATAAGAAAATAATATTTGTTCATGGCTGCTGGTGGCATAGACATAACTGTAAGTTAGGAAGAAGAAGTCCAAAATCTAGAAAGAAATACTGGATTCCAAAGCTGCAAGGAAATAAAGAGCGGTATAAGAAGAATTGCCGTCTCTTACAAAGGCGTGGTTGGAAAGTTCTCACAATATGGGAATGCCAAACGAAAAAGCCTGAAAAGCTCATTGAACGGATTGCCGATTTCCTCAAAGCAAGTTGATTTTCACATATTATATCAAATCTGGAAATTAAGATATGCAAACTCCCCGAACAGTTCCGCTGCTTTTTTGTCGTATGCCTTTGCGGCCTCGGCTTCATCATCGAAATGACCAATAAACTTATATTTGCCCTTATCTGTTATCGCCGCCGCCCATTTCTTATACCTCTTATTCCAGAACACTCCTTTATATCTTGAGCTCCCAAAAGTTCTTCTTCGATTTTGATGGTTCTGAGAAGTCGTGCACACCCGAAGGTTACTCCGCCGATTATTAAGTCCGTTGCCGTCTTTATGGTCAACAACCATCCCCTTCGGCGGCTTCATAATCACGCGATGCATACTCAATGACCGTTTATTTTTACATCTATAAGCATAAAATTTCTTTCCATTTTTCGTCGCATGCCATTTGTACTGGCTAAGCCACTCGTAATCTTCTGCATCTACAATTGCGACCTTTCCCTTTGTTAGTGGTATGAATCTTATTTCGTCGTTTACCGGCTGTTTTACGCTCGGCCGTTTAATCTCTCTTTGTTTACGAAAGTTTCTGCACCAGTATTTCGGCTCGGTAAGGAAGAGTTTCCCTTTTGAATCTGCCTTATTGATACAAATCAAGGCCGACCCGCCTTGTCCGGACACCGTAACGGCGTAAATGCAGTATTGGCATCTTTCACGGAATTGTATCAGATTTTTGTGTCTTGTATTATGTATGACCCAAATCTCCGGTGGTCGTCCATTTCCACACCCCTCCCGCCGATGAGGCGTGTCCCTATATATTATTTTGCCTATAACATCACTCGGTTGTTATTTGTTCTTCTGTCATCTATCTTCCGGCCATATAGGGCCTTTCACTATTGGCTCAATCTGCGCAAATTTGTCGAAAATCGGCGATTTTTTTGGAAGTGGAATTGGCGTAAATGTCTGTATAGAAAGGAATAAAAAAATTTTTAAAAATTGGGATTTTTGCGCGCAACTACCATCGTTTTTGGTTGAAAATACCCCCAAAATCTTACCTATTTTAATAGCTACAAAGAGAACCACAGATTTCACAGATTAGCACCGATTTTGTTAAACCAAAGAGAAGGAATCCGCTTTACGCTATCCTCTGTAAGCTAAACGCTACCCGTTCTACTCATCCACGCATTATCGCATTCACGCATTTACGCATCTACTCATCCACGCATAAACTCATACACACTAATAACGGGTCACGAGCTACGGGCCACGGAATCGCAAACTGTTGACCATTTCTATCTGATAAGCTACAGTTATCACTATGAGCAAAGAAATAAGAGCTACTAACAGTGATAGGCCGCGGATTATCGCTTTTGAGGTTACGAACAACTGTCGTTTTAACTGTCTGCACTGCCGGGCCAATGCCTTAGCCGGCAGCCATGAGGAGCTGACCACCGGCCAATGCAAAAAAATCCTTGGTTCTGTAGCGAGGTTTTGCAAAGGATTAAGGCCCATCATAATCCTGACCGGCGGTGAGCCGATGGAGCGGGGGGATATTTACGAGCTAATCCGGCACGGCCGAAAACTGGGCATGCGGATGGTGATGGCGACCTGCGGCTATCTGATTGACGATAGTTCAATAGCTGAATTAAAAAAAGCGGGCGTTTTGGCCTTATCTTTTTCAATAGACGGTAGTTCAGCCGAAACGCACGACAGGTTCAGGAATACCAAAGGTGCCTTTGATGCAGCGGTTCGAGCAGCCGGAATTGCCCGCAAGGCCGGTATGCGTTTTCAAATTAATACCACAATCAGCAAAATCAATATCGATGAAATCGCCGGCATAGTCGAGCTTGCAAGACGGCTCGGTGCCTATTGCTTTAATGCGTTTTTTCTCGTGCCGACCGGCCGAGGTAAAAATATAGCTGATGATGTTCTTGACCCGCTGCAATACGAAATCCTGCTCAACGAGCTGCTTCATTTGAAACTCACATCCAAAATCGAAGTCAGGGTCACCTGCGGGCCATCTTTTGCGCGGGTATGGCGCGAGGCAGCAGAGTCATCAACGGAAAAGGCGCGGGAATTATCAATAAGCGGCGAGCCGAACGGGTGTATGGGCGGCAGGGGGTTTGGATTTATAAGCTGGCGAGGTGATGTGCAAACGTGCGGCTTTCTCGATATATCGGCGGGCAATTTAGTCGAAAATGGTTTTAATTTCGGGAAAATTTGGCGGGGATCGAAGTTTCTAAATGAAATCCGTGACGTTTCAGTTTATAAAGGCAGATGTGGAGTCTGTGAATACGTTAGCGTGTGCGGGGGCTGCAGGGCAAGGGCCTATGCAACCAGCGGAGATTATTTGGCTGCTGACCCGATTTGTAAATTCACCAAGCGCCAAGCGTGAAATGTGAAGTGAAATGAGCTTTACGGGATACGAGGTTTGAGAATTGCGTTTGACAAAGTTCCAAAAACAATTGTGCAATAAACTTCAGGATGGCATAGCTGTCTGTGAAAAGCCGTTTGAAGAATTGGCAAAAAATTTAGATGCCAATGAAGATACCATTCTGCAGGAAACGATGAGGTTAAAGCAGCTTGGTGTCATCCGGCGAATTTCCGCTTTAATAAACTATCGAACGCTCGGTATGACGGGCACTTTGGTAGCCGCACAAATTCCTGAAGAGTTTCTAAAGGAAGTCGCTGATGTGGTGAATTCTCTGGAAAATGTCTCTCATAATTATCAAAGAAAGCATTACTACAACCTCTGGTTTACGTTGCAGGGGCGAACAGACGAACATATTGGGGTCACGCTGTCAAAACTTTCGGGGCGTTTCGGTATTGATTTTCACAGCTTGCCGGTAGAGCGTGTTTTTAAGCTCGACGCCCGCTTCGACGCCGAGAGCGAGGGCGAGCTTTTATCGCAGGAGATTCAGCCGATGCCAAAGCAAAAGATTATCAAATTAACCACAGAACAAAATCTGATATTGTCAAAATCACAACCAGATTTGGATATCACAGCGAGACCATTTGATTCGCTGTGCGGGGAAGGTTTGAAAATCAAGGATGTTTTGAGGATTATGCAGGAGTTGATTGATAAAGGTGTCGTTCGGCGTATAGCGGCGGTTGTTGACCATCGCAAGCTGG
>CAYTTK010000036.1:11192-19837 GCA_964440735.1 uncultured Pirellulales bacterium
ATTGATAAAGGTGTCGTTCGGCGTATAGCGGCGGTTGTTGACCATCGCAAGCTGGGATTTGTCGCTAATGTTTTGTTTGTCAGCGAGGTTCCGCAGGATAGAATTATCAAGGCCGGTGAAGAGCTGGCTCGTTTCGGAATTGTAAGCCATTGTTACCAGAGAAAGACGTTTGAGAATTGGCCTTATAATCTCTTTGCGATGATGCACGGAAAAAGTTTCGGCGATATTCAGCGTGCAATAGATAAATTTGTCGAAGCCGAAAAGATAGATTCATTCGAGCTTCTGCCGACCGCGGCAGAGCTCAAAAAACAACCCGTCAAATACCGTTTCTGTTAGCAGGATAGAATATAGAAGTCCAGTGAAGCCATCTTACCGGATAGCCGTGGAAATAACATAATAACGAAAGGAAAGCGAAAAATGAGAAAACAAGCATTATTTCTGATTACAATTTTTGCTGTAGCGATTTTTCTGTCTGCGGTGATGGTCGCTAGCGAAGATAAATCATCATCAAAGTCAAATCTCAAAACTGAAAAGGCGGAGGACCAGGCGTATACGAAGGTAATCGAGGGACGAACACAAAAGATACTCGATGTTCTGAAGATTGAGGACAAGGCGAAGGGAAAAAACGTGCATAACGCCATTATGGCCCATTACCGCTTTCTGAATGACTGGGACAATAACAACAAAGACAGGATAAAAGAGCTTAAGAAGCGGATAGATGCGATACAGGCGCAGATGGATAAGCTTAACGGCCTAAAGAACGAACATCACAGTAAGTTCGTAGCTGAGTTGCAGGCGAACCTGATGCCTGAGCAAGTCGAGATGGTCAAGGACAAGCTGACCTACAACAAAGTGCAGGTGACGTATGATGGCTACTGTGCGATGCTTTCTGAACTGACTGGAAACGAGAAGGCCTATATAATCAAGATGCTCAAAAAGGCCAGGGAACTTGCCATCAATGGCGGCAGTTCAGAGGAAAAGACAGATGTATTCGGGAAGTATAAGGGCAAAATTAATAACTTTCTCAGCGCCAATGGCTATGACCTTAAGCAGGCCTCCAGGGACTGGCATGAGAGGATAAGTGCGGAGCAGGAAAAACAAAAGCAATCTAAAGGTGATTAGTATTATGTTTTGAAAGCAGGAGGGCGAATTATGATTTTCGGTTGTCGTTTTACGAGTTAAACGTGAGGATGGCCATTCAATTTTAGGAACTCCACACCGATTGTTTGGTTGTTAATGCTGAACCAGGTTAATGTATGATTCATTATTCAGATATGTGGGAAATGGTGCGGGGTTAAATATTTTTTGGGTTGTAGCAAAAATATCGATTATGCCGATTATAAGGGCTATCGTGAAGGATTAGCACGATAAAAGTGCTGAAAAATGGAGGAAAATCGAGTATTAAGGATTAACATTATTAAAAGGGGTGCTAAAATAGTCAAAGATTGCCACGTTTGAAAGATTAAAATAAAAAAGAGAGGAAATATAGATAATATTTTATTTTTTTCTTGACTTTCCTGAAACGCCTGATATAATCACCACATCATCAGGGATAAGCGAGTTTATTTATATCCAAGTATAAGCGATTTTAGAGGATATGCGAGTTTGAAAGTTCGCATGGAAGCTCCACACATCTTTCTGCTCGAAAAGTTTTGTATCTCGTGAAATAAGTGATAAATGTATAAGAATAAGTGGAGGAGCGAGTTATGAAAAAGGTAACTTTTATAAGCATTTGTTTGCTGTTTGTTGCAAGTGTAACTCAGGCGGATTGGGAGCCCAACTACAAGATGCACTGGCCTCAGCTGCCGGACCTGAGCCCGATGGGGATGGATGTTGACATTATGAATACGGTGTTGGCAGACGATTTCAAGTGTATCGAGACCGGCCCAATTGCAGACATCCACATTTGGGGTTCGTTTGCCGACGATATGTTGCCAGCTGCCGGCCCAGATAGTCTGATATTCAGGTTGAGCATCCACGATAACATCCCAGCTTGTCAACAGGAGCCGTGGAGCATGCCCGGTGACGAACTCTGGAGTCATGTATTTGGACCCGGGCAATATACGGTTCGCCAGGTGGCCGACGACAAAGTGGAAGACTGGTACGACCCGGCGACAGGTCTATTTTTGAACGATAATCACATGCAGGCCTATCAGTACAATTTCTACCCTGACAATCCCTTCATACAGGAGTACTGTAATATCTACTGGCTTGACGTAGCGATCTTAACGCCAGACCCGGACTTTACGTTCGGATGGAAGACAACAATGGTCGAGTGTGTTGACCTTCGGTGGGGAGACGATGCCGTATGGTTCAGCCCAACTGCTGGCTGGTTGCCATTGACATATCCGATTGGCCATGAGTTTGCGGGACAGACTCTTGACCTCGCATTTGTTATTACTCCAGAGCCGACGACGATTTGTCTGTTAGGTCTTGGTGGATTGGCGCTGCTGCGGAAGAAACGCTGATTGGTATCAAAGTTTTTGGTTAACCAATGGTTTTGAGTTAATTCGAGCCCCCCTGCTTTCTTGCGAAAGCAAGAAGGGGGGCTCGTTGTTTTTGGGGGGTGTTATTACCTCGGTTCGCTATACAATCCTCCTATATAAGAGTTAATTAACCATAAAAAACACATGAAAATTGGGAAATATTGACCTCCAAAGGTCAATAATTGCCAAAGAGCAGATAATATAGTTAAAATCGGTAAAATCGAAAGATAAGAAGCAAATAAATATGAAAAGTTAGGTAATATTTTCGTTTTTTATTGACTTTACTGCAAAGTCCGGTATAATTTTTATTTATTGAAGGAAAATGGTGAGAAGGGTCCAACGGAGGGCTCCACACATCCTTTTGCACCAAGAAAAATTTTGCGTATAAAGCATGGTTGCTATAAAGCTATGCGAGAAAATGTGGAGGAGGAACTTTATGAAAAAATTAGTAATGATTTGTGTAATGGCAGGGCTAATTATGCCAGCAGTTGTCGTAGCTGTGCCTATCGAGCCCCCCCCATGGATTATCAACTACAACCCGGAGGAGATCGCACCTGCACCGGTTCTGGACGCGGGCTGGTCTTATGATAATATTCTTGCAGCGTGGACTGACTCCTCGGATTCTCCCTATGTCTACAACTTGACGATCCCTGCCTACTTCAGGATTACCGACGACTTCATCCCGGGTGACACCTATAAAGTCTGGGACTTCGGGTTGCTGATCCTGACCACGACCATGCCCTATGCTGGCGTGCCGACCGGTATGCCCGGCTACCAGGAGTCGAGGTGGCAGGACCCCTTATTCGGTGGAGGGGAAGTTGTGTTGGCTGCCGGCGCCCACTCTCTGACGGTCCAAGGCGACGGATTAATGGGCCTCTCAGCGGGGTTCGCCTCTCAACTGACGACTGTTCCCGAACCGGCAACGGTTTGTCTGCTTGGTCTTGGTGGATTGGCGCTGCTGCGTAGGAAACGCTGATTGGTATCAAAGTTTTTGGTTAACCAATGGTTTTGAGTTAATTCGAGCCCCCTGCTTTCTTGCGAAAGCAAGAAGAGGGGGCTCGTTGTTTTTGGGAGATGTTACTTCAATTTACTACTCAATAGTTAAGTCCTGGTTGTCAGGGCCGAAATGCTTGAGCATTACGATTGGGTCTGCCTTGGAAGGATTGGTAATGGTTACTCCCTGCCCGGAGGCTTCTTCGCTGACAAAGAATTCATCATTAGTCAACTGGCCGTATCGTATGAGCGATGGAGTCTCTATCTCCCATTGTCCCATTTTGCCGTGTCCCTGCATCATAATAAGGCCGTAAGCGACACTATCCTTAATTGTCACTGTCCGGCCTGGCAAAACCGTAAGCTCTTTTGCGCTGAAAGCCCTCGACTTATAGCATATCCAGTTTTCGATATAACCCTGCTCCTGCATTTGCTTGACCGGCTGCACCGGTTTGGGACGCATAAATCGATGCTCGGCAAAGTCCGGGTCAACATTCAGGTCCCAGTCAATTACCGAAAGTAAATGGTCAACATTGCCTATTTTGTTCTTGGGAGTGTCCTTCCAGAGAAGCTCTTTAGGGACAACCTGGTTGTGCGGGAGTGATTCGTACATAGCAAAGACATCGGATGCCTTCTGTGGTTCGTATGTGCAGAGACTTCCCGGTGCGTGCAGGACGCCCGGCGGGACGTCCCAGCCGGTTCCGACCTCAAGCCGATAGGCAACCGACAGGTCTGTGATTCTGTTGTCACCTTTTTCAAAGTCGAGAAGGGCCTGACGGACCTGCTCTTTGGTGGTGCCGGGTTTCAGGCCGAAGAAGGTGTAAGGAAAATCGCCTCCGTAGTTGTTTGCCTGCGGCGGGAAATAATAGGCCTCTGGCTTGCCCAACTGACCTGTCAGCTTTGCGTGTTCGTCGCGATGATGTATATGGTGGGGCAGGGCACCTTTATTGTCGAAGAATTTCGAGTACATCGGCCAGCGCTTATATTCGTTCCATAGTCTGTCGCCGATGAGTTGACCTTTCAGTTCATCGATTGCGTCTTTTAGCAGGACCTTTTCTATTGTTCCATTATCTTCAAAAACGATAAAGCTCATTCCCTCATTCGGTGCAGTCAACGGGCCGTTGTCAGCCGGTGTGGTCGATGAAAACCAGCGTTCATCAATACCGCCGCGTTCGCCGCCGATTGCGTAATAGTCGTTCGGGTGCAGTTTTATTCGCCTGCCCGGTATGCAGAAAGAGCGCGGCACCCAGTTCGGCGCCAAGCGGACGATTCCCTTGCCCTGTTCGAGTGCATTTGTCGCAATAGATTTAGCAGACATATTCTCTCCTTACTCTATTGTGTTCATGATTTCTTAACCATCTCCCATTTCTTGTTTTTGGCCGAGGCGAGCACGGAGTCGCAGACATATTGCGTTGCCAGGGCCTCGCGGAAGGTCGGAGACGTTGGCTTACCCTTAGCCAGATTCTCCAGGAAGTCGGCTAACTGGTGGACAAACGTGTGTTCGTAGCCAATCTGCAGTCCCGGCACCCACCATTTGTCCATATACGGCATGTCACTGTCGGTGACGTGGACCGACCGCCAGCCCCGCACAATCGATTCGTCGCTGTAGTCAAAGTAACTAAGCCGGTGCAAATCGTGCAAATCCCAGGCGATGGATGCTTTTTCGCCGTTTATTTCGAAGGTGTAAAGGGCCTTGTGGCCTCGTGCATAGCGAGAGGACTCGAAGTTGCCCAGCGAGCCGTTCTCAAAGCGACACAAAAACGTGCATGCGTCATCAATACCCACCGGCTCGACCTTGCCCGTCTCGACATGCATGCGCTGCTTGATGAAGGTCTCGGCCATTGCACATACGGTGGTGATAAAACCGTTGTGCCACATAGCAGTGTCGATGCAGTGTGCCAGCAGGTCGCCTGTTACGCCCGAACCAGCCGCCTTGACATCAAGCCGCCAGGTGGCCATGCCGCCCTGTGGGACCTTCGCAGAGATGGTCCAATCCTGCAGGAAGTTTGCGCGATAGTGGAAGATGCGTCCGAGGCGACCCTCGTCGATGAGCTGCTTGGCCAATGTGACGGCTGGGACACGGCGGTAGTTGAACGAGACAAAATTCGCCACGCCTGCCTTCTCCACCGCATCAACCATTGTCTCAGCCTGTGCGCCGTCCAGGGCCAGGGGCTTTTCGCAGAAGATGGTCTTGCCGGCCTTGGCGGCGGCAATGGCAATCTCAGCGTGAACATTGTTGGGAACGCAGATGTCCACCATATCCACCTTGTCGTCCTCAATGACCTTGTGCCAGTCGGTGGTGTAGGACTGGTAGCCCCACTTTTCAGCAAAGGCCCTGGCCTCATTCTCCTCCAGTCCGCATACCACTTGCAGAACCGGCTCATAAGGCACATCAAAGAAATGGTTGACCTTGCAGTAAGCGTTGGAATGCGTGCGACCCATAAAGCCATAGCCGATAAGACCGATATTCAACTTCTTCTTTGCCATAAGATTGCTCCTGATATGAGTGGCCTGGAAACCAGACCCTTTCAATTATCCATATTTTTTGTTCAGCTCATCCACTTCTTTTTTACAGCTCTCGGTTACTTTCCAGGCATCTGCCCAGAAGCACAAATCAATCGTCCACCAGTCGTGACCCATATCGTTCTTTGCAAGTTCGGGCATCAGCGCATCAAAATCTATTTTGCCCTTGCCAAAAGGTGCGTGGGTGGATGTTTCATTATCATGGAGTGTGCCGTCGGAGTCGATAAGATGAATGTGTTTTATTTTGCCACGAAGTTTCTTCGCCAGCTCGACCACGCCACCTGGCAGAATCTCCTTTTCACCCGGCTGACGAGCGCCGGTGCAGGCAACCATATAGCCGTGACAGGTGTCGAACATCACTCCGAAATTGTCATTGTCAACCTCTTCAACGATTCGCAGGATGTCCGATGGTTTGTTAAATGCAAAGCCCGGCTCAAACTCCCACGCCATCCGGATTCCTGCATCGGTAGCTTCGGCGGCGCAGGCCTTCCACGTCTTAACGACGCGACTGCGTGCGGTATCGGGGTCGATTTTGTCAAAAATAGTTGGCGGCTGAACGGTGTCAACACGGATGGCGGGAATGCCGAGGTCCGTGCAGAACTGCAGGTTCTTGCGAAAACAGTCGAGGTATGCCGAATTGTCATCGGTATCGATAAGGTGCTGACTCCATAGGTCCGCAGCCAGGCCCGACCATTCGAGGCCGGATTTGGCAAGCTGCTCTTTGCAGGCCTCTCGCTGCTTTTTATCAGGCATATTGTCGGGATTGGGGTGCGGATTAAAACCGCCTAACTCGACGCCATCGAAGCCAAGCTCGGCGAGCTTCTTTATAACCTCTTCCCAGGGAACGGGATTTTTCGCATAAGGGCCGATTGTATATGCCCATGAGCCAATTGATATTTTCTTCATAACCTGCTCCTTAACTTAGAGTTACTTTCCTGACGAGATTATAGTTACCATTACATTTGTCATTCATTGCAGAATACATGATAGGTGTCATTCTGAGCGAAGCGAAGAATCTCTCTTTCGCAGGCCAGATGTTTCGCCTTCGGCTCAACATGACAAACCCTCAAATAATCTGCGACAGACTATTAGTATAACATTTTGCAGTTATTTATGAAGAATTCAAGAAGAATTTTACCCGCCTTTGCAGAAATCCACAAGAGTTGGCGGTGCTAATTGGAAGGTGTATCAATTGGCTTGACGTCCGATTGCGTTTTTGATTTCGGTTAGAAATGCTGAGATTTCAGATAAGCACTTATCTTTATTACTTAAATTTCTCTCAATCAAGTCGACTATTTTTGAGCCGATTATAACGCCATCGGCACCTGCGCGGACAATTGTTGCTGCATGTTCGGGTTTACTGATTCCAAAACCCACACAAACGGGCACATTCGTCAGTTTTTTCAATTTACTAATCAGTCCTTCAATCGTATCCGATAGCTCATCTCGGCTGCCGGTAACACCTAACAACGAGACAGTGTAAATAAAGCCGGTTGTTTTGGATGCGATGACCTTCATCCTCTCGGGGTCCGTATTTGGCGTTACAATAAAGACGGTGTCAAGACCAGCAGCAGCTGCGGCCGGGATGATTTCCTCTGCATCATCGATACTTAAATCGGCGACCAGAACGCTGTTGACACCTGCCTTATGAAAATCGGTGAGGAATTTTTCCGTTGGATACTGATAAACGAGATTGTAATACATTAATAGTCCGATTGGAATATCCTTGTAATCCTTGACCTTCTGGATAAACTGGCGGGCTTTTGCCACAGTCATACCGCTTCTCATTGCGCGAATATCGGCCTTCTGGATTGTAGGGCCATCCGCTATCGGGTCGGAAAATGGTATGCCTAATTCCAGAATATCAGCGCCGGCATCGATAGCAGTTTTGACTATCGCAAGACTTGTATCGAAATCCGGGTCGCCGATTACGAAAAATGGTATCAATGCCGCTTTTTTTTGTTTCGCTAATTCAGAAAAAACCTGGCTGTATGTTTTCATCCGTCATATACCTTAAAATTATTTCAATAATCATTTATCGAGTGGCCTGCGATTTTCGACAATTGAAACATCCTTATCACCTCTGCCGGAGAGATTTACAACTGCGATGGTATCCGCATCTAACTGATTTTTCCGGCTCATAAGATACGCCAGGGCGTGTGCGCTTTCCAGGGCCGGCAGTATTCCCTCAGTTTTGCTTAAAAGCCCGAAGGCATCGAGCACCTGCTCATCTTCAGCGGCGACGTATTCAGCCCTGCCGGTATCTTTCAATAAACAATGCTCGGGCCCAACGGCGGGATAATCCAGGCCGGCACTTACCGATTCTGTATCATAAACCTGACCTTCCTCATCCTGCAATAGATATGATTTTGCGCCGTGAAGAATACCAAATCGTCCGACGACGAGTTTCGCTGCGTGTTTTCCGCTGGCTAAGCTCCTTCCGCCAGCTTCAACGCCGATCAACTTGACGTCTTTATCATCCAAAAAAGCAGAGAAGATACCTATTGCGTTGCTGCCGCCGCCTACACAAGCAACAACCATATCCGGTAACTTTCCAACTTGGTCAAGGCACTGCTGCCTGGTCTCGGTACCGATACAGGTTTGGAAATGTTTTACAATCGTAGGATATGGGTGTGGCCCGCACGC
>CAYTTK010000037.1:0-19717 GCA_964440735.1 uncultured Pirellulales bacterium
CAGAGAACATTTTTTATAATCTTGGCGGCAGGTTTCGTGCAAGTTATCGACCCCTGAATGACAATATTATTAACGGGCGAATACGCGGTGCTGCCGGCGTTGTGGGTTGTAATAATCCCAAGCAGGTGCACGACTACGGTCACCTGACATTGATAAAGGAGCTTATAAAGAACGACGTTTTGGTGGTAAGTACCGGCTGTAGCGCAATTGCAGCTGCTAAGGCCGGACTGATGAGGCCGGAAGCTGCGGCTAAATATTGTGGCAAAGGGCTGGCTGAAGTTTGTGAGACGGTGGGTATTCCACCTGTACTTCACGTGGGCTCCTGCGTTGATAACAGCCGAATTTTGACAATTCTGGCAAATGTTGTGGCCGAAGGCGGGCTTGGTGATGATATTTCTGATTTGCCCGTTGCCGGCGCCGCACCGGAGTGGATGTCGGAAAAAGCGGTTTCGATCGGAATGTATTTTGTCGCCTCCGGAGTCTATACTGTGATTGCCGAGCCGTTACCTATCCTCGGTGCTCCAAATCTGACGCGTTATTTAACCGACGAAATCGAAAAGGATGTAGGCGGTAAGTGGGCTTTTGAGAGAGACCCTATCAAGGCCGCCAATATGATGATTGAGCATATTGAAAGCAAGCGTGATGCTCTGGGAATCAACGTTGAGAAAGAGCGCAAGCTCTATGATATGGAGGACCGACGAGCGTTGACTGTAGAATGAGTGAATTAGAGATTTAG
This sequence comes from uncultured Pirellulales bacterium, assembly GCA_964440735.1. Taxonomy (GTDB): domain Bacteria; phylum Planctomycetota; class Phycisphaerae; order Sedimentisphaerales; family Anaerobacaceae; genus CAZBWE01. The sequence goes on from CAYTTK010000037.1 coordinate 737, forward strand.
TGAATTAGAGAATTAGAGGATATAAAGTTTCCAATTAAATAATCAACTAATTCATTAATTGACTCAAATGAAAGGTAGGTTAGTGAATGTCGAAAATCATTGCATCAGCGGCGATACGTGGCGCTCATAAGATAGTTAAACAGGCAGAAGATATTTTGGCGAAAGCTATCAAAGAAAAAGGCAAAGATTGCCGAGTTGAGTTTCCAAACACCGGTTATTATATGCCGATTATTTATTCGATGACGGGAATAGTGGTGGAGAAGCTATCCGATTTCGAAGAAGTTATGAAGGAAATCAAGAATTTGCTGCCTGGACTTGTTGCCGATGATTTGTGGGTACCTTATCTGGGGCCTACTCTGGATGCTGGTATGGCGACGCTTTTTGCAGAAGAGATTATCGAAGCGTGCAAGTATTTAATCGGTCCTAATCCGGTGGATGGGATTTGGCTGGGAGCAGCGGATGATGTAATCCTGCGGGAGCGCGGTATCCAGTTTGTCGATGGAACGGCACCGGGATTTGCAGCGGTAGTTGGTGCCGCACCCGACGTGGAAACCGCGGTAAACATTGCCCGGAAACTACAGCAGCGGTGCCTTTATGTTTTTATGCATGCGCACCATAATGGAACGACTTTCGCAGAGCAGCTTGTCGAGGGTGGTGTGCAGTTGGGTTGGGAAACCCGTCTGGTGCCTTTTGGCAGGGAAATTACTTCAGCGATATATGCAGCGGGTTTTGCCAGTCGGGCGGCGCTTACTTTCGGTGGTGTACAGCCGGGTGATTACCGGCGCAACCTGCTCTACAATAAAAACAGGATATTTGCCTTTGTTATGCCCCTGGGTAAGGTTACTGATGAGTGGTATGCCAATGCTGCTGGCGCAATTAATTACGGCTTTCCCACAATTGCAGATTCCGATATTCCAGAAATTCTGCCAACCGGTGTATGCACCTATGAGCACGTTGTTTCCAATATACCGCATGACCAGATTGTAGAAAAAGCCATTGAGGTTCGTGGTCTGAAGATAAAGGTTGCGGAAGTGGATATCCCTGTGGCGCATAGCCCAGCTTTTGAGGGTGAACGTATCCGCAAGGAAGATATGCACTGTGAGTTTGGTGGACAGAGGACGCCTGCGTTTGAGTGGCTGAGAATGCTGGATATAAGTGAAGTTGAAGACGGCAAGGTAGAAGTTAACCCCGTTAGAGGCCCGGCGGGAAAAATCTCTAACGGGGTGAAAGGGGCGGATGTCGATTCGGTCGAGGAGGGCGGCAAGATACCACTGGCAATTGTAGTCGATGTGGCTGGTCGTAAGATGCAGGCTGATTTTGAACCTGTTCTGGAGCGCCAGATTCATACGTTTATGAACGAAGCACAAGGACTATGGCATATGGGCCAGCGGGACATTATCTGGGTCCGAATCAGTAAAGATACATTCGGCGCAGGATTCCGGCTTGTTCATATCGGCAAACTGCTGCATGCGCTATACCATGACAAATACTCGAATATTCTGGATAAAGTTCAGGTTAAGATATTTACAGACGAAAAGCAGGTTCTGAAGCTCCATAAGGAGGCGGTGAAAGTGTATGCAGAGCGCGATGCTCGTTTGGCTGGTATGGCAGACGAGGATGTGGAGACATTTTATTCGTGTACGCTGTGCCAGAGTTTTGCTCCGAACCATGTATGCGTGGTTTCGCCGGAGCGTCCTGGTTTGTGCGGTGCTTATAGCTGGCTTGACTGCCGGGCTGCGTATGAGATAACTCCCTCGGGGCCAAATCAACCTATCTCGAAGGGTAATTGTATCGAGCCGACCATAGGGCAATGGGACAAGATAAACGCATTTGTTCTCAAGGCTAGTGGTGGCAATGTCGAGCGGATGAGCCAGTATAGTATGATTTCCGACCCGATGACCTCATGCGGATGCTTCGAATGTATCGCTGCGGTGCTGCCTTCGACGGGCGGCATAATGATTGTAAACAGAGAATTTAGTGAGATGACACCGTGTGGAATGAAATTTTCAACGCTTGCCGGGACAGTTGGCGGCGGACAGCAGACACCCGGCTTCATCGGTCATTCAAAGCATTATGTTAACTCGAAGAAATTTATTGCTGCCGAGGGAGGAATCAAAAGGATTGTCTGGATGCCTGTGATGCTTAAGGAAGAGATTAAAGATACTTTTATCAAAAGAGCGGAGGAACTTGGGCTTGGTGGCCAGGATTTCCTTGCTAAAATTGCTGACGAGAAAACAGCGACTACAGAAGAAGAGGTCCTGGGATTTATTACGAAAAGTGGACATCCTGTAACTACAATGGAGCCAATGTTTTAAGAAATGGTTAGGGATTAAGGATAAGTGATTAATCATTCGTCATTCATTATTTATCATTTACGAAGGAGATAATATGGCACTAACGGGATTGGAAATCTTCAAACTACTACCAAAAACCAACTGCAAGAAGTGTGGTATGCCGACTTGTCTTGCCTTTGCGATGGCCCTTGCTCAAAAGCGTGTAAGACTTGATGACTGTCCTGATGTTTCGCAGGAGGCAAAAGAAAAGCTTGCAGCGGCTGCTGCTCCGCCGATGCGCAAGGTTGTATTCGGTGGTGGTGATAGTCAGGTGGTAGTCGGGCAAGAGACAGTCATATTCCGGCACGAGGAGAAATTTTATAATCCGACAGTTCTGGCAGTAAGCGTTTCGGACAAACTGACCGGTGCGGATTTAACCAAGCGAATTGATTCCATAAATGCATTGCAGTTTGAGCGAGTCGGGACTCAAATAGCGGTTTCGGCCATTGCGGTTATTAACGATAGTGGCCAAGCTGGTACCTTTGCACAGGTTGCTGAAACAGTGAAAAACTCCAGCAGTTTTGCACTAATTTTGGTTTCTGATTCGGTTGAGGCAATGGCTGCTGCGGTAGCCAAGACCAAAGAAGCTGTGCCTTTGCTTACATCGGCAAAAGCCGATACAACTGAAACAATGGCGAAAATTGCCAAGGAAAACAACTGTCCACTTGTAGCAAAAGCTGAATCCGTTGAAGCCCTTGCAGATTTGAGCGAGAAAATAAAAGCTCAAGGAGTTGAGGATATTGTATTAAACCTTGATGCTCCTGACTTGCGGGACCAATTGTATAACCTCTCAAGGATGCGAGTTCTGTCACTGAAAAAAGTCTTCAGGCCTTTGGGTTATCCGACTATATCCTTTGTTATGGAAGGTGATGCCGACCAGCAGGCTGCAACTGCTATTAGTTTGATATGCAAGTATTCCAGTATTGTTGTGGTTGATACTGTCGAGCCGTATGTGTTTTTGCCTATGCTGACCGCTGTGATGAATGTTTTCAGTGACCCGCAGAAACCGGTTCAGGTAGAGCCGAAGGTATATCCCATTGGCGAACCTGATGAGAATTCACCATTTTTGTTTACAACAAACTTTTCACTGACATATTACACAGTAGAATCAGACGTAGAAGCCAGCAGAATACCGAGCTATATTCTTGTGGTCGATACGGAAGGTACGAGCGTGTTGACGGCTTATTCAGGGGATAAGCTCAACGAAAAAACGGTGTCCGATGCTATGACCAAACATGATGTGGACAAGCTTGTTAAGCACCGCAAACTAATAATTCCCGGTTATGTGGCTGTGATGAGCGGTAAACTTGAAGAAGCCACCAACTGGGAAGTTGTGGTAGGCCCGAGAGAGAGCTCAATGATACCAAAATTTCTGCAGGAAGTCTGGAAATAAAATTGTCGCTTGTGACTCGTCGCTCGTACGGCGTACAGGACACGAGACAAGGGTTAGGGGACACAAAAATGGAAGAGAGTAAAAAGAAAGAATACACAGTTCATTTTGAGCCGAGCGGCTTGAAGGTAAAAGTTCGCAGCGGGACGATTCTGCTTCAAGCGGCTCGTAAAGCGGGCATTTATTTAAGTAGTATCTGCGGGGGGGACGGATACTGCGGCAAATGCAAAGTCATAATTAATGAAGGCCATTTTGAAAGCAGGCCCACTACCTTACTTACACCCGATGAGGCAAGAGAAAATGTTGTTTTAGCCTGTCAAACTAAGGTGCTTTCCGATATGACCGTGACTGTTCCGAAGTATCACAGCCTGGAAACAAGCCAAATACTTATGGATACAGACGCCCACCGATTTAGTGAGCTGATTGGTGAGCCGACAGCAGGCGTATTTGAGTATGACCCTTTGGTTCAGAAAGTGTGTCTTGAAATGACACCGCCGAGTGTTCAAGACCATACTGCTGACCATGAGCGTTTGTATCTGGCTATAAGGGAGAAAATTGACGCTCCTATAATGCAAACCGGCTTTCGCATTTTGCAAAGACTTCCAGAGGTGCTTTGTAAAGCGAATTACAAAGTTGCGGCAACAATAGGTCGTCGTGGCGGAACTACGGAGGTGATAGAGGTTGAACCGGGTGGGCGGTGTGAGACTAATTTTGCGGTTGCCGTGGACTTAGGTACAACCACAGTAGTAGCTCATCTCATCGACTTGACCAATGCCACTACAGTAGATACGGAAGCTACATATAACAGCCAGATAAATTTCGGCGAAGATTACATTCGTCGAATCATGTATGCCGAAGAAAATGATGCCTTTGATGAGATGCAGAGCCGTATCGTGCACGATGTAAACGACTTGATTGTAACGCTGGCATCAAGGCAAAAAATGGATTTGCAAGATATAACTGCTGTGATATGTGCCGGCAACACGGCAATGGTTCATTTTTTACTGAATCTGGACCCGAGGCGCATACGCAAGGAACCTTATGTTGCCTCAGCCAGTTTTGTGCATCCTATCCGGGCGGCAGAAGTCGGTATTCAGATTGATAAACGAGGTTTATTATATTGTCTTCCCAGTGTGGCTGCATATATTGGCAGTGACATAGTAGCAGGTGTGTTGACTACACGTATTTATACAAAAAAGGGCATATCACTTTTTGTTGATATCGGGACAAACGGCGAAGTGGTGCTCGGCAACCGTGATTGGTTGGCTTGTGCCTCAAGCTCAGCAGGACCTGCATTCGAAGGAAGTGGCGTCAAGCATGGTATGAGGGCAGGAGCAGGAGCTATTGAAAAACTGGATATTCTTGGTGATGGCTCAATAGAATATAAGACTATTGGTAACAAGCATCCGGTCGGGATTTGCGGGTCAGGACTTTTAGACACACTCGCTGAATTATTTACAAATAGTATCATAGACCGAACCGGAAGATTTATAACTAATGGCGAGTCGAGAGTGACAGAAGGTGACGAAGGTAAACAGTTCCAGATAGTACCGGCAGATGACAGTCACCAGGAGATAGTGATTACCCAGGCAGATATTGACAATTTGGTCCGCTCCAAAGCAGGTGTCTTTGCCGCTATTCGGGTGCTTATGGAGTCGACGCAAACAAAAACAGAAAACCTGGAAGCGATTTATTTAGCCGGCGGATTCGGAAACTTCCTTAACGTTAGGCAGGCCGTTACTATTGGTATGCTGCCTGATGTGGCGCCAGAAAAGATTCAATTTGTGGGAAACACATCAATCGCAGGAGCCAAAACGGTTCTGATGAGCCGAAAAGCTCTGAAAACAGCCGAGAAAATCGCAAAAAGTATGACTTATTTTGATTTGATGAGTCATCCGGGTTATATGGATGAATTTATCAGGGCAAATTTTCTGCCCCACACAGATTTATCATTGTTTCCTTCAGTGTTGACGGTAGCTCAGGGTACCTAATGGAAGTGCCTAAAGTGAACTAAAGTGCCTAAAGTTATGGATAATAAAGAGTTTGCCAAAAAGCTTGAGAAGCGGACACGAGAATTTGTTGTTCGCATAATCCGTTTATCGAGAACTTTACCCAATACGCCCGAGGGACGGGTCATAAGGACTCAGATGACAAAATCCGTAACGTCTGTCGGTGCGAATTATCGAGAAGCCAATCGAGCCAGGAGTAAAGCTGATTTTAAAAACAAGATTACGATTTGTGAAAGTGAAGCCAGTGAAACAAAATACTGGTTGGAAGTAATTAAAGAGTTAAAGTGGATATCATGTGGGAAAGTGAAGTGCGATTATGAAGAGTGCGGAGAATTGCTTGTTATTTTTACATCTATTGGAAATAAATAAGCTAAATATGAGATTTGGAAGTGCTTTATTACAACTTATAACTTTAGCTCACTTTAGTCACTTTAGCTCACTTTGAATAATTAGAGTAACTGGAATATGGGAAATCGGGTATGTCAGCAACTATTGCTATAAGTGGAAAAGGCGGCTCGGGCAAGACGACATTGGCTGCTATGGTTATCAGGTTACTGCTGGAACAGAAGGGTATCGGCGCTATACTCGCGGTGGATGCTGACCCTAATTCCTGCCTGGGCGCAGAGTTAGGAGTTGAACCGGTCGGCACTATAGCACAGATTCGAGAACAGACCCGCTCAAAATCACCAAGTAACGGTGGTATGGATAGGTTGCGTTCTTTCGAATATGGCCTACAGCAAGTTATTACCGAGGCGTCTGGATTTGATTTGCTTACGATGGGTCGGCCGGAAGGACCGGACTGCTATTGTGCAGTCAACAATATGCTGAGAACATTTCTTGATAAGCTAAGCTCTCAATATCAGTTTGTGATTATCGATAATGAGGCGGGAATGGAGCATCTATCCCGCAGAACCACTAATAATGTTGACCTTTTATGTATTGTAGCAGAGCAGACTTCTCTCGGAGTAGTTACGGCTCAAAGGATTTCTGAACTTGCGAAACAATTGCCAATATCTGTAAAAGAAATTGGTGTTATATGGAACAGTACCAGGGTCAATGTCATGAGAGGTGACATTGACAAATTCGAAGTTCGAAGTTCGAAGTTCGAAATTACTCGCCTGGGGTATGTACCTTATGACCAATCAGTATGCGATGCTTCTATGCAGGGCAAGACAGTATTTGACCTTGAAGACAATAATCCGGCTTTTTTGGCGGTGCGAGAGATTTTTGAACGTAAACTAAACCTTAACAGATTGGTAGTTGATAAATGATATATGGTAAGCAATAATTGATTTCGAGAGGATTATAAATGGCAGTTCCTGAAGTTAAAGACAGTTTTGCAGGCGAAGTTACTCGAATTACACTCGGGGCTACTAAAGAACAAGGTGGCACTCGAACGTCAACGGTGACCATAGGCGGGGCTCGTAATGTTGTCTATGGCGGCTCGATGGAAGACACCGGCGAAAAACCGGTTATTGCTATGGACGTTCTGGACAGCAGGCCTGAAGATTGGTCCGATGTCCTGGCTCAGTGCTATAAGGATGTGCTCGATAATCCAGGCAGCTGGGCCAAAAAGTGCGTGGAGGAATTCGGAGCTGATTTGATTTGTGTGAAGTTTGATGGTATTCACCCCGACAAGGCCAATAAAGATGCTGACCATGCCGTTAAAGTTACTAAAGATGTGTTGAAAGCAGTCAGTGTTCCTCTTGTGTTGTGGGGTTGTGGTAATGACGAGAAAGATAACCAGGTTATGCCCAAAGTGAGCGAAGCTGCAAAAGGAGAAAAGTGTCTTATTGGTACCGTCTCAGAAGATAATTACAAGTCTTTAACAGCTATTGCTCTGGCTGATGGTCATTACCTTATCACAGAGGCACCTTTGGATATTAACATCGCAAAACAGGTTAATATATTAGTGTCTGATATGGGCTTTCTGCTGGAACGAATCGTTACGTTTCAATCCACCGGTGCATTAGGATACGGAATAGAGTATGCCTATTCGATTCAGGAGCGCCAGAGGTTAGCAGCGCTTGGTGGTGATAAAATGATGGCGATGCCGGTAATCTGTGACGTTGGTTATGAATCCTGGCGGGCCAAAGAGGCCAAGCTGGTGGACGCTCCGGGCTGGGGTTCGGCTGATGACCGAGGACCGATGTGGGAGGCTGCTACCGCTATCTGTCTGCTGCAGGCCGGCGTTGATATAATCCGTATGCGACATCCGAGGGCAGTGGCTGCCGTTAAAAACTTCATTGACCAGATATGGAAATAATTCTTTGTTAAATCTCAAGTTCAAGAAATGGAAACAGTTATGATTCTAATTGGAGAACGACTCAACGGGATGTTTACTGATGTAAAGCAGGCAATCGCGGAGAAAAATAAGCGGGTCATTCAGGAACTGGCAAAAAAACAGACCGAAGCGGGTGCGACATATCTGGATGTGAACGTAGGTACTGCAGCTGCGGACCAGGAAGGAACAATGCAATGGCTGGTTGAGACTATCCAGGAGACCTGCTCCACGCCATTATCTCTGGATACGCAAAAACCCAATGTTATTGTTGCAGGACTGAAGGTTATCAATGCCGAAAACGGCGTTATTCTCAATTCAACGCCACTAAATAAGAAAACCGATGAGGAGATATTCGACAAATACGTCGAGATGGCCAACCAGTCGGGACCTAAATCGAGTATTATCGCTCTAACGATGGATAAAAATGGAGTTCCTCAGGATATTGATACCCGTGTAGCTATCGCTGCAGAGATTGTGTCCAAAGCAATGGAAAAGGGCTTTGGAGCCGAGCGGTTGTTCATCGACCCCATTGTACTGCCGGTGAAAGTGCCAAATGCTCAAGTGCAACCCACCAATATTCTGACTGCGATGGACCAGATAAGAATGCTTTGCGACCCGCCGCCACATATGACGGTAGGTTTGTCAAATCTTTCTCAGGGAACGACTGAAAGGAGTTTGATAAATCGAGTATTTCTTGCTATGGCTATTTCGCGCGGTTTGGATTCGGCAATTGTAGATGTACTTGACCAGAAACTGATGGATGTTGTCGCTACATCAGAGATGCTGATGAATAAGCAGATATATTCGGATAGCTTCTTAAAGATATACAGAGCTGCAAATTAGTTTTACGCTTTTTCCTGTTTTTGACTGGGATAAATTTACCCTTGTGGAAGCAAGGGATTGTCGTTTTTAGTGTATCTGGCCACTGAATAGCAGAATAGTGCAAAAAAACGGCTCACCAGTTATACCTGTTTGAGGGGATTTTGATAATAATAATGACAGGTATCTATGTAAGGTATTTTTATATAGATTTGGAATTTGAATCTTGACTGTCGCATGCCCCTGCGTCTCACGCCGCAAGGCGGGGCAGCGGGTCAGACAAGTCTGTCAGGGCAGGACCTGGACAGCATTGAAAAATAATAGAGATAGATATTAGGAGTAACCTATGAAGCTTGACCCGACAAAAATGCAGGATTGGCAGATTGCAGAAGCTGCTGAAGAAACTATGAAACCTGTCAACGAACTTGCCCTCGAGATGGGCTTGAAGGATGATGAACTGATTCCTATGGGGCGTAAGCTCGCCAAAGTCGACCATCAAAGTGCTTTTGCCCGCCTAAAAGATGCTCCTACAGCAAAGTATATTGATGTTACTGCCATTACACCTACGCCGCTGGGTGAAGGAAAAACGACCACTGCCATCGGTCTGATTGAAGGTCTGGGCAAATTAGGCAAGCGTGTGGTTGGGGCAATACGGCAGCCGAGTGGTGGACCTACTTTCAATATTAAGGGCTCTGCTGCTGGCGGTGGTCTTGCGCAATGTATTCCCCTGACGCCATTTTCCATCCGGCTTACAGGTGATATAGATTGTATCACAAACGCTCACAATCTCGCTATGGTTGCCCTAACTTCGCGTATGCAGCACGAACGTAATTATGACGATGCCCGGCTTGCAAAGAGTAACCTTAAACGAATAGATATTGACCCTGAAAGGGTTCAAATGAAATGGGCGATGGATTTCTGCGCTCAGGCCCTGCGGAATATCAGGATTGGGCAAGGCGGAAAAATGGACGGCTATGAGATGGACTCGGGCTTTCAGATTACCGTCTCAAGCGAGATGATGGCCATTCTGGCTGTTGCTAAAGATTTAAAGGACCTGCGAGAGCGGATAGCTAAAGTCGTTGTGGCCTACGATAAGAAGGGCAATGAGGTTACCACGGCATCCCTTGAAGTTGACGGTGCTATGACTGCGTGGATGGTTGATGCTATTAACCCGAATTTACTGCAGACTATTGAGGGCCAGCCGGTGTTTGTCCACGCTGGGCCGTTTGCAAATATTGCAGTAGGCCAAAGCTCCATTATCGCTGATTTGCTCGGGACAAGATTGGGTGAGTATCATGTTACTGAAAGCGGTTTTGGAGCTGATATAGGCTTTGAGAAATTCTGGAATATAAAATGTCGAATGTCCGGTCTGGTGCCCAATGCAGTTGTTATCGTTGCCACTGTTAGGGCGCTGAAGATGCACGGTGGTGGGCCGACCGTAAAGCCAGGCATACCTTTAAGTCAGGAATACAAAACCGAAAATCTCCCATTGGTTGAAAAGGGTTGCCAGAATCTCATCGCACATATTGAGACAGTTAAGAAAAGTGGTGTTCGGCCGGTGGTTTGTATAAATAGCTTCCATACCGATACCAAGGCCGAGATACAACTTATCCGTAAAATCGCTGAGCAAAGTGGTGCCTTGGTAGCAGTTTCAGAGCACTGGCTCAAAGGTGGCGATGGTGCCATCGAACTGGCGGAAGCAGTAGTGCAGGCCTGTAACGAAACGAACCACTTTAAGTTCCTTTATGAGTTGGATACACCTTTGCGAAAGCGGATTGAACTGATTGCCAAAGAGGTATATGGAGCTGATGGTGTAACTTATACAGATGGAGCTTTGGAGAAAGCAAAGGCCTTTGAAGCTGACCCCCAAGCTGTTGAACTGGGTACCTGTATGGTCAAAACCCACCTTAGCTTGTCTCATGACCCGGATATAAAGGGTAGACCTCGAAATTGGGAGCTTCCAATCAGTGACATTCTTGTTTATAAAGGCGCTGGCTTTATTGTGCCGGTTGCAGGGGCGATTAAACTAATGCCGGGCACGGCTTCCAACCCGGCTTTCAGGCGTATTGATGTAGATGTAAAAACTGGAAACGTTCAAGGTCTGTTTTAATTGATTCTGCTGCAGAAGGAACTTAGGTATTGATAACTGATTATTGCAATGCAAAATAGTAAAACTGTTTGCGTTATAGGGGCGGGTATCGCGGGGGCAGCCACAGCGCATAAACTCAGCCAGGCAGGGGCGCAGGTTTATCTTGTTGAGAAACAACCTACCATTGGTGGGCGCGTGGTTGAAATGGGCTGTAAAGCCACAGATGTCTGTCTGCGTTGTAATGTCTGTGTGGCAAATGAGCTTTTAAGGACTATTTCTGCCTCCCCCAATATCCATATCTATACTCGAACGGAGCTAACAAAGCTCGAGACCGGCTCGAACGGTTTTCGTTACACCGCAATATTAAAACATGAGCCGACTTTTATAGACCGCAGCAAATGCACAGGTTGCCAGGTGTGTGTCGGAGTATGTCCCGAAAAGTGTATAGTTAAACCGAGGTTTACAATCTTGCCTTCGGTGCCGGTGATTGATTACTCATTATGCAGGCGAGCTTCCGGTAAAGAATGTTCGGTCTGTGAACAGTCCTGCCCCGTCGATGCAATTAGTATGCAGGATAAAGGTTCCCAGAGCAGGTTGGATGTAGATGCTGTTGTCATAGCAACCGGATACGAACCCTATAATGCAAGAGAAAATGCTTCGTATGGTTATGGAACAGCTGCAAATATCATTACCGGTATTGAGGCAGAGCAGCAGCTTGCTATTGATGCTAAAATTACTCGACCTTCGGATGGTGGACTTCCAAAACGCATCGCGTTTATACAGTGCGTTGGCTCAAGAAGCGAGGAAGTTCACACCTGTCCTGAGGATACAGATTACTGCTCGACTGTATGCTGTGCGTATGCCCTCAGGATGGCACAATTGATGAAGCACCAGAATGAAGATGCGGAGATTACCATTTTTTATATGGATATTCAAAACTTCGGCAAAGGATTCAATGAATTTTACCAGAAGTGCAAAGATAATATGACTTTCGTCAGGTGCCGACCTTACGAAGTCAAGCAAGGCGAAAACGGTTCAATCCGTGTTAAATATACTCCACCATCTTTACCTGCAGAGGCGGGTTCTCAGGTTTGTGAACAGGAGTTTGATTTGGTTGTTTTGTCGGTCGGGATTCGGCCGGCACCGGATGCGGTGAAACTGGCGGACAAGCTACTTGTGCCGGTTGATGAGCATGGATTCTTAGGCATTAAAGGAGCTTCATGTTTACCCTCGCTGCAGCGTGAAGGTATATTCGTAGCTGGGGCGTGCGAGTCACCCAAAGATATAGAATCCTGCATACGCCAGGCGGCAGCGGTGAGCGCTGCAGTTCAACAGTCATTGTTTGTAAAACGTGATACGAGATGAAAATTAATAAACGCGACAAAGATGTAGGTGTTGTGCTGTGTGACTGCGGGGGAACTTTGCGCGACCGGCTCAATTTTGACCTGCTCAGCGAGCATTTAAGCCAACTGCCTGCGGTAAAAACGATAAAGCTTTGCTCGAATTTCTGCCAACAAAGTGAATGCACTGAAATAATAAAATCTATTTCAAAAGAGAAAGCAAAGCGTGTGGTAGTAGGAGCTTGCGACCAGGAGGTTTTTGACAAAGCTTTGCGTGAAGCGATGGTCAGCGTCGGTCTCAATCAGGGACTTCTGTGGTGCGCGAATATTCGTGAACACTGCGGTTGGGTTACGAGCTCCCCAGAGGCAGCTACGGATAAAGCGATAGATATTCTGAGCGCAGCTGTCCGGCGTGTAGAGCTGGCTGCAAAGGTTATGCCAAAGAAAGTCCGCGTGAATCAGGATGTGCTGGTTCTCGGTGGTGATGTCGCAGCAATGCAAACTGCCGTTGCTCTTTCAACATTGGGCCATCGGGTAACGCTGGTAACAAAGGACGAATCGTTGGGTGGTTCGGCAGCAGATGCGCCCGAGCTTTATGCTTATCTGGCTCCTGATTTTACTCAGGCCGAAAAGTTCGTGCTAAATCAAGTTAATGAACTTATCAGGCAAGTAAAAGGGGACAGGCGGATTCGCGTTCAAACATCCACATACTTAAAATCCTTAGAAGGGGAATTTGGTAATTTTACTGTAGTTGTGGATTCAAAAGATTCAGAACAAAAGATTGCTATAGGGGCGATTGTTTTAGCCACTGTCTCGGTAGCGGTGAGACACCCCGCTTCGCGGAAAGCTAAGTCAGAATTAGCACGATTGTTACATAGTAAAAAAGAAATTCCCAAACGTATTGCTATAATGATTGATATTCTTAGAGAGCAGGATAGGGCCGTATCTGCCCAGGTGCTTTCCGCTGCTGAGTTGCTGGTAAGTCGTTTCGGAGTCGAGGTGAAGTTGTACTGCCATAACGTTCGCGTAGCTGCAACAGGCCTGGAAAGTTTATATAGAAGAGCCAGAGAGGCCGGCTTGGTGGTTGTAAAATTTGAGAAGCCACCGGTTATTTTAGATGAAGGTTCGAAAAAAATAGTACATGTAGAAGAGCCGATAACAGGTTATGAAGTGTCAGAAGAATTTGGCCTGGTGATTACAGCCGATGCTTTGGCTGCAAACGGCAATGGACTTTTACCCTTAATTAAGGATTTGCATACCGGTCCGGAGGGCGAATTACAGGTGGATAACGTATGGTTTTTGCCGGTAGAGACAAATCGAGAGGGCATTTTTGCTGTAGGTTCGGCTCGGGGGAATAACGAATATAGAGACGCTCAGGCAGATGGTTTGGCGGCAGCAAATCAAATCCACGAATCGCTTAAGAATAAAGAAATCGTAGTTTTAGATGACGCAGCGATTGTTGATACTGATAAATGCGTGCTTTGTTTGACATGTATGCGGATATGCCCACACGGAGCGGTCAGCATCGACATTGATAACAAAGCTGTTTCTGTTTCAGCGGTCGCTTGCCAGCGTTGTGGGATATGTGCGGTTCAGTGCCCGGTGGGAGCTATTCAACTACCCCGATATACAGATGAGCAAATTGCAGTAGAGCTTGGTGATAAACCTTATATAGCAGTTTTTGCCTGTGAGAATTCGGCCTATCCTGCGGCAACGGCAGCAGGAATTGAGGGTTCCAAATATAATGACAATATTCGTTTGATTCGTGTTCCCTGTGCAGGGAAAGTTGACCCGCGTCAGGTTCTGCGAGCGCTGGAATGCGGTGCACAGAAAGTGATGATTCTTGGCTGCCATCTCGAGAATTGCCAATATCTCTCCGGCTCTACTCGGGCAGCAAAAAGAATTGAGCGTATGAATAGCGCACTGGAGAAGGCAGGAGTTGATACAAAGCGAGTAATATTTGGACAATTGGCGTCGATGGAATCAAATAAGTTTCTGGAGTTCGTAAAGGATTAACCGCAGGAAATGCTGAGATGCTTTTGCAGGAATAATATTTTTAGAAGCTCGGTGAATTAGTAGTGAAATAGGGAATGGAGAACAAATGACGGCACAAATTATAGATGGCAAACAGGTGGCCGCAGATATGCGGGCGGAATTAAAAAACGAAGTGGCTGGACTAAAAAAGCAAGGCATCGTGCCGGGACTTGGAGTTATCCTGGTCGGGGAAGACCCTGCATCGAAGTCCTATGTTACGGCGAAAGAGCGAACCTGTGAGGAGATTGGTATTTATTCAGATGATAACCGACTGCCAGCAGATACATCACAGGAAGATTTGATGGCATTGGTCGCGAAAATGAACAAAGACCCTAAAATCCACGGCATTTTAGTTCAGTTACCTTTGCCCAATGGTCTTAATGAGGCCGAGGTCCTTCTGGCGATTGACCCTGCCAAAGATGTCGATGGATTTCATCCAATGAATGTTGGTAAAATGGTAGTGGGTGAAAAGGCATTTCTGCCTTGTACACCGCACGGGGTTATTCAACTATTAATTCGCAGCGGTGTAACTATTGAGGGGGCCAATGTGGTAATTGTTGGCCGAAGCAATATTGTGGGCAAGCCCCTGGCAAATATGCTTATTCAAAAGCAGCCAAACCGAAATGCTACAGTTACAGTCTGCCACACACGCACTAAAGACCTTGCTCATCACACAAGGCAGGCGGATATTGTCATCGCTGCTGCGGGTCGTCCAAATACTATTACGGCGAATATGATAAAAGAAGGTGCGGTAGTGATTGATGTGGGTGTAAATCGTGTGGATGATGCAACAAAAAAGAAGGGCTATCGCCTTGTCGGTGATGTGGATTTTGAAGCGGTGAAGGAGAAAGCCTCGCTTATTACTCCGGTGCCGGGCGGAGTAGGCCCGATGACAATAACTATGCTGCTTTATAATACAGTAGAATCGGCAAGAAGAGCTGCCGGACTCGGAGGTTAGCAATGATAGTTGCAGAGCAGAAGCCAATTGACGAAATTAAAGGTTATCTTGCAGACCACAAACGTGTTCTTGTTCTGGGCTGTGGGACCTGTGTGACCGTTTGTTTGGCAGGCGGCGAAAGAGAGGTCGCTATCTTAGCTTCTGTCTTGAGGCTTTCAGGAAATCTTGAAGTCGAAGAGAATACTATCGAGAGGCAATGCGATGCTGAGTTTTTCGATGCTGTGAAAGAGCAGGCAGCATCCTGTGATGCAATTCTGTCGATGGCCTGTGGGGTTGGAGTGCAGATGGCGGCGAAAGTCTTTCCGGAAATGCCCGTTTATCCTGCGCTGAATACAATGTTCTGTGGGACTAACGATGAAGCAGGGCAGTGGTCGGAGAATTGCCTTGCTTGTGGGGACTGTAAGCTTGGTATCTTTGGCGGCGTCTGCCCTGTAACAAGATGTTCGAAGTCTCTTCTTAATGGTCCCTGTGGTGGTTCTGTTGACGGCAAGTGTGAAGTTGACCCTGAAAATATTGAGTGTGGATGGCAGTTGATTTATGACCGACTCAAGACGCTGGGTAAGCTGGATGTTCTGGCTGAGAATTTTCCGCCCAGAGACTGGAGCAAAACTCATAATGGTGGCCCAAGAAGACTTTCGCGAGAGGATGTTGCGGGATTGTAATGGTTGAATACGAACTCAAATCCGGTAGCAATCTGGAAAAAGTGCTTGCTGCAGGTCAGTTTGCAGTAACGGCTGAGTTAGGTCCGCCTAAGAGCGCCGACCTCGACCTTATCAAAAAGAAGGTAGAGCTGCTTAAGGGCTGGGTGGATGCGGTAAATATCACAGACAACCAAACCGGAATTGTCCGCCTCTCAAGCATTGCTACCGGTAAGCTGATTCTCGATATGGGTCTTGAGCCAATTATACAGATGACCTGTCGGGATAGAAACCGCCTTTCTATGCAGTCGGATATTTTAGGAGCCTATCTTCTGGGTATTCGCAATATTTTATGCCTGACCGGTGACCATCAATGTTTTGGTGACCACCCCACAGCGAAAAACGTTTTTGACCTTGATTCGGTGCAGTTGATTCAGATGGTTAAAAATATGCGTGACAAGAAGGTTTTTGCTTCCGGCGCGGAAATCAAAAACTCGAAGAAGGCGGAAATCAAAGAACCTCGAATGTTTATCGGCGGAGCAGCCAATCCCTTTGCGGACCCTTTTGAGTTTCGAGTTATCCGTCTTCAAAAGAAGGTCAACGCTGGGGTCGATTTTATTCAAACCCAGTGTATCTATGATATGGAGCGTTTCGGTAAGTGGATGGAGCAGGTATGCAGTAGGGGATTACATCAAAAGTGCAGGATTTTGGCTGGTATTACTCCGTTGAAGTCTGTTCGTATGGCTAAGTACATGCGCGATAAAGTTGCCGGTGTTCGCATTCCGGACTCTATTATCCAACATTTGGCCAGCGCCGAAGACCCCAAAGCGGAAAGTATCAATATTTGTTTAGAACAGATTGAGCAGCTTCGACAAATAGAAGGTGTGGCCGGAGTTCATATAATGGCTATTGAGTGGGAAGAAAAAGTGCCGGAGATTGTCGAAAAAGCTGGGCTTAA
Organism: uncultured Pirellulales bacterium; assembly: GCA_964440735.1. GTDB lineage: Bacteria > Planctomycetota > Phycisphaerae > Sedimentisphaerales > Anaerobacaceae > CAZBWE01. The sequence goes on from CAYTTK010000037.1 coordinate 17,589, forward strand.
AAAGTAAGTGAGGATTATATGGAGAAGATAGAGAGCAAGAATCTCGATTCTCGGTTCAAATATGACGTTGCTGCCCATCCGGGCGGAGAGAATATTAAACTCTGTTTCGCGTGTGGCACGTGCACAGCAAGTTGTCCGGTATCGGCTGTGGACCCGGAGTACAACCCGCGCAAGATTATCAGGGAGGTTCTGCTCGGAATGCGTAAAGAGGTCCTCTCTTCGCCGGTAATCTGGCGGTGTGTGCAGTGTTATTCCTGTAGTGCTAAATGTCCTCAGAATGTAAATTTCAGAGATGTGATAAAGGCACTACGCGAAATGGCAGTAAAAGAAGGTTATGTCGAAGCTGGGTTACTGCAGGAAGTCGAACAGTTAGATGAATTTTCGCAGAAACTGCGTCGCGACCTTGTGAATGTGCTGCTGACCGACCGGGACAGATTCACAAAGCTGAAAAAGAAGATGGAAGAGATTATCACGGCGCCATCTTGACAAGATACCAAACGCATTATTTTGCGTTTATGAAAGGCCCATTTTGCTAATATGTCGCAGAATTGGCCCGGATGAGGTGAACGCATGGCCAACAACTTCATTTTGACTACCTGTCCTTTTTGTGGATGTGGATGTGGATTGTATCTTCAGTCTGAGAACGGAATGATTGTTGGCTCATATCCCAGTAGAAATCATCCGGTTTCAAAAGGTTCCCTTTGTGTAAAAGGTTGGAATACCTATGAGTTTATCAACAAGGCAGATAGACTTAAAGTCCCGCTAATCAAATCCAATGGTAGATTCAAAGAGGTTAGCTGGGATAGTGCTCTGGAAGGTGTTTCCAAAAGACTTTTACAAATTAAAGAAAAATATGGGCCGGACAGCCTCGGTTTTCTGAGCTCAGCCAAGGCAACCAATGAAGAGAACTTTCTTATGATGAAGTTAGCCAGGGCTGTTTTTAAGACCAACAATATTGACCACTGCGCCCGGCTCTGTCATGCTTCAACAGTAGTAGGTCTGGCAGCAACGTTTGGCTCGGGTGCAATGACAAATTCAATAAACGAATTCGAAGAAGCGGAACTATTCTTGGTGACTGGTTCGGATACGACCGAACAGCATCCACTTATTGGCTCAAGGATAATCAATGCTGTCAATGACAAAGGTGCCAAGTTAATTGTTGTTGACCCAATAAAAATCGAACTTGCTAAATATGCGACCGTTTATATGGCTCAGGACTGTGGCAGTGATGTGGCGTGGATAAATGGGTTGATGAACGTAATAATTAAAGAAGAACTATATGACCAAAAATATATAGAGCAAAGGACGGAGAACTTTGAAGGATTAAAAATAGCAGTTGAGAAGTACACGCCTGAGTATGTAGAGAAAATAACGAAAATTCCTCGTGAATTGCTCGTTCAGGCGGCAAGACTTTACGCCAGAAGTAAAAAGGCGATGATTGTCTATTCTATGGGTATAACACAGCACACCACAGGCGTGGATAATGTTAAATCACTGGCTAATCTCGCAATGCTGACTGCTCATGTCGGATTTGCTTCTACCGGTGTTAATCCGTTGCGAGGGCAGAACAATGTCCAGGGGGCATGCGATGTCGGTGCGCTTCCAAATGTTTTTTCCGGGTACCAAAAAGTAACGGATGATGCTGTCAGGGATAAATTTGAAAAAAGATGGGTAGTTGAAGACCTGCCATCAAAGCCGGGTCTTACTGTTACTGAGATGGTTAATCAGGCTCGTGAAGGTAAATTAAAAGGTCTTTATATAATGGGTGAAAATCCTGTTATCAGTGACCCTGATTCGAATCATGTTCGCGAAGCGCTAAAAAATCTGGAATTTCTTGCCATCAATGAGATATTTCTGTCGGACACGGCGCAATATGCGGATGTGATATTACCTGCCGCCAGTTTTGCTGAAAAAGACGGCACATTCACAAATACCGAACGCAGGGTCGAGAGAATACGCAAGGCCATTGAGCCGATAGGCCGGGCGAAACCGGATTGGGAGATTTTATCTGAGATAGCCAAACGCTGTGGCTATAGCGAGATGGAATATGACCGGCCTTGCGAAATTATGGATGAGATAGCTCAACTTACCCCCATCTATGGAGGTATAAGCTATGACCGTTTAGACCC
>CAYTTK010000038.1:0-19010 GCA_964440735.1 uncultured Pirellulales bacterium
ACTCATGTTATCGTCTATAAGTGCCAATATTCTTTCATTTTGTTAGAGGCTCTAAAGAATTTCGCCACTAAGGCACAAAGCCACGAAGATAAAAAATAAAAATATCATAAATTTTAGAGTCTTGGCGGCAAAAGACAAAATATGAGGAACGAAAGATGGCCAGATTAAAAACGGAAGTTGCAAAAGAGAGCTTGCTGCGACGAGTGCGAAAGCAGAGATTAAATTACATTACTATCCTGCCGTCGCTGATAACTGTTCTTAACGGCGTATGCGGTTTTGCCGCTATTGTTTTTGCCAGCAAAGGCGCAAAAAACGGTATCGCTCAACTTTCCTATTTTGCGATGTCCGGTTATATGGTGCTTTTAGCAATGATTGCCGATACGCTCGACGGCCGAGTGGCACGAAGAGTAAAGAGCACTTCCAGCTTCGGCGGTCAGCTCGACAGTCTCTGCGATATTATCAGCTTCGGTGTGGCACCGGCGTTTTTGATGATTAAAGTTCTGGAATACAATCTGGCCAACTTTGCTGAAATTAATCCTGCTATTGAAAGCTTTCTATTTCGTTTCATCTGGCTGACAGCAGCGGCATATATAAGCTGCGCCGCCATTCGGTTAGCGAGATTCAATGTAGAAAACGAGGAAGACGAGTCAGCACATATGAGCTTTATGGGCTTGCCAACACCTGCCGCCGCCGGGGTGATAGTCAGTATAATAATATTCCACGAAGAAACATGGAAGCAAAACGCCCTTATTTATACCCTGCCATTTTTGGCTGTTGCAACAGCGGTGCTGATGGTTAGCCGGATTAGATATCCGCATATCCTAAATCAATACATCAGAGGTAAAAAACCTTTCGCACATCTTATAAGGGCGCTTTTGTTCATGGGACTGATTATCTGGAGCATAGAAGCGGCTCTGGTATTTATTTTCTGCGGCTTTGCAGCAAGCAGCCTCGTGAAATGGTTTTATTATAAAGTAATCCGCAAGAGGAACCCAATTTTGGATTTAGTCCCTTACCAAAACAGCACGTAACCCAGCTGCTCCATTTGCGACACGAGGGCTGCGCCTTATATTTGATTTGTTCAAAGTGGCGGCCCAGCTGAGACCGGCTTCATATCCTGCAGTTTGGCCCCGGTCTGATTTATCTTGAAATAGCGTTCGACAACACCGACAAGCCGCGCCAGAACCTGCCGGCCCTCAAGGCTTGCCTCCAAACCGACAATCTGTAATCCAAGGTAAATATTTTCATTATCTTCTGCAGGCAGGATATTTCTAATCTGGGCATTGAACACCAAAGGAGTTTCATAAGGCATAGGTGTAAAGCGCACACCCAAAAATTGCCCTTTCCTGAAGTCCGACCCTGACATACCAAACGAGCCCCGGCCAACATCCGGGTTCTCTGCTGGGCGGGACGGGATGACCAACTGTGCGCCGCCGGCTGATAAATCAACAAGCGTGCCCTGATAATAATTCTGCGGCTCATATTTTGTATTTTGTCTGCGCTTTTGCGGCAATGGCAGCCCTTGTTGCTGTCGGCAGGGAACATTTTCTGCCTCCTTGCATCTGCGGTGCCACAGGAGGACATTGACCTTCAGGGATTGGGGAACCTGGACACGAAAATAGTTTCTCCTCTGCACAACTTCAATGCTACCCGGTGCCATCAGCACAATTGTGCCGCCGCTCGCCGGGTCCTGTGAGGGCTCAAGAGCCACCACAGATGTGTCAAAAACAAATTTACCCTGCCCATACTTGAACGAAATGCCGAGCGGCTGGTGCACACATATATTTATCGGGTGGGGTTTTTTCGGTGAACGAATACCCTCGATACGTAGTTTATCGCCCATAAGCTCAGTCAAAAGCACCTTCGCAACATGCCATTTGCCCCTGGATAAATAGGTCATAATTGCCGGTACTTTTTCATCGATTGCAGTTTGCAGGATTCGCCTCGGCTCAGCTCCGCGAAGCATTACCACTTCATTCATATTCGTTCCCCCCCGAAAATATTAAATCCTAATCCTTCGACCCCGCTCAGGACAAGTATCTAAACCCCAATGCTTATGATTTGGCGCTCAGGATTTCGAATTACCTTCGAAAGCCCCCTATAAAAATATATAATCAATTCTGCAATAAACAAAATTTGTTTTACCCTCCTTCGCAAAAAACCGCCGGCTTAACCTGCAGATGCACGTGGGGCTCCATATTAAACTCCATTAGGGGCCCGATAACACAACCCAAAGCTGAAAAGGTGAGGTCTGATAACCAAAACGGAAAAAAGTATAAAAACAATAAATTTCAGTGTTTTATACCCTGTGATTTTCGCTTATCATTAGATAACACAGATGCAAAATACGAATAAGGAGTTACAATGAAAAGCAAACAAGCAAAAAACCTAATGCAAAAAACGAAACACTTCGGAACTCTAATCCTCATAATCCTTATTTTATACTCTGTGGCCTTTAACTTCCCTGCTTCAGGATACGCAGCAGGCCCAAAAGAAACGGCTGATTATACCGATTGCTATGCGGAGAAGTGGCAGGATTTGAAGCTCTGGTATCGTCAACCGGCTCAACAATGGACCGAGGCACTGCCCATTGGAAATGGTCGCCTTGGAGCAATGGTGTTCGGCGGCACAGAACAAGAACGCCTGCAGTTTAATGAAGACACGCTCTGGACCGGCCAGCCACACGAATATCAGCACAAAGGAGCGGTCAAATATCTGTCGACTGTTCGCAAGCTGCTGTTCGAAGGCAAACAAAGCGAGGCCGAAGCACTTGCGATGGAACATATGATGAGTGTGCCGTTGCGGCAGGAGCGATATCAGCCGTTCGGCGACTTGATTCTACGCTTTCCGGGCCATAACAAAATCAGCCAATATTCACGCCAGCTTGACATAGACTCCGGATTAGCACAAGTTTACTACCGCAACGACGATATCGCGTATAACCGCGAGATTTTTGCCAGCTTTGCGGACCAGGTTATTGTTGTATATCTGAACTGCGAAAAAGACGGGCATTTAACGTTCACTGCAACGCTTAGCAGTCCCCACCCGGACACCCAAACACTGAGTGCTGGAGAAAACATGCTGGCAATGCGAGGCCAACTTCACGAGTATATAGACAAACGAAAACAAAAAAGGACAAGCGTGCTGAAGTTCGCATCTTTGCTGCAGGTAACAACGGAAGGCGGAAGCATCAAGGCAGATGACAAGGGACTGCACATCAGCGAAGCCGATTCGGCTACGCTTATTCTGGCTGCGGCGACCAGCCATAAAAACTTCAAGGATGTAAGCGGCAATCCAACAGAGGCCTGTCGCCGGACAATCGAAGCCGTCGCCGGAAAAAGCTATGACGCCCTTCGCAAAGCACATGTGGCGGACCATCGGCGGCTATTTCGCAGAGTTGAGCTTGACCTTGGAAAAACGCAGGTGATGACACAGTCCACAAATGAACGTATAGCAAACTTCGCCAAACAAAATGACCCGCAACTGGCAGAGTTATACTTTCAGTTCGGCCGATACATGCTGATAGCAAGCTCCCGCCCGGGCTCACAGCCGGCCAACCTGCAGGGCATCTGGAACGAACAGCTCGACCCGCCGTGGGAAAGCAAATTGACTGCCAACATCAATACAGAGATGAACTACTGGCCGGCAGAGGTAACTAATCTTTCTGAGTGTCACCAGCCATTATTTGACATGCTCGATGAGGTAGCAGAGTCGGGACGCAAGACAGCGAAAGTCCACTACGGCTGCCGGGGGTGGGTGCTGCACCACAATACCGACCTGTGGCGGGGCACAGCCCCAATCAATGCCTCCAACCACGGAATCTGGGTAACCGGCGGAGCGTGGCTCTGCCAGCACCTCTGGGAACATTACGCATTCACCGGCGACAAAAATTTCCTTAAAAACCGGGCATACCCTTTAATGAAAGGAGCAGCCTTATTTTTCGTCAATTTCCTCATTAAGGACCCGAACACCGGCTGGCTAATCTCCGGCCCATCCAATTCGCCCGAACAGGGAGGATTAGTGATGGGCCCAACTATGGACCATCAGATAATCCGTGATTTGTTCACCAATTGTATCAAGGCATCTGAAATACTTGGTGTAGATAAAGGTTTTCGCCGGAAGCTCACCAAACTACGAAGCCGAATCGCACCCAATCAGATTGGGCGCCTCGGCCAGCTTCAGGAGTGGCTGCAGGATATAGATAACCCAAACAACCGCCATCGACACGTATCGCATTTGTTTGGGCTGCACCCTGGCAAAGAGATTACACCTCTTGGCACACCTGAACTTTTCGCCGCAGCCCGCAGGACGCTTGAGATTCGTGGTGACGGCGGCACCGGCTGGAGCAAGGCGTGGAAGGTAAACTTCTGGGCCCGGCTTCTGGACGGCGACCATGCCTATAAGATGCTCACCGGTCTGATAGCCGAGAGCACACTGTCAAATATGTTCGACAATCACCCTCCATTTCAGATTGACGGCAACTTCGGCGGCACTGCCGGGGTTGCTGAGATGCTGCTGCAAAGCCACACCGGCGAATTGCAATTGCTACCGGCACTACCTTCTGCCTGGCCAAGCGGGCAAGTCAAAGGCCTGTGTGCACGCGGCGGTTTCCAGGTGGACATCGACTGGAAGGACGGCAAGCTCGATAAGGCGACAATATATTCCAAACTCGGCAGAAAATGCCGGGTTCGTTCCGCCATGCCGATAAAGCTCATATCCGAACGCCCTGACTACAAAGCTAAAACCATTGAACCGACTGTTATCGAGTTCGAGACAAAGGCCAATGAGACTTATGTCGTTTCGATTGTAAAATAATCGGCCCTTCTGTGGACAATTGTTAGCCGTCGGCTTTTCTCTTGTGCTCTTGAGCACTTTGCAGTATCGTGATATGCTGTTGTGCGAATAGTCGAATTGTCGGGAGCGTGCCCCGTTAGAAATTCCGCGGGGCAAAAAGCAAAGATTTCTAACAGGGCGTGATAATGCAGAGGCGGCAATTAGGCAAAACCGATTTGAAATTGACGACCGTCGGCCTGGGTACGTGGGCGATGGGCGGGCCGTGGCAATTCGGCTGGGGGCCACAGGACGATAACGAGGCAATTGCAGCAATACAAAAAGCCCTTGAACTGGGCATCAACTGGATAGATACCGCACCTGCTTACGGCCTCGGCCATTCAGAAGAACTCGTTAGAAAGGCACTCGAACAAACAAATGCAAAACCAATAATCGCAACAAAATGCGGCCTATTATGGAATGAAAAGAAGGAGAAAGTCCCGTGCCTGAAAGCCAAAAGCATTCGAGAAGAATGTCATTCGAGTTTAAAGCGGCTTAATATAAATGTAATAGACCTTTACCAGATGCACTGGCCTGAGCCAGAAGAAGATATGGAACAGGCGTGGGAAGAAATGGCCAAGCTTAAAGACCAGGGCAAGGTTCGATACATCGGCGTATCGAATTTTAAGGTCGAGCAATTAGAGCGTATCGGTAAAATCGCTCCTGTCGCTTCGTTTCAGCCGCCATATAGCATGCTCCATCGCGAAGTCGAAGATGAATCGCTGGACTACTGCGCCCGGAATAATATCGGCGTTGTGGCATACAGCCCAATGCAAAGAGGTCTGCTGACGGGCAAATTCGACCAGGAAAGGTTAGCAGGACTTGCTCTGGACGACCATCGAAGGCAAAATCCGGATTTTCAAGAACCAAAGTTTTCCGCGACATTGCAGCTTGTTGACAAACTGCGACCTATCGCAGAACGCAACGGAAGGACTCCGGCACAACTGGCAATTGCGTGGGTTCTCCGCCGGGGTGAAGTAACGGCAGCAATAGTCGGAGCACGAAGGCCCGGCCAAATCGAAGAGACCGCACCGGCATCGGACTTCAAATTAAGTAAAGAAGATATTGAAGAGATTGAGAAGCTATTGGCCGAAAGACAAGCAAAACTGAAATAGAAAATGCTTGTAAAAGGAAAAAAATGGCAAAAGAAAATCTTCAAAGGATTGACAGTAGTAAAAACATAAAATCTTTACTTCTCCCCTACTGTCGGTTGAAATACGGCGAGGTCTGGAAAGATCCTATCTGTGGACATAAAGTGACTTGTATTGATGCATGTAACGAAGAATATATACAAACGTTAATGGATAATAATAAATCCACCCTAGCTATCCAGGACCCTCCCTATAATGTTGTTGTCGGCAATAATAATAGTGATAGACTTGCCCGGATTTCAGTAGAGGAGTACATAGACTGGTGCAGGAAATGGAGTCAAAATACCTGTACGACACTGAATTCAAACGCCAGCTTTTATATTTGGTTAGGAGCCGACCAAAATGCTGGTTTTCAGCCTCTTGCCGAATTTATAATTATGATGAGACAGTTCGAGGAGTTAAAAACTCGAAGCTTTATCACAATGAGAAATCAACGTGGATATGGAACCCCAAAAAACTGGATGGCGGTCAGACAAGAACTTCTCTACTACATAAAGGGGCAACCAAAATTCAATGTTGAAGCCGAGTATACGGACATTCCAAAAATTCTAAGAGGATATTATAAAAAAGTTAATGGGCAATTAACTGAGAACATAGAAAGAAGCAAATCCAAAACCATAAGAGCAGGAAATGTCTGGGTGGATATTCAACAGGTATTTTATAGGATGGAAGAAAATGTACCCGGTTGTTACGCGCAGAAACCTTTGAAGGCAATAGAAAGAATTGTATCAGCCAGTTAAGAGCCTGGCGACTTGGTAGTTGACTTTTTTGCTCATTCCGGCACCACCTTGCTCACCTGCGAAAAGCTAAAAAGACGATGCTTTACCAGCGATATAGACCCAGTATTTACTGAGATTACTATACGAAGGCTGGAGCATTACAGAAAAACAGGTCAAACAGGATGGCAGTTTAAGTCCCCGTTTCCCGAAGTTGACATCAATTGGGATGCAGAAAAAGGGAATAATATCAACACAACAAAGGAGCAGAAATCTAAAGAGAAAAACCTATTTGATTATATAGCTATCACTAAGTAACAAGGGAAAGCATGGAAAAACTGAAAGCCGAATTGAACAACCTCATCGAAAAGCTTGAAAGCTCCGAGAACTTCAAATCCTCTTTGGAAACTCTTGTATCAGTCTATCCATTCAATGAATACGAATATATCATTTCCCACCTATTGGCTGGAGATAAACTTACGCTCGACGAATACTATGAGCTTAGAAACTCCTACATCGAAAGGAATCTGTACCTTTATGTGTTTGAAATTTCTGCACCAAGAAGGTTAGGCGATAAGTGGGCTTATGGACAACTAAAGCAACTTGTACCTGAATTTAAAAAACCAAATAAGACTTTAGATCCTCAATACGCCAATCAACAATATTACCTGTGGTTAGACTGGATAGACAGCAAAAATAAATCTCATGGGATACGCATAGAGGTAAAAACCTCTAGGGCTCTTGACTTCGAGAAACCCGGTGAGCCGTTTTTCGCCAAAGCTTTGGCTTCTGATTCTAACAGACCCTTCGATATGATCTTTGAGCAAATAAAGACTCGGTTCGCAGATGTACTCGTATGGATTGGCGTCTGGCGAGACATAATTAGATATTGGGTGCTGTCCAGCAACGAAGTCCAAAACAATAGATATTTTTCAACCCGCCAACACAAAGGCAATGTTGGTGAAGGTCAGCTACATCTAAAACATGCAGCATAAAATAAAGTAACCAAATATGAACATACCGACCCAAATATCTATGTAATAAGGGATCCTCGTAAATGGGAAATAAAAAGATGAATGACCGTAATTACTACACAAGTCCGCTGGTCGAGAGAAACGCCTCAAGGGAAATGGCAGAGCTTTTCGGTGCGCAGAAAAAGTTCAGCACGTGGCGGCGGCTGTGGCTGGAGCTTGCAAAGGCCCAGAAGAAACTCGGCCTGAACATTAAACAGGGCCAGATAGACCAGATGGCCAGGCACCTCGACGATATTAATTTTGAAAAAGCAGCTCGATACGAAAAGAAACTTCGTCATGATGTTATGGCCCATATCCGTACATTCGCTGACGCAGCGCCGAAAGCCGCTGCGATTATTCACCTCGGTGCGACAAGCTGCTTCGTCGGCGATAACGCAGATTTGTTAATTATGAGAGAAGCCCTGCAAATAACAGCCGGAAAGCTGGCAACAGTGATTCATTCGTTAGGCAAATTTGCAAAGGAGCATCGCGACCTTGCGACGCTGGGTTATACACATTATCAGCCGGCTCAGCTAACAACCGTCGGCAAAAGGGCGACACTATGGTGCTATGAGCTCGTAATGGATTTGCAGGAAATCGAGCATCGACTCGAAACGCTGCCCTTTCGAGGAGTCAAAGGCACTACCGGCACACAGGCATCGTTTCTGGAACTTTTCGACGGAAATCATAATAAGGTAAAGCAGCTCGATAAGATGGTGGCTGCTGCGTTCGGCTTTACGAATTCCTGCGCCGTCACCGGACAGACATATCAGAGGAAAATCGATACCCTTGTTATAAACTGCCTTGCATCAATCGCACAGTCGGCTCACAAGATGTGCAATGACATTCGCCTCTCGGCAAATCTGAAAGAGATAGAAGAGCCGTTTGAAAAGACACAGGTCGGCTCATCGGCGATGGCTTATAAAAGAAATCCGATGCGAGCAGAAAGGGTAACGGCACTCAGCAGACTGGTACTTAGCCTGGCTACCAGCCCGCCGATGACCGCCTCCGAGCAGTGGTTTGAAAGGACGCTCGATGATTCAGCAAATAGAAGGGTAGTTATCCCGGAGGCATTTCTGGCGGTTGACGGGATTTTGCAAATCCTTATTAACGTCCTCGACGGGCTTGTTGTCTATCCGAAGGTGATAGAAACCCGCGTTGCAGCGGAGCTGCCATTTATGGCAAGCGAAAATATCCTGATGGCAGCGGTCAAAACGGGCGGCAACAGGCAGGAGTTGCACGAGAGGATTCGTCTCCACTCGCAGGCAGCGGCGGCGCAAGTGAAAAAATTCGGCAGAGGCAACGATTTGATTGGCCGACTTAAATCGGATATTGCTTTTGGTAAAGTCAATTTCGAAAAAGTATTAGACCCGAAAAATTACGTCGGCCGAGCACCAAAACAGGTCGATGAATTTATAAGAAATATCGTCGAGCCAATCCGCAGAAGATACCGAAAGGAGCTCAGCAGAAAGGCCGAGCTTAACGTCTAAAAAAATTAACCGCAGAGGACGCAAAGACCGCAGAGAAAAAATAGATATAATTCAAAATCTCTGCGTGCTCAGCGAGCTCCACTGTAAAGAGGAAAAAAGAGATGACCAGAGAAGAACTGATAAAACGCATTAAAGATACCTCGTATCTGGAAGGTGACTTTGTCCTTCGCAGCGGCAAGAGAAGCAAATACTATCTCGATAAATATCTTTTCGAGACCTGCCCGGATATCTTAAAGGCGCTCGGCGAGGAATTTGCCAAATACGTAACTACCGATGTTACATTGATAGCCGGGGCTGAATTAGGCGGAGTGGCCTTAGCAGCGGCTACAGCAATGCAGACCGGCAAAAACTGGATTATCGTCCGCAACAGCAAAAAAGGCTACGGCACCGGTAAATTAGTCGAGGGTGTCTTAAACAAGGGCGATGTGGCCCTTCTCGTTGAGGATATCGCCACCACCGGCGGTCAGGTCCTCGAAGCAGCAAAGGTCATTACCGAGGCAGGAGCAAAGGTCAAAAAAATCGTCTGTGTAGTCGACCGCAAACAAGGGGCTGAAGAAAACATCACCGCCGCCGGCTACAAATTCGAATCCATACTTACAAAAGACGACCTCGGAATAAAAGAATAAACATCGTAGAATTGACACTGTGGATAAAGCAGATATAACTGTTCTATTATTTTTCCGTCGAAAGTAATGTATTAAGTTGGATTCGCGCATCTTGGTGAGCAGGATTTAATTGCAGGACTTTCTCAAATTCCATTATTGCACCATCAATATCGCCTTTTTGAGCCAATATTATTCCCATAAAATAATGGGCCTCAACATCATCTGGATTGAGCTGTAGAGCTTCGCGAAAACAGTCAACGGCTTGACCCAATTCGCCCATCGTAGCTAAAGCCATGCCAAGCGCTTTATGAGCTTCTATAAAATCCGGCTTTATATTTATCGCATCTCTGAAATATTCAGCCGCCTCATCAAATTTTCCCTGCCTGGCCAGAATCATGCCAAGCGTGTTATAGGTGTCGGCATCATCCGGCTCTAAGTCAAACGAGCGCTTATAGTGGATAACAGCTTCATCAATTCTATTTTGTTTATGAAATACCATAGCAAGACCCTTATGGGCTATTGCGTAGTCGGGCTTTAGCTTTATGGCCTCGGTATAATAATGCTGAGCATCCTCGAATTTGCCGAGCGAATAAAAAGCCTGGCCCAAGCCGCAGTGAGCCCTGTGGTCATTAGGGTCTAATTCTATAACCTTTCTATAATGCTCGATAGCATCTTCGACTTTGTCTACAGCGGTAAGCGTCATTCCCAAACAAAGGTGTGCATCAATGTAATCAGGTTTACGGTCAAGGGCTTCGATATATCTCTGTGTTGCATCGCTGTATTTACCCTGGTCCTGCAGAGTCCTTCCTATGTTAAAATAAAGTTCTGCTTCATAATCCAGCTTCTCCGCTATAAAAGGGCCGGGAAAAGTTGAGATAAAAACTATCACCGCACCAAGACAGGTAACGCCTGCAATCCGAAACCATCCCCTCGACCCTGCTCGGGACAGGCTTCGCTCAATGATACTTCTGATAAGATATGCACATCCTGATACAGCAAGAACACTTAATACGGGAACCATCGGGACACGATATCGGGTTTTGACGTGTGTCAGGATTATAAGCAAGGGATAAGTGATTACAAATAACTTCACCGGCATAGGTATTCTCCGGCGGTTATAAACAAAACCAATTACCGCCAGAGGCAGGAGCAGGCCGAAGGGAAAACCAAAACCACCAACCTTCCACATCAGAAATTCGAGTAAATTTGACCATTGTCTGAACAAATAGATATCTACATCACCGGGTAATTCACGTGAGTTTACGAATTGTATTGCTTTATTTGCCAAACGCTTCAAGAATCCTTTGGGGTCAGATACTATAAATTCTCTTACCTTATCGTAAAAAAATCTTTGCTTTTGCCACATATCACCGGTTATTCCATATTGTTCCGGCATATCAACAATTCGTTCCCACTTAGTTCCAACGCGGATTTCGGCTGCTTCAAAATCTGGATTATTACCAATATAAAAGTTGACTCCTCCCGAGGCCGGCAGGATACCAAAATGACCTGTAACGCGGAGGTTTTGAACTGCAACCGGCAGTGCTATAACTATAAAACCGAAGGCCGTAAGAAGAAAACATCTTACGCTGAAGAAAATGCCTGCCCGAGCTTTATAAAGAACAAAACCAACCCAGACCACTCCAGCGATTATAAAAAGTATAAAGTTTGGTCGTGTAATTATGCTCAGGGCACTACATAATCCCAGAAGAAAGAACCACAACAACCTCCTGCGAGTAACAGTTTTCAAAAAAAGTAAAATAAGAACAAGAGACCAAAAGACAACCCACACAACATCTATAAGGTCCATCTCGTGGAAAATAAGGGGTCCATAAAACGCAACAATTATCGCAGCTACAATTCCTGTTCGACGATTAAATATCCTCCGTCCCAAGAGAAACGTTAATACACAGTTAACCGCAGCAAGTATGGCATGAACTATTTGAGCAACCAAAACAGAACAATTACTGAAAAGATATACCGCAGAAAGAAATAAAGGGTAAAAAAACTGCTGCCAAAAAAACTGCTCCGGCATCTTTGCCGTGTTAACCAGCTTACTCGCTATAAGGTCATAGCCCCTTGCATCTACAATAGGAACATTAAAGGCCGGACTATCCGCAATTTCATAAAGATAAAACAAGCGCACACAAAGAGCCAATATAAAGATACCAAAGACAGGCCAAATAATCTGTCCAAAGGAATCAGATTTTAAGACAGCTAATTGATTAACTCCGCACTTATGCTTATCTTTAAGGTCGGCCGGCGAATCCACGGCTTATCTCCACGCTACTATAGTTTGAATAAAAATAGGATACATCATAAGAGTGTAATAATACAGAGTTTGAGTTTCGATATCTACTTTTTGAATTCAGATTCATCCTTTGCTACTCTGCGAAATAGCTCGCTACGTAGCACGAGCGCAGCATTACTATGGAGAACGGGTGCCAATTAAAGATTTTCAAGCATATGAATAATCTTTTTGGCTGAAACAGCTTTATCTATATCTGCAATTTTTATCCAGTTAGAAGATGCTGTCTTTATTAGAACATCCGACTTATCTAAGCCGATTGCAACGGGGCTGTTGGCGATTATCATATCGAGGTTCTTATCTTTCAGTTTCCTTTCAGCGTTTTGGCGAAGGTTTTTGTCTTCGAGAGCGAATCCAACAATAATGCGTGATCTGCGTCTCGCGGCTCGTGACTTGTTTTTTTGTTTTGCGGCCCATTTAAGAATGTCGGCTGTCGGTTTTAATTTGATAGTCAGAGATTTGGGTTTCCTTTTGATTTTAGTTTTAGCCGGCCGAGCAGGAGTGTAATCAGCCACTGCGGCAGCCATAATAAGACAATCGCACCTGGAAAAAAACTTCCTAACTGCGTTAAACATCTCCTCCGCGCTTTCAACGCCCACAAAGTCCATTCCCACAGGCGGCTGTAAATCAGATGCGCTGATAAGTGTCACCTTGTGGCCAGCTTTAAGCGCCGCACGAGCAAGCGCATAGCCCATCTTGCCGCTGCTTGCGTTGGAGATGAAACGAACGGGGTCAATATATTCCCGTGTGCCTCCTGCTGTAATTAAAATCCGCATCTTACTGTTCTTGCCACAAAGACACCAAGACACTAATTTTTAACGATGTTTATTCCTCTGCGGCTTTTTGTCTTCGCGGCTGCTTTCCCTTTTAATTTTCGAGGCGATTTTTTCGATAGCTTTAATGATATCATGGGGTTCAGCCATTCTGCCGACAGCCTCGGTGCCGCAGGCGAGCCGGCCTTTAACGGGGCCAATCAGCTGAAAACCCATTTGCATAACCATCTTGATATTGCGCCGAACGGCTGAATTGTCCCACATATTATTGTTCATTGCAGGCGCTAACAGTGCCGCCCGCGACTTAATCAAAGGCCAGGCCGCACAAAGAATAGTGCTGAGCAAATCATCACAGATGCCGTTTGCAATCTTGCCAATGATATTCGCCGTTGCAGGTGCCGCGACAATAACATCAGCCCATTCAACTAAAGCTATATGGCCGATTTTATATTCTTCAGACGTGCCCCATAAATCGGTAAAAACGGCTGAACAAGTACCCGCCTCAAAGCTCTTTGGGCCAACAAGCTCACAGGCCGACTCCGTCATCACGGTTTTCACCCTGGCGCCGGCAGCGGTCAGCTTACTTGCCAGGTCAACTGCTTTGTATGCGGCAATTGCCCCACTGACACCCAGCAAAATATTTAGCTCTTTGAACATCCCATATTCTTTTGCCGCAAAACTTACCGAGGACGCTAATATTCTTAAATTTAATCCTGCTTCTCTGGACTCTCGGTGTTCCCGGCGGCTAAACTGTCATCGACAGCAATTTTGTCCTGGAGGATTTCCTGAACAACAATTTCAAGCAAAGACTTTCCTTCGGCATCCTCAATCAATGGCCGAGCGCCCTGCATCAACTCGGTCATACGTTTCTGAACCAGTGCAGCCAATCTGAATCTGCCACCAATTTTGTTGACTATTTTCTCGCTTTTAAGATCATCTATCATATTTGGTATCTCGCTCCGTTAGAATTCTGCCCTTTTTGATTTTATTTTTTTTACGCCCTGCACCTTGAATAATCTGAATACATTCGTTTACAGCCTGCTCAAAATCATCGTTTATAACCATGTTATCATAATATTGCCAAGCAGCAGCGATTTCAGTTCCTGCCCCTTCGAGTCTTCCTTCAACGGCTTCAGAGCTGTCTCTTTCCCTTTGGCTTATACGCTCTGCCAATTCTCTGTGAGTCGGTGGTAAAATAAAAATCATTATCGCATCCGGATATATAACCTTGACCTGTTTGGCACCTTGAACATCTATTTCCAAAATAACAGTTTTTCCGGCAGCCAGTGCCTTTTCAACTTTGTCACTGGGTGTGCCATATAGATGGCCGAACACCTCGGCATATTCCAGCAGCAAGCCCTTATTGATGCGCTGCCGAAATTCATCCTCCGATATAAACCAATAATCTTGGCCGTCAACCTCGGTCTCGCTCTTTTGCCGGGTAGTAACAGAGATGCTAATATAAAAATCTTTTTGCCGCTTAACTATCTCTGTGCAAATGGTGCTTTTTCCAACGCCGGATGGGCCACTAATTATTACCACCTTACCTTTTTTATTACCGCCCTGTTCCATTTCCAGTTTTGAATCAACCCAAAATCCAACACTCAAAACCCAGAATTATTTATCACTCTACATTCTGAACCTGCTCTTTAATGCGGTCTATCCGGCATTTCATATCGACGACCAAGCGGGTAATCTCAGTATCCGTGGCTTTGCTGGCAATTGTGTTGGCTTCCCTGAGCATTTCCTGGCTGATAAATTCCAACCTTCGTCCGGCCTGGCCTTTTGCCTGACACACGCGAAGCAATTGCTGCAGATGAGAATCCAGACGGGCAATTTCCTCAGAAACATCAGACCTATCAGCAAAAATCGCCACTTCTCTTGCAATCGTTTCCTGGTCACACCTGAGTTTTGCATCCACGAGCAGCTCGTTGACTCTTTTTTTAAGTTTCTTTGCATATGCTTTCTGAACAGCCGCACCCCGAGCACGTATTCGCTCAAGGTCCTGCTCTATTACCTTGCAGTGCTTCTTCAAATCATCCTCAAGAGCAGTCCCTTCGGCGGCACGCATCTGTTTTAGCTTACCGAGCGCCTTCTGACTAATATCCAAAACTTTTTTCCTGATTTGCTCTGCCACACTTTTATCCGGCAACACCGGCTGAATAATCCCGGGCAAGCTCAATAAGCTGCCAATATCAACCGTCGCCTTAACACCAGCCGAAGACCCAACCCTGCCTAACTTTTCCATAACGGCCCTTAAGGCCGTCTCGTCTATATCAAAGAGCACATTCGCCGATACATTTTTGAGGCGAAGGACGTAATTTACAGTCCCGCGTGACAAGCTTTTGCGCAAAAGTTTTTCAATGTCCTCCTCCAGAAACGCTACCGCATCCGGCAACTTTATAATGGTCCTGAGGTAACGGTTGTTAAGCGCCTTGACCTCAACAGCGTAACAAACGCCGTTAACCTCACCTTCCGCCTCACCATATCCGGTCATACTGTTTATCATAGCGCTACACTTTCAACTCGCATTGCGTATTTGGTTTTGGACGACGCATATCGCACAACGCTCGACGAGGTTAGCCATCAGGTAAATTTATATCAACGCCCTCAAACACCCTCATCGGTACCGCTGGTCTCAACCATAACTTCCCCAATCGGCTGTTCCTGCTCTGCGGGCCTACTCTGCTGACTGGGTTGCTCTTGTCGAACCGGCAGGCCTGTGTCAAAATCACTAACTTTCGGTCTATAAAATTTTGCCAGAATCACCCCGAGAGCCAGAAATATACCCGCTAAAACTATTGTAAACCAAGTCAGCGGCTCCTTTGTTTTAGCGCCCAAAATACCGCTTGCGGCACCTCCGGAAAAGGCCGCACTCAAACCGCCGCCTTTGCCCTTCTGAATCAAAATAATTAAGACCAATATCACCGCGCAAATGACAAAAAGAACAGCGACCACCTTCATAATAAAAGTTGCCGCCAATAATGAAAAACCAGTCATATTTGTTCGCCTTTCAACCGACTAATTATTATTTACCAACTGCCCTTGCTACACAATCGCGGTTGCAATCTTTTCGCTCAATAGTTAAACAGCTATCACTCACACAGCCGCCCTAATTATGGCGATAAAATCATCCGCCTTCAAACTTGCGCCGCCGACCAGCAGGCCATCTAAATCCTTCTGGCGCATCAACTCTGCTGCATTATCTGGATTCGCCGAGCCACCATAGAGAATACGAATATCCTCAGCCACCTGGTCATTATACACTTCGGCAAGCAGCTTACGTATAAAATCCTGAACCTCCTGCGCCTGCTGAGGTGTTGCTGTCTGTCCAGTTCCAATAGCCCAGACCGGCTCATAAGCTATGGTAACCGCTGAAACCTTTTCATCGCTCAAGCCAGCCAGACCTTCTTTCATCTGCCGAGTAATCACCTGCTCTGTCTGTGAAGCCTGCCGCTCGGCGAGCAGCTCACCCACACATAAAATCGGCAAAAGCCCACCAATGATAGCAGCAGAAACCTTTTTATTTATCAGCTTATCCGGTTCGCCGATTACGTGCCGGCGTTCCGAATGGCCGCATAAAACATAAGTGCAGCCGACGTCTTTGAGCATTGATGCACTTATCTCACCGGTAAAAGCCCCCTTCGACTCAAAATAAAAGTCCTGGGCACCAACGGCAACGCTCGATGCACGAAGCGCCCTGGCCACCGCCTGCAGATAAACAAAAGGCGGACATACCGCTACGGTAACTTTGCGACTTGCCATATCCAAAGACCCGGATGCAACAGCTTCAGCCAACTCTACGCTGCTGTTACTGTCGGTGTTCATCTTCCAGTTACCAGCCACAAACGGCTTCCTCATAGAATTCTCCTAAAAACAGATATTCGTTCATTGCTCATTGTTCGTTGTTCGTCGATGGACAGTGAACTCATAACCTAATCAAAGCAGGTCCGTTGCCCTTGGGAAACTGCCCAATATCGAAAGCTGTAAACAATGCTTTCGTGCCTCTTGAAGCCCCTGCTGGACACGCTCATCCGTCCTGTGACCTACAAAATCCACGAAGAAATAGTATTCCCACTGCCTTTTCTTGCTTGGCCTGGACTCTATATTTGTCAGATTGATATCGTATCGCTTGAAAACATCAAGCACATCGGCGAGAGCTCCAGCTTTATGAGCGGTGCTAAACAATATAGCGGTCTTATCTTCGCCGGTAGGTCTTGCATCTTCACGGCTGATTACCAGAAATCTGGTTATATTATTAGGATTATCTTCGATATTTTCGCAGATAATTCTCAGGCCATACAACTCTGCGGCAACCTTGGAGCCAATAGCAGCGGCATTTGGTTCTCCGGCAGTCATTTGCGCCGCCCTGGCAGTAGAGGCAACGGGGATAGTCTCTGCATCCTTAAAGGTAGCACTTAGCCAGTTTCTGCACTGGGCGAACACCTCGGGCTTGGAGTAAATCGTCTTAACTTCAACCAGCGAGCAAGTGCCTAAAAGACTATGATGAATCGCCATTAGAACTTCGGCGCAAACCTTCACGCCCGAATCTATAAATGCATCCAGGGTCTCTACTACGCCGCCACCGGTAGTATTTTCTATCGGGACGATACCCAAGTCGCAATGTCCCTTGCTAACCTCATCAAATATACTTTTAATATCCGCTAACGGCTCATATTCAACGCTCTGGCCGAACTTTAACATCGCAGCGGTGTGACTGAAGCTGCCGCCCGGGCCCAGATAGCCAATTCGCAAAGGCCTTTCCAAGACAAAAGAACCGCTCATTAACTCACGCCAAATTGCCACCAGACACTTATCCGGTAGTGGTCCCTTATTGGCCTGGGTAATCTTTGTAAGAACCTCCTTCTCCCGGTCCGGCGAGTAGATGGGTTTCTCGGTTTTGCTCTTTAACTTGCCTATCTCTATGACAACGCGCGCACGCTCGTTTAGCAGCTGAACAAGCCGCTCGTCAAGCTCATCTATTCGCTTTCTAAGTTCTTCAAGAGACATAAATCAAAATTAAAAGAATAAAGTCGTAAACGAATCACCACCGGCTGGCACAAACCTTTTTTCATAAAAACTAGTATATTTAACAAATATTTACTCTTGCGTCAATGAATTCGGCTATAGAATAATATTTTGGCGTCATATAACAGGTAAAAAATGCAAAAAGTGACAAAATATACGGTTTTTAAGACAAAATGGGGTTATTTCGGCCTTGCCGGCAACGAAACCGGCCTGTTGCGAACCTGCCTGCCTCTTAGCAGCCCTGAAAAAGTCAAATCCCGGCTCCTAATCGTTTCGGAAGCACCACAATTTGAGAAACAACTTTTCAAAAAAATCCAGAACCAGATAACCGCTTACTTTGAGGGTGCCTGCGTAAACTTTAGCACGGAATTCAGCCACCAAGACACAAAGTCACAAAGAAATCAAATATATAAAGAAAAAACTTCGAGTCTTGGTGTCTTCGTGGCTAAAAACACGGATATTCCCATCGTCCTTGAAGGTCTTAGCGATTTTTGCAGTTCAGTTTTAATCACCTGCAGGGATATTAAATTCGGCCAAGTAGTAGCTTATTCGGCCTTAGCGAAAAAATTAGGTAGTCCCGGCGCCAGCCCTTTTAGAAATTCTACAAGGAGGAGTAAGCACCAAAAAGAGAATATTTCTAACAGGGCAAGAGCCGTCGGCAATGCACTTGCCAAAAATCCCCTGCCATTGATTATCCCCTGTCACCGTATAATTCGAAGCGACGGTAAAATCGGCGGCTTTTCCACAACAGGGGGAATTGGCGTAAAGGCAAAACTGTTAAAACACGAACAACAGGTGCTAATGCGCTGTAAAAGTGACTAATCAAAATTCCTGCTGGCTCGTTATTCCAAATGCACAACGCGATTTTGCCGGTCTGCGTCAAGGCTTGCTTTTTTGATAATGTCATAAAGGCCGCGGGGCCTTTTTACCTTCTCAAAGACAAACTCCGGGTCTGTTTTGTCGGTCGTAATCAAGCCCACAGTACCAATACCGAAAATACAGTCGAATATGCTTCTATGCATCTTCAGGTCAACCACGCGAAACATATCCAGATTGTCAACCTTCCTGTCTAAAATGCCCCGGCTCCACTCAATCC
>CAYTTK010000039.1:0-18758 GCA_964440735.1 uncultured Pirellulales bacterium
GTGATATAGTCATCTGCGCCGAGATTTAGTCCCGCAACCTTTTCTTTTTCCTGTCCCTTGGCTGTTAGCATAATGACAGGAGTTTGCAGGCCTTCCTGACGCCATTTTGTGCACAGTTGCTCGCCGCTGATTTTTGGCAGCATCAGGTCAAGCAGAATCAAATCATATTCGTCTTTCGCGACGGCTCGTTCAGCTTCAAGACCATCCACAGCTTCGCTGACATTAAAACCGTGAAACTCCAGAAAATCCTTCAGCGCTGTCAGGATTTTCTCCTCATCTTCAACTATTAGTATATGTGCTTTTTGCTCCATATGGTATCCACTCTATATTATAGGCAAAATCGAAGCTGAAAGTTTGTAAATGTTTTGTAAAAAACGCCTTTTTTCTCGCATTTTACGCTGCTGTTGCGTTCGGCGCTTAGCGCATGGGAAACCTGCTGCACAATTCCTTCACCCGGTCTCGACTTTCATTCCTGAAAGTTTCGTCTATTTCGTATTCGCTGTCGCTTATTATTTTCACCCTCCGTAATACCGCATCTATCATCGCCGATATTCTGGCCATCTCTTCCCCCCCCATTCCATTTCTTGTAACAATAGGCGTGCCCAATCTGATACCGCTGGTTAACATTGTATTTTTCTTATCGTATGGCAGCATCGTCTTATTGGTAACTATGCCGCAGTCTTCGAGGCATTTTTGTGCCGTCGCGCCGGTCAGTCCCTCTCGAAAATTGCTGACGTTTATCAGAATCATATGGTTGTCTGTCCCGCCGGTTAAAACGTCGTATCCCGATTCCAGCAGGTTGCCGGCTAATTTTTTTGCATTTTCTATGATTTTGAATTGCCTTGCCTTGTATTCTTCGGAAAGTGTTTCTTTGAAGAAAACTGCTTTAGCTGTAATGTTATTTAGATATGGTGTCCCCTGCGCACCTGGAAATGTCGCCTTGTCAATGAGTTCCCATAAAGCGATATCATTGGATTTTCGATTTTGTATATGTGATGTTCGATTTGAAATCGGCAATTGGAATTCGACCATCGGCAATTTTGCCTTCGTGTCGTAGTCTTTGCCCATTAAAATCAGGCCGCCTCTTGGCCCGCCCGGCTTATACGTGCTTGTGGTTGTAAAATGCGCATAGTTTACCGGCGAGGGATGAGCGCCGGCTATAATCAATCCTGCTATATGTGAGATATCCGCCAGAAGATATGCCCCCGCTTCGTCTGCTGTCTCCCTGAACTTCTTGAAATTTATCCTTCTCGAATAGGCGCTCGCACCGCATATAATCAGTTTTGGCCTGACTTTGACCGCCTTGTCTCTGATAGCGTCGTAATCCAGCAGGTATGTCTCCTTATCGACATAGTAATTTTCCACATCGAAGAATCTGCTGGTAAAGGAAGCTTTTGACCCGTGTGAATAGTGTCCGCCCTGGTCTAAGCCCATACTCAATATCTTGTCACCCGGCTCGAGTATGGAGGTCATAACAATAAGATTTGCGGAAGTCCCTGAGTGTGGCTGAACGTTTACATATTTTGCGCTGAATGCCTCTTTGGCCCTGGCAACGGCAAGTCTCTCCGCCTCGTCAACAACCTCGCATCCACCGTGAAACCTGGCGCCGGGAAAACCCTCTGCAGTTTTGTTCTGAATAACCGAGCCGATGGCCGCCAAAACCGCTCTTGAACAAACATTCTCTGCTGCGATAAGCTGTAATTTGTTGTTCAGCCGTTCGTATTCTTTTATTATTAATTCATATACCTGCCTGTCTTGTTCCTTCAGAGCGTCAAATGCACCTTCCTGATACTCCTGGCAGGTTTTATCCGCCATACCTCTGGAGGATTTATCCGCCGTTTGCCCGCCGTTTGTTTGGCGGGTTCTTTTGCCGGACAGTTTTTCCATCTTGTCGGATGAACCCGATATCACTTCTAACACCTTCCCTGCTACGGCTCGGGTCTTCGCCGAGACGAGCAAATTCTTTCTTTGTCATTCCGTGCTTGACACGGAATCCATATTTACCCTGTGGGTTGTGTTTAGCCGTCGCCGGCACGGCGACGCAAGATATTTAGCCCCCCAATTTATTGGGGGGTCATCATTCTATTTAGCCCCCAGTTCTACTGGGAGTTTACTCTTTCTTATCCGTCAAATCCAATTCGTCCCTCGTCATTCGTCAAACCTCATGATGGTGAGGGCTTCGACTGAACTCAGCCGAATGTCCTTGTCGAACCATTTCGGATTTCGTGTTTCGCATTTCGAATTTTTGGTTCAATTTCCCTCTGTAGCTTTTTTTATTCTTGTTTAATCAGTGTCAATCCGTGTCTAATTTAACTTGAATTCTCTGTGCTCTCCTTGTCCGGCGTAGCCTTGGCGAAGACGGATGCGTCCTCTGTGGCTTCCTTTTTATTTTTTTAATCCGTGTTAATCTGTGTTACCTGTCCTGAGCTTGTCGAAGGAATCTGTGTCTAATAAATTCTCTGTGGCCAATTTTTATTTGTGTCTTTGCGTCTTCGTGGCAAAACTCAAAAACTGGCCTATCCTGTAATAACCCTCACAATATCGTTAAACGTTATGTAAAGAAAGAACCCACCTATAAGCACCCACCCGGTATAAGCAATTACTCCCTGGGTCCGCTCGCTCAACGCCGAACCCTTGATTTTTTCAATTAGTAAAAGCACAATCAGTCCTCCGTCAAGAGGCGGCAATGGCAGAAAATTAAACACCGCAATCACAGCACTTATCAGGCCAAGAAGGTAAGCGTAATAAGTTAACGGCTGGTGGGCGACAACCTGATAGCTAAGAGCAATAATACCAACCGGCCCTATAAAATGTTTGGGGCTTAACAGGCCTGCTATTAATCGCTTTAATGTAAGGTAAGTTTGGGTAATAAACATAACGGTCTTTCTATACCCCATCGCTATTGCATTGACAGGCCCGGTCGCTTTATAGACCCTTCTCAAATTCTCAAATGGAACGGACTCCTCAAAGGCAGATTTGACCGTAATAGAATCTTTTTTGTTATCTACATTTAAGGTTACGCCGCCTGCCATGTTTGCATCGATGCGCCAATCAATCGTGATGCGTTGCCCGGGATACCTGCGCATTTCCCTGATAACATCATAAAAATTTGACACACCGACTCCGTCAACAGCCGTTATTCTGGCCCCGCGCGGAATCTCCAGTTTCACTAACATACCTTCTGTATCAATGGTCTTTGCCACAACTGCATGTTGAATATCGAGCATTGGCAAATATGAAATCCCGATAACTACTTCGTTAACATCTCTGTGTTGCTTTGGCCTGACACTAATCGTGAGGTCAAATTCTGTGCCGTTAGCATCCGTTCGCAATACATTTACCGGCAGCTCTTTGCCTCCATATTGCTTGACAACCTCACGAAACTCTTCAGATGTCGGGCATATAACATCCCCGATGCTCAAAATGATATCCCCACTTTGCAAAAATGGTTTCGCCTTCGCCTTTTTGATAATGCCTGTTTGCCGTCCCTTGGCGACAATTTTCTCCCAGAGTGACTTTTGAACCTTAATATTATCCATTCGCAGCCGGGGCACCATAGAATATATATGACCACCTCTGCTTGCCGAAGGCAGGAACAAGGGGGAAACCGGTTCCAGCCCTATTCTGCTCTCAATCAGCTTCGATTCCCCTGTCTGGTCGGCTCGTTCAGCTAACAATGTTGCTTCCGGGGCAAGGATGTTTTCTACTATCTCCTGCAGTTCCCAGAAGTTTTGCACTTCTTTGCCGTCAACGGCTACGACCTTGTCACCCGGAAGCAGCCCTGTTTTTGAATTTAATTTATTTGGGTCGGAAACCTTCGCAATAGTCAAGCTCCCCGGTGCTAAGATACCAAAATCTTTTAGTTTAATTCCGGGTAGATTTTTTGCAACAATTGCATAATCTTCTGTGGTTCCGTTCTCGTGCCTTACTTTTAATCGAACTGGTTCATTCACATCCGACAAGGCCGCTGCCATGCTTATATTGCTGAAGTCAAGATCCTTTCTTTTACCGGAAATCTCGATTATCTCGTCACCCGGTTTTAGGCCGGCTATAGCCGCTGGCGAATCTGGTATCACTTCGCCTACTACCGCAGGCGGCAGGTTTATGCCGATAAGAAAAACTATCATAAAAACAATAATAGCGCTGATGGCATTGAAAACTACTCCTGCCGTGATAACACCCATACGCACGCCGACCGGTTTATTCGCAAACGAGTGCGGGTCGTCGCTGGTCTTAACCGCCCCGATGTCTTCCTGGCCCAGCATCTTGACGAAGCCGCCGAACGGGATAATGCCGATTCGATATTCGGTTCCATCGGTAGGACTCAACTGGTCGCCGCCGGATTCGGCACCCTTTTTGGCAGATAGACCGGGCAAAAAGCGAAACCTCAGGCCCTCTTTCGTCCTTCGAACGCCGAACAGCGTTGGCGGCATAAATATCGAAAACACCTCCACCTTTATCCCGCATAGTTTCGCTACGATAAAGTGACCGAATTCGTGTATCATTACCACGGCCCCGAACCCCATAATGACCTTCAGCACATTGCCGAATACGCCTATATTTCGGGTGATGAAAAGGATAACCGCCGAAAAAATAACTACCCAAAACAACACACGAAAATATTTACCCGACGGTTGTAAATTGGGCTTGTCCGCCTCACCGCTGGCGGACTTGTTCAATGCGTCTTCTGTTTTAGACATTCAAAAACCTCTTTTCTTGCCCAGGCGTCTGCCTCAAGTAGCTCCTCGAGGGGTACGCTTGTTCTAACCTCATGTTTATTTAAGCAATGTTCGATTAATTCGACTATATTAACAAATTTGATGTTGCCTGCCAAGAACTCTTGCACCGCTGCCTCGTTCGCTGCGTTGAAAACAACCGCAGCCGTCCCGCCTGTTCGCGCAACCTCATAACCTAATGACAGCGCACGAAACGTTTTAAGATTGGGTTTTTCAAATGTAAGTTTTCCTATATCCTCTAATCGAAGATGCTTGGCAATCCCGGCGACACGCGCAGGATAAGTCAGCGCATATTGTATCGGAAGGCACATATCAGGAACTCCTAATTGTGCTATGACAGACCCATCCACAAATTCGACCATAGAGTGAACTATCGACTCAGGGTGAATCAAAACCTCAATTTTTTCCACCGGCACATCAAAAAGCCAGTGTGCCTCAATAATTTCCAGTGCTTTATTCATCATCGTCGCCGAGTCGATGGTGATTTTCGGCCCCATATCCCAGACGGGGTGTGAAAGTGCCTCCTCGAGGGTCACATTCTGAATATCTTGCAGCTTGGTTTTTCTAAAAGGCCCGCCGGAGGCGGTGAGTATGATTTTGCTGACTTCTTCGCAGCGCCCTGACTGCAAGGCCTGGAAAATCGCAGAGTGCTCGCTATCCACAGGCAGGACAGTGCCATTGTTTTCTCTGGCGGTCTTTGTGAGAAGCTCGCCCGCAATGACGAGCGGTTCTTTGTTCGCTATAGCAAGCGTCTTTCCGCACTTGGCAGCTGCAAGGACTGCAGGCAGACCCGCTGCACCGACAATCGCGGTAAGGACAACATCGGCCTCTTCGAGTTGCGCAATCTCTATCAGGCTATCCGGCCCGGCCAGTATCTCGACATCCAGATCGCCAATCAATTCGTTAAGTGCCCCTGCGAAGTCGGCATTGGTAAGGGCGACAAACTTCGGCTTATATCGCCTCGCTTGTTCGGCTAAAAGCTCGACGTTGCTGTGGGCGCTCAATGCGACAATTTCGTATGGTACTTTCTCTTTTTCGAGCGACCTGCGACGCTTGTCCGCCGTAGCTTCAGCGAAGGTGGAAGCCACCGGCGACGAATTGAGCGCATCGATAACCCGCAGAGCATTTTTGCCTATCGACCCCGTCGAACCCAAAATAGCAATATGCTTAACCATAAATTTTATTCTCCACGCCCCTGTGTCTCCTTGTCTTCGACAAGAACGGGGGGATTCTTTCTTATAATGGAGCGGAAATCTTCTCCTTCCGCTGGTTTTGGATACGAAATTGCCTCGGCGTCATGCCTACGAGCTCCTTGAAGGTTCGGTTAAAGTAGCTTTGATTATTATAGCCGACCTGAAAGCAAATCTCCGTACAATTCTGGTCCGTAGCCAACAATAGTTGTTTTGCCCGTTCTATCCGCACACTTGTAAGATAATCTATTATCGTGATTCCCATCTGTTCTTTGAATAAATGGGCCAGCCGGGAGACGCTAAGGTGCGAGGCCCTCGCAAGCTCAGCGAGGGCTATGGGCTTGTCGTAGTTGGCGTCGATATAGTTTATGGCTGGCCGAATCTGGGTCACCTTCCGTGCATCCTGTGAAGAGTAAACCAGTTCGATGAATTCATTCAACGCCGTGCTTATCCACGCACACAGGTCCTCCTGGTTGTCGATTTGCATCACTTTGTTCACGTAACCAAGGTTCTTTTCGAGCATAACGTTAATATCCACTCCGCCTTCCACAGCCGAGCGGCTCAGGATACTTAATAGTTCCAATAGTCTCGCTTTGAGAATTCCCAAATCGCCGATTGTTTTAAATAGTATGTTTCCTAAAATGGAGTTTAGAATCTCTTTGGCGCCGGTTTGGTCGCCGATTTTAACCTTACTCAATAGCTCCTGCTCACTCTTCAGTGGATACTGCCATTCAGCTCCAATTTTTTTTCTATCGCGGATGAACTCGCCTATCTGCGACTGCTGCTGCGAGCGCTGCTGCCGCCACCTGATAATCCGCGGGTCGAATCCGCCAACTTCATAGAGCAGGTCGAACAGGAACTCTGCTGCCTGGTGGATTTTTCGGCCTTGAATAATCGGCAGTTCGCGCATTGCGGCTATCAGTTTTTCTTTATTTATAGAAACATCTTTCAATCGTTTTTCAATATCCTCAATCAGGATTTGCGTTACCGGCTCCCAGAGGCATTTGCCGAAAAATATCCCTCCCAGCGCCTTATCCTTATCCATAACTGGCACGCAGACCAGAACTATTCCAGCGTGGCAGAGTGTAATATAGGATTGTCCGGTATCTATTGCTAAACTAAGGCTTCGGCTGCGCTCGTTATTACATCTTTTCAGCCCTTCTGCATTACTTTGAATAATTCGGCAGAATGCAGGATAGCAATCGCTGCTGCACATCTTTTTGATTTCTGTTCCCTCGATATCTCTGGTCTCCAGGCCCAGATGGAAGTGTTTGCGAAAAACACCCTCAATCTTCTCGAACCTTTCCTGGCCGAGCGATATTGCCAATCCGGATTCACTATCTGTTTTAACCATCGGGTAATCCTGATACGAGAATAGCAAGATAGTGCAATTATAGCAAATTGGTGGAGAAAATCCACCGATTTCACAGATTTTAGCCGCGAAGACGAAAGGTCACGAAGAAATTAGAAAATAGTTAGCACATTCCTCAATATTAGGCACGGATTCCTTCGACAAGCTCAGGACGAGATAATACGAATTGACAATGATTTTGCTTAAAGACAGAGGACAGATGGCAGAGGCTGATTTTTTCTTGCAATTTTTATCGGATTATGATATATAAATGATGGTGAATGGAGGAGGGAAAATCCTGCCTTTGCTGATTTTTCCCTATTATAGCCACGGGACGGCGCTGTATAGAGGAGGTACAGGGTGAAAACGCAAGCAGTTCTTTTGATATTTTTAACATTATTTTTTGTTTCCGATATTTGCTCTGCAGCTACGGCCAGCTTTCAGGGCCTGGGAGACCTACCAGGTGGCACATTTAGCAGTTATGCTTATGGTGTTTCGAGTGATGGCTCGGTCGTCGTAGGATATAGCCGCTCGGCATTGGGTCTTGAGGCCTTCCGTTGGGAAAATTGCGAAATGGTTGGACTTGGTGATTTGCCTGGGGGCGAGTTCAGCAGCAAGGCGCGAGGCGTCTCTGCCGATGGCTCGGTCATTGTGGGACGCGGAAGTTCAGCCTTGGGTTATGAGGCATTTCGCTGGGAAAATGGCCAGATGGTCGGTCTTGGTTATCTGCCAGGCGGTAAGCTTTGGAGCGAGGCGCGTAGTGTCTCTGCCGATGGCTCGGTCGTCGTAGGATGGAGCTACACAGTCTACAACGAGGAGGCATTTCGCTGGGAAAATGGCCAAATGGTTGGCCTTGGCGACCTGCCGGGGGGCAGCTTCTCCAGTAATGCAAGTGGTGTCTCTGCCGATGGCTCGATTGTGGTAGGAACTAGTGTTTCTGACTTGGGCCCTGAGGCCTTCCGATGGGAGAATGGTGAAATGGTGGGTTTAGGTGACCTGCCGGGTGGTTTCTTCCAGAGCTTTGCGGTTGCTGTTTCGGCCGATGGCTCAACCATTGTAGGAGGCAGTATTGTCGGACCGGATATCTTTGAACGCGAAGCGTTCCGTTGGGAGAATGGTGAAATGGTGGGTTTAGGTAGCCTTCCGGGTGGGACGTTCAACAGTTTGGCAACTGGCGTTTCAGCCGATGGTTCGGTCGTCGTGGGACTCAGCGAATCGACCTTAGGCGAGGAAGCATTTATTTGGGACGCATACAACGGTATGCGGAGTTTGAGAGACGTCTTGGTTAACGACTGTGGTCTGGATATGACTGGTTGGTGGCTTTGGGATGCTCGAGGTATATCTGCTGACGGATTGACGATTGTTGGCTTTGGATTTAATCCCGATGGTAATATCGAAGGATGGATAGCTACGATCCCCGAGCCCGCCTCCGCACTTCTGATGCTCGTCGGCGCGACTATTCTTACCTTACGCCGCGAAAAAATATCATAAAGAATTCGCTGTCTTGAACTCCCCCCTGTCTCTGCGAAACTTATTCACTCATAGTGCCCCCTGTGATAAAATTAAGTAGAACTACGGACAAAAATCAACCAAAAGCGTAGGTAGTCAGAACCAAAAATCGGAATTTTAAAATTTTTTTTTATTCTTTTCTATATAGTTGCTTACGTAAATTTCACTTCATAAAAATTTCTCCATTTTCGCCACTTTCGCGCAAGTTCGGCCAATGGTAGAGGGCCACTTTATGTGGCCAAATAGTAACTGGTTGAATGGTTACTGGTTAAATATTTACTAATTACCATTCACCAATAACCAATTGGTGGAATGGGGTGTTGAAAACATTCGAATACACCATAAAAATCGTAGTGCCTGATTGGTTTGCTCAGCGGGTCGTCCGGCTTGTTCTTTTATATCGAAAGATTCGCTTCGGCTACGCCTTTCGCCGGATTCCCCTTACACGGGGCAAATTCGCCATCGTTGACCCCGATGATTACGAGCGTTTAAATGCGCATAAATGGCACGCTGTAAAAAGCAAAAACACATTCTATGCCTGGCGAGTTGTTCGCATTGGGAAAGCGAGAAAGCCAGTGGTTATCCGGATGCACCGGCAGGTTATGGAAACGCCCGATGGGTTATTTGTTGACCATATAAATCACAACGGGCTGGATAATCGGAAGGTTAACCTTCGGCCTGCAACGTGTGCAGAGAACAATCGGAACAGGCGAAAATCAAGCAGCAAAAAATTCCTCTCAAGATTTAAGGGAGTGGGCTGGAACAGGGACCAGAGAAAATGGTCGGCCCGAATTTTGTTTAATAGAAAGCAGATATTTATTGGTTATTTTGTTGATGAGATTG
The DNA here is from genome assembly GCA_964440735.1 of uncultured Pirellulales bacterium. Taxonomy (GTDB): domain Bacteria; phylum Planctomycetota; class Phycisphaerae; order Sedimentisphaerales; family Anaerobacaceae; genus CAZBWE01. The sequence continues at coordinate 9,630 of CAYTTK010000039.1, forward strand.
AGGCAGCGAAGGCGTACGATGAGGCGGCGAAGAAATATTTTGGAGAATTTGCAAATTTAAATTTTAATTCGTGACTTGACGCTCAGGGACTTGTTTTATTACGGTGTTTTTTCGTTGCAGACCCCGAAGTCACTGTTTGCCATTGTATATAAATGACATATTATTGTACTGTGGGTATTAACCCACCGGATAAACCGGTGGGCTTTCGGATTGGGATATTAACCTTTCGGAGAGTGAAGAATGCAAAAGGTTTTGGGGTATATGTTGACCTGGACAACTTACGGCAGCTGGTTGCAGGGAGATAGACGTAAATACGTCAAAAACGGCCAAATAATCGACCCTAATCCTGCGCTGGAGAAGAAAAATAAGGAAAATATGAAGTATCCCAAAGTATCGTTGACCACTGCACAAAGAAAAGTCATTGAAAAGGCTATAATTGAGGAATCAGCCGATTTAAACCAGAAGATATACGTGATTTCTGTCGGAAGAAGTCATATCCATTTGGTGACGGATTGTAATTTTATTTCAGCTGCTTCTGCGGTGAGTCATTACAAAAATGCAGCAAGGCAAGCCATGGAAAGTAATGGTTTTGCCGGCAGGTTGTGGACGAAGGGATTTAGTGTTCGTTATTGTTTTGATGAAAACCAGTTAAACAAAGTAACACAATATGTAAAACGCTATAACCGGAAATCCGGTGTTTAATGTTCCATTCCAGAAGCCCTCGGCTTTATGCCGGGGGTCAATATGTCTGATTTTTTATTAAAAAACTCTTGCAAAAAGCTCTTTGTCTTGTATAATTAAGAATATGAGTGAAAACCGCATATTTTATCTCGGCGTAGTATCTCGAAGCCGGATTTGTTATTCACAAACAGCAAGCATTTGCCTGAGCACCCTCCTTTTGCGCCTTGCGGCGCAAAAATAACTCTACACAAAAATCTCATATAATCCAGCCACAAAGTATCGAAGTCACAAAGAGTATAAAAGTGAGCTAAAGTGAGCTAAAGTGACCAAATTGAGCTAAATTGGAAAATATTCCATAACTTTAGGCACTTCAAACTTTAGGCACTTCAAACTTTTCACAGTCTTTGTGGCTAAAATAAATAATTCGTGGCAATTTAGGCCCATTTCGGGCATAATTAGTAAGATTTTGAGCCACGAAGACACGAAGTCACAATGAAATCAACTATATAAAGGGAAAATTCGAGTCTTTGTGCCTTTGTGGCATAGAATAGAAATTCAGGAGAAACGAAGATGGCTAAAGAAAAAGTAATGATTTTCGATACAACCTTACGCGACGGCGAACAGGCGGCCGGCAGCAGATTAGGGGCCAGAGAGAAGCTCGAACTCGCCCGCCAGTTGACCCGTCTGAACGTAGATATTATCGAGGCGGGCTTCCCTGCATCTTCGCCCGAAGATTTTGAGTCGGTGCGTTTGATATCCGAGCAGCTTGAAGGCCCGATTATTTGCGGCCTGACCAGGGCCAGAGCAGAGGATATCGAGGTCTGCACAAAGGCACTGGCCAAAGCCAAGCGCTGCCGTATCCACACCGGCATAGGTGTCTCTGATATTCACATCGAGGGCAAGTTCGCAGATGACAAATACGGCAAAACAATAGGCGAAAAAAAGGCCAACATCCTCAAGATGGCCGTCAAGGCGGTTAAGCAGTCCTCTGAGTTCACGAAAGACGTTGAATTTTACGCTGAGGACTCCGGCCGGGCCGACAGGGATTTTCTTTACGAGATGCTTGTAGCGGTTATTGATGCCGGCGCTACCGTTGTCAACATACCCGATACCACCGGTTATGCTATGCCGCAGCAGTGGGGCGAGCTTATCCGCGACATTCGGGCCAATGTGCCGAACATCGCCAAAGCCACAATCAGCGTCCACTGCCATGACGATTTGGGATTGGCGGTAGCTAATTCGCTGGCAGGTGTAAAGAATGGCGCCCGTCAAATCGAAGGAACGATTAACGGGATTGGCGAGCGGGCGGGGAACGCCGCTATTGAAGAAGTGGTTATGGCTATTCTTACTCGCAAGGACTTTTTCGATGAGGTGGAAACGGGAATCAATACGCGCGAGTTCTATCGAACAAGTCGAATGGTCGCTGATTTGTTAGGGATGCCCGTGCCTGCGAATAAGGCGGTTGTGGGGCGCAATGCTTTTGCGCACAGCTCCGGAATTCACGTCGATGGATTTCTGAAGAAGCGTGAGACGTATGAGATTATGCGGCCGGAGACTATCGGCCTTGCTGAAAGCCGTGTTGTCCTGACGGCGAGGACGGGCAGGCATGGCCTCGTCCATCGGCTTGAGGAGATGGGATATACGTTGACCAAAGACGAGATTGAGAAGGCCTATCAGCGATTTCTGGCTGTCGCAGACAAGAAAAAAGAGGTCTTTGATGAGGACCTGGCGGCGATAATCAGCGATGAGATTCACCTCGTAGAGCAGACCTACGAACTGCTGCACCTGCACGTAGTAATTGATACCGACACCGCGCCGAAAGCAAGTGTAAAAATGAGGTCGGCCGACAAAACAATACAGGCTGATGCCACCGGTGACGGCCCGGTCGATGCGGCTTATGAAGCCATCAGAGGAGCCACGGGCCAATCGCCGAAACTTGAGAACTATACGATAAGGGCTATTACCAGCGGCAAAGAAGCGCTCGGCGAAGCAACCGTGAAGATAAGAGATGACCCTTCGACTTCGCTCAGGACAGGCAGCCGGACGTTTGTCGGCCGAGGTATCTCTACGGACATAATAGAGGCGAGTGCCAAAGCGTATGTCGATGCTATCAATCGAATGGTTGCGATGCAGAGTAAAGGCAAGGCGGACAGAGTAGAACCGGAAATATAATCTGAGGACCAGGATAGAATAACTATGGGAATGACCCTCCGACGCCCTTCGGGCACAGCCAGAGGTGGATAAATATGGAGGGTAGGCGTATTAAGTGATTATTGATTAATGATGAATGAGTTCCCCACGTTTTCTTTCAGAAAACAAGAGTGGGGACAGGTGAGATTCTTCGCTTCCTCCTTCACAGATGCTGCGGAGGACAGGTCGCTCAGAATGACAGCGAAGGAAAGTGAGTAATATATGGGAATGCCCCGGCTTCGCTTATGAACTTCAGGCTTCGGCAAGACCTATGCCTTGACAAGCCGCCGAGGCGAGCAATACAGGTTGAGGACGAATATTATGAGTATGACAATCACTGAGAAAATACTGGCAAAAGCGGCGGGAAAGAAGAAAGTTGCGCCGGGTGAGCTTATAGATGCGAAGATTGACATCGTTATGTGTGTCGATGTTACTACACCGCCGGCTATCTCTATGCTCGTCAAAAAGGGCATCGACAGGGTGTTCGACAGGGAAAAGATTGTCGTGACGCCCGACCATTTTCAGCCGGCTAAGGATATCAAGAGCGCTGAGCTGCATAAACGACTCGACGAATGGGCAAGACGACACAATATAAAATACTATTACAAGCTCGGCAGGGCCGGCGTATGTCACGCTCTACTGCCGGAGCAGGGGCATATCCGGCCTGGCGAGGTTATCATCGGGCCTGATTCGCATACCTGCACATACGGCGCTTTTGCGGCGTTTAGCACGGGCGTTGGCTCAACGGATAATGCGGCGGCAATTGCGACAGGCAGGTTGTGGTTCAAGGTGCCGGCATCGGTAAAGATTGTGCTTAACGGAAAACTTAGCCACGGCGTATATAGTAAAGATGTTATCCTTGCCGTAATCGCGAGGATTGGCGTGGATGGTGCGCTATATAAAGCGATGGAGTTTGTCGGCCCGGCTCTTAGCAATATGTCGATGGAAGCGAGAATGACCATAACCAATATGGCTATCGAGGCAGGTGCGAAAAACGGAATAATGGTGTTTGACGATATGACGAAACAATATCTCGATGAGCACCTGAAAGAAAAAACAAAATATACCATTTTTGAATCTGAAAAGGATGCCGAATACGTTGCAACCGAGGAGTTTGACTGCTCAAAGATTGAGCCGATGGTCGCTCTGCCGCATCTGCCCAGTAATGGCGTTCCTATCGGTGAATGTGCCGGCAAAAAAATGGACCAGGCCTATATCGGTAGCTGCACGAATGGCCGAATCGAGGACCTGCGAATCGCTGCCAAGATTATGAAGGGAAAAACCGTAGCTATCAGAACAATCGTTGTGCCAGCAACGCCTGTAATCTGGAAACAGGCAAAAGACGAAGGCCTGTTCGATATATTTTACGATGCCGGCTGTGTAATCGCTGCGCCGACCTGCGGGGCTTGCCTGGGTGGCTTTATGGGCGTGCTGGCTGAAGGTGAGCGGTGCGTCAGCACAACGAACAGAAATTTTGTCGGTCGTATGGGACATCCTAAAAGCGAAGTTTATTTGGCCAGCCCGGCGACGGCAGCAGCGAGCGCGATAGGTGGGAAGCTGGAAGACCCAAGGAGATACCTTTGAAAAATCCTAATATCTAAATACTAAATCCTAAACAAATACTAATGACCAAAATACAAAATTCAAAATGAAATTTGGGTTTCGACAAAAAGGTGGTAAATCCGTAAAGCTAAAGCCTAAAGGAATTCTAATGGCTGAAAAACAAAATTCAAAACGGTATGACCTTGAGGATAGGACACTTGAATTTGCCCGCAAAGTCAGAGCGTTTGTAAAGAAGCTGCCTAAAACTTTAGCCAACATTGAGGATTCGAAGCAATTGGTCAATGCATCTGGTTCTGTTGGGGCAAACTATATTGAAGCTAATGAAGCGCTTAGTAAGAAGGACTTTGCTATGCGGGCCAAGATATGCCGCAAGGAAGCAAAAGAAAGCCGGTATTGGCTCAGACTGGTCGATACCGGAGGAAATAGAGAACTTGGGCAGGAAAGAAAAGAGCTGGAAGATGAGGCCAGCGAGCTTACACATATATTCGGGTCGATTGTGACCAAGAGTAAGTAATTCTTTAAAGTTTCTATGTTATAAGGATTATGTTGTGAAGGATTTTTTTCTTATTCTAACAGGCGCGGTGTGCTCGGCGTTGGGTGGTTGCGTGGCTGGTTGTCTGGCAATTTGGTACCAAGCTAAAAAAACTCGACAGATAAGAATGGAAGAGAAAGCGGCAGAAGTGCAATTTGAAGCTCGGCGGAAGGCATTAGTATTGATTAGACAGTTGAGAACATTTTTGACAAAGAGAGAACATGATTATGCACGCAACTTCTTCTGTGATAATGGCTGTTGGTTTTCAGATAATTGGATGTTTCTGCCTGATGCTTTTGTGGAAAATTGGCGATCCATAGCACTAAAATTGCACGAGCTTGACTTGGCAGATCAAAGAGCTAAAGAAACAACAGACCAAGCCAAGAAAGATAAATACATTGAAGAAGCAGTTGTATTGGAGAAAGAGATGCCCCAACTTGCTTTGAAAGCTGAGAACGCGTTACGCAAAGAGATAGGCTTGAAGGAAGCAGAGTAAGAAAACTTGAAAAGAAAGACTATCGAAGCTACTGTTTTGGTTATTTGATATTTGGATTTTGGTATTGTTTAGGATTTAGATATTAGAGTTTAGAATTTGTGAGCGAAAGAGGTGAGCGATGAGTGTAGCACACATATATGATAGGGACCATATTAATACGGATGAGATAATACCAGCGAGGTATCTCAATACCGATGACCAGGCAGAGCTGGCAAAACGCTGCCTTGAGGATTTGGATGCTAAGTTTGTCAAAAAGGCCAAGCCGGGCGATATAATTGTAGCTGGTGAGGATTTCGGCTGCGGCTCATCCAGAGAACACGCTGTCTGGGCCATTCGAGGAGCAGGCGTAAAGACCGTCATTGCAAAATCTTTCGCCCGAATATTCTATCGTAATGCCATCAATAATGGTTTTTATATTATCGAATCGCCGGATGCATTAGAGAAAATAAAAGACGGCGATGAGCTTGAGATAGATTTCAAAAAAGGCGTAATTAGAAATAAGACGAGCGGTATTGATATAAAATTTAATCCGCTGCCGGAGTTTGCACTTGAGATAATCGAGGCCGGCGGATTATTAGAACATATAAAGAAAGAAACCGCGGATTAAGCAATGAACGGATTTATGAAACCACGAATTAACACGAATAAACACAAGATTTATATTTAACCGCGGATCCATTCGGCAAGCTCAGGACAGGTTGACGTGGATTAGCACGGATTATTTGAATTAACAGGAAAAGAATTTTGGTAGAATCAGATTTATTGTATTCTGGCTCGACAGGGGAAATAAAACCCGCGTAAAATCCGGTAAATGAGCTGCGGGTAAATGTTGTATATTATTATGTTGGGATTTTGAGATTCTCGAATTGGAGACTCTAAGTTGAGAACAGATCGTATTGCCAAAACGCTCAACGAAAAAGTGCAGGATCTCGACTCTTATCTATATCTTCTTAGAGAACATCGTCTATGTTTATCTGAAAGTCGTAGCCACTTAAAAGATATTGCAGCTGAATTACGTGCTCTTGTTTGTTCGTCAGCCAGGACAGAAGGGCTGCTATGGAGACTAGTTGATGAATTGAAAGTTGATGACCGTATATTCGTACATGCTCCAGGAAAATTGCGTCGTAATCATCCAATGGCACAAGGCCTGAAATTCTATGCCATACCAATAATGAGAGGCGGTAAAGGTAATCCTAAATTACCTCCAGCAAATCAATCTTTTAAACACATTATTAAAAACTGTGAATCTATTTTTGCTGATGGCAAGCCCCTAACATATGAATATCTCATTAAAGCCATTGCACAGCAGATGGGTTCAGCACATGAGGATGATGGATTAGAGCCAGTATTAGCCGAACTCAGGTCAATAATCTTGAATGGATTAGAATCCTTTGTTCAAGCTTTGTATTTTGTCACAGATTATACTCTTGAAGTTGGGGAGAGAGTCCTTGATGATGCTGAGAAGAAACTTGGCTTTAAAAGAACTCAACATAAATATAATTATGGTGATGTTTCTCTTATCTTACGGCTTCGTATTAAACAACAATTGGCTGGGCGAGTACCATTGGTTGTATTTCATTCCTATGTAAGTGATGCCGAGATTAGCTGCTACGCAGGCCCATCAGGTGTTAGTTTTGCTATTAAGAAAAAAGGTCAAGAAATTGATGATATAACCGCAAAATATCCTCCAGAGTGGCAGCCTGGCGCTGAAGCTGTGTTTATCCTCTCATATTGCTCTAGCAAGAAACAAGCAAGAACCATCACAAATAATTGTAGTAGCAAGGTTGTCAATGTAGATGAATTAGGATGGCTTCATGCATCAGATATGATTCTTGAGCATAACAACACAAAACACATTGACATAGTTGAGAAAAAATTCTTACTCTCATATGAGAGGCTATTATCCTCTGAAGATGCAAAGGGATTGTACGATTTGCCATCTAATGGTTATGGACTGTGGAAGTATAGTAATGAACTCGAAAACCAAAGTCCATTTCCAGAGTAAATGTCCCAACATCGGGCTTCAAGGGACGCCGCTAACACGTCAGTCCTGAGCTTCTCGTTATGCAGCATTGAAATCGTGCTTCGCAGAGAAGCATTGGCTTAGACTTTCCTGCCACTTCCGTAAGGCATACTATGTAGATTTTCTTGATAAGGCGGTTGTTGGAGAGTATAGTATGGGTAATTGAAAAAAATAAATCCCGTGTAAAACGCGGGGCTAAATATGAGATTGCTTCGTCGCTGCGCTCCTCGCAATGACACTGGTTTTGTTAGAATCAATAAGAGAATTTTTGAGAGGTTGAAAAATGAGTGCCAAACAAAATCCTGATGAAGGTATTACGCTAAATCAGCTCGAAGGCGTTCAAAGGAGTATCACTAACAGGCTGAAGCAGCTTCAAAAGAAGGTGCGGCTGAATGAGAAAGAGATTGTTCTCGAGCTGATACAATTGACTCGCGAGAATTTATACCGAAAGGCACAGATTCTCTGCGAAGAAAGAGATTCCTACAGAGACAAACTGCAGGCGATAAGCAAAATTATGGAAAAGTAGAAAATAAAACAATGTGCTAAATACGCTGCCATTTTTTGTATTGGAAATAATCGAGGCTGAGAAAATTTGAGGCAGCATAAAAGGTATAAGATGAAAGGGGGCAGATTATGAGCAGGAAAAAAAGGACAGAATCGGAAAAAATACAACAGCGGATTACTAAGCGACTTAGAGCAATCGAGGACAAGCTAAAAGCTATTGGTAATATCAAGGAAGATATAACATACATAGATGAATGGTCTCACAAACTTTACAAACATAGCAACAAACTTGAAAAAGAAAAAATTAACTGAGTTATTTACAGTAAGGAGTTTCAAAGTGTACAAGATAGCAGTAATACCAGGTGATGGGACCGGGCCGGAAGTAACGGTCGAGGCGGTGAAGGTATTAAAGGCCGCTGCGGACAAGTTCAATTTCAAGGTCGATTTAACCGAGTTTGATTTTGGCGGTGAGCGATATAAAAGAACCGGCGAGACACTGCCTGATAGCGCAGTCGAGGAGCTTCGCAAATTCGATGCGATTCTGTTAGGGGCAATCGGTCATCCGGACGTTGCGCCGGGTATCCTCGAAAAAGGCATATTGCTTAAGGCGCGGTTTGAGCTTGACCAGTATATAAACCTTCGGCCTGTTAAGTTATATCCGGGCGTTGAGACGCCTTTGAAGGATAAAGGGCCGGAAGATATCGATTTCGTGGTTGTCCGTGAAAATACCGGCGACCTCTACACCGGCACGGGCGGATTTACGATGAAAGGAACGCCAAACGAGGTGGCTGTGCAGTCGGCTGTTTATAATCGGTTTCAGGTTGACCGATGTTTAAAATACGCATTCGAATACGCCCGCAAATATGGCAAAAAGGCGCGCGGCAAGGGCGACAATAATACACTCGCACTGTGCGGCAAGACCAACGTGCTGACATACGTATATGATTTGTGGGAGAGGGCTTTTCACGAGATGGGCAAAAAGGAATATCCGGATATTAAAAGAGAGTATTATCATGTTGACGCCACGTGTATGTGGATGGTCAAGAACCCAGAATGGTTCGATGTCATTGTAACCGGAAATATGTTCGGCGACATTATTACCGACCTCGGCGCAATGGTGCAGGGCGGTATGGGCATCGC
>CAYTTK010000040.1:0-18708 GCA_964440735.1 uncultured Pirellulales bacterium
GTCTCGGCTCTTAAAGAAGAGCATTTATTTCTTATGAACGGTATTACAGCTCAATCGATGCTGGGACGTTTAAACTGCGAGGGCTGGTTTGTAAAGGCAAAAAAAATTTAGTGAGGATGTTATTATTGATATTGTTTTTGATGCGGGGTATAATGGCAGCAATTGTAAATAACGAGATTATGTCATAATTTGGAGGTTAATAATTATGTTACTTTGGGTTTTCAGAGGTATTTTTGTTACGATTGTTGTGGGGATTCTTCTGTTTAGCGCAAGTTCCGAGACAATTTCGAGGGAGGTGAATTCGACGAGTTTCTGGGCGATAATCTGGAGCGGTTTCGGGATGGCGGCGTTTGTTTTTATGTTGGATATTCTTACGCCGAAGAGAAAACTCGCCGCTCTGGCGGGTGTGTTTTTCGGCCTGTTGGTTGGGCTGCTTGTCAGTGGGGCGCTGGCACCTGCGGTAGATATGGTAGCTGATTCGTATAAAATTGACATAATTCCGGAGGCGCGTGCGGCAATCAAATGGATGTTAGGAATATGTATATGTTATCTTGCCATTAGTGTTGTGATGCGAACGAAGGATGATGTTCGTTTTGTGGTTCCTTATGTTCACTTTGCCAAGCAGACCAAAGGTGCCAGGCCATTGGTTTTGGATACGTCTGTAATCATCGATGGGCGGATAGTAGACCTGTGTCAGAGTAAGATGTTTGATGCACCACTTGTTGTTCCGCGGTTTGTTCTCAATGAGCTGCAATTGATAGCTGATTCGGCTGACAAGCTCAAGCGTAACCGCGGCAGGCGGGGACTTGATATACTTAACAAGATGCAGATGAATCCTGTTATTGACGTGGAGATTAATGATTCAGCAATCCCAGAGGTCGAGGAAGTCAAAGGTGTTGACCAGAAATTGATGCTGTTTACCAAAAACTGCAATGGGCGTCTGGCGACGACGGACTATAACCTCAGTAAGGTTGCACAGGTGCGTTCGGTTGACGTAATAAATATAAACGATTTGGCTAATTCGCTGAAGGTAGTTGCTCTTCCTGGTGAGACTATGGAGGTTAAAATCATAAAGCCGGGTGAGGAGGCGGACCAGGGTATAGGTTATCTGGCCGATGGAACGATGGTTGTTGTTGAAGGTGCTCGTAACAAGATAGGGCAGGAATTGGTTATTAGCATAACCAGCTCACTTCAGACATCGGCAGGGAAAATGATTTTCGGCAAATTCGAGGGGTATCTGCAGGATACGGAGCGAGACTATCGGCGAACGTCATATAGAAAGCCGGCTGAAACGAATATATCAGAGAATAACAAGCACTAAAAACGCAAATCGTAAATTACAGATTGCCAGTAGCGGCAGGCGACAGGCAATTTGCGCCTTCTATTTTGACTTAAGGAGGCATTTCAAGAATATTGCTATGGCAGATATATTACCAAGTGCGAATAGTGACCAGTAGAAATGGTCTTTGTAGTCGGGCTTGGTAATGTGCAAGCCGGCGATGCAAAAAGAGGCAACCACAACAAGGCCGGCAAAGATAAAACCAAGCCAGTCCCATCGATTTACATTAAGCGTTTTGCCGTATGAATCTTTATAAAGTATTATTACGGCAAAAAGGAGCAATGTAAGTGAAATGAGGACAGGAGCCAGCAGCGGGCCAGCCCAGGTGATTGGTATTAGAAATAGTATGTCCCAATTCATAATCGACATAGGCCAGTTGGGGATGGGTTTAAGGCAGGAACTGAGGATTTTTAGCCAGATGTAGTAGAAGATGTCCCAGACGGCGAAAATGGTAGCGAAATAAGCAAACCTCTGGCGATGGTTTTTGCCGAAGAGCCACGCACCGGTAAGGATTAAGACCAATGTAGCTCCTTCCCTGCCGATTTCAGTTAAAAGGGTTCTCCAGTGGTGCCTGATGGGAATATCAGAGAGTGGGAAGGCAAAACCATCCGGATGGAAGATTGTTCGTAGATAAACGACCACGGCGGCTTCGATGTATGCAAAAGCGATGCTAAAAATAACAACGATACAGAATCGCTTTGTTATTGTTTTCAACGGTTGTTCTGGCGTATCGATGAGTTTGCCGTTCATATCCAGAGTATTATAGTTTTTGTAGTTCTTTTAGTAGCGCGGGGATGATTTTGCTTTCCGGGACGATAGCGATTTTTTGACCATAGCGATAGATATAACCTTTGTTCTTTGCTGTGCAGACGGCAAGGTCCGCATCGGCGGCTTCGCCCGGGCCATTGACGATACAACCCATGACAGCTACGCGCAACGGCTTATCGATAGTGTTGATGGCTTTTTTGACACGTCGTGCTAACTTGATTACGTCAATCTCCGCTCTTGCGCAAGTCGGGCAAACTATCAGCTCCGGACGCCTGCGTTTGTAAAGCCGCAGCGAGGTTAAAATCTGTTTTGCAATTTCAGTTTCTAAAACGGGGTCGCCGGCGACACTTACTCTAATGGTGTCGCCAATACCTTCTGCGAGGAGTGTTCCTATTGCAATAGCCGATGTTATTTGGGCATCTTCAGGTAGGCCTGTGTGAGTCAGGCCGAGATGAATAGGATAGTCGAAGGTTTCGGCGATGCTGCGGTTGATTTCGATGGTTCTTATGGGGTCGCGGCTTTTTGCACTTAGAACCAATTGAGTGTAGTTACGATTTTCGAAGATTCTCACATATTTCTTCATCTCCTTCAACATTAAAGCAGTGCGTTTTTGTGGTGGGACATCCTGCTTTCTTAGGTCTCTGATACTTGCTTCGTTGATGCCGATGCGGATGGCGACTTTGTGCATCCTGGCTGCGTCTATTATTCGATGGATGCTTGTTAGATTTTTTATGTTGCCGGGGTTGAGCCGGATTTTTGCTGCGCCGGCTTCTATTGCTTCAACGGCTCGGTCCGGGCTGAAGTGAACGTCGGCGATTAGGGGGATTTTTACTTTTTGGACGATTTTTGCAAAAGCGATGGTGTCAGCTCGTCTGGGGACGGCGAGTCTTACCAGCTGACAGCCGGCCTGGACAAGCTGATTTATCTGCTTTACACAGCGGGCAATATCGACAGTCGGCACTTTCGTCATCGACTGGATAATAATAGGGGCACAAGAGCCGATTTTTATCGGTCCAACCCTTACAGTTTTCGTTTTTCTTCTTTTAATCACATCAAGATTGTAGCTTGTTTTATTCTATTGGGCAAATTAAAATACGGCCCGCACGATTGATTGTTCCTGCTTGCAAGGCCAGACATTTAGGCAAAATAGTTAGGGTCGGTGTGTTGGAATAACTATTCTACCGGTTATAAAAATGAGTTCGATGCTGATATATATCTTTGTGGTGTTGTTCGTGGCCTATTGGAGTTGGGGGGTAGTGCTTTATATTATGCAGCCGAAGTTTCTGTATAGTCCCGTTCGAGAGGTTTTCTATACACCAGGTGACCTGGGGCTTGATTTTGAAGATGTAATTTTCAAAAGTGATGATGGGCTGGAGTTGAGCGGCTGGTATATTCCAGCGCCATCGGAAGGCTTGGCCGAAGATGCGTCAGTCCAGCCAGGTGGTTCGCTTGCAACCAGGCCTGCAGGAAAATCAAAATTCACAGTTCTATTCTGCCACGGCAATGGGGGCAATATGATGCACTGTTTGGACAGCATAAATATCTTTCGTAATCTCGGATTAAATTGCTTTATTTTCGATTATCGCGGCTATGGCAGCAGTGAAGGCAAACCCAGCGAAGAAGGGACATATCTGGACGTTTCGGCTGCTTACAAATGGCTGACTGAAGAAAAAAAGATACAGCCGGATAAAATTATTGCCTTTGGCAGGTCTCTTGGCGGAAGTATTGCAGCACAACTGGCCATGAGAGCCGGAGTCGGGGGCTTGGTTGTTGAGAGCACTTTTACCTCATACGTTGACATTGGTGAGAGGTTTTACCCTTATATGCCTGTGCGATGGTTTTCGAGATTTAGCTACAGGACTATCGATTATATAAAGGAAGTTTTTTGTCCGGTGATGCTGATTTACAGCAGGAATGATGAGGTTGTGCCATTTGATTTTGGTCTGGAGCTGTACGAGGCGGCGAATGAGCCGAAAAAGTTTGTCGAGATATTCGGCAGCCATAATGATGGCTTTCTGGTATCAAGTGAGGTTTACAAAGGCGCCTGGACAAAGTGGCTGAAATTTTTGGAGGAATATAAAAACCAAACGGCAGGTCAGCAGGTCTCTTAGAAGGTTCAGCTATTGCACATATTGAAATGAGCTGTCATTCTATTATTTTATCCTTTGTGCTTTAGCTTATTTATTTGAAGCGGCCTTTTCATTACTATCAGAGGTATTTTCGTTGACCGATTTAGAGCTTTCATTCTTCTGTTTTTTAAAAGGTCGTTTACGCCAAAAATTGGCCAATAAGGAACCAGAGACATTCATCCAGGGGCTAAAAATAGCTGGTGCAAGACCAACCGTTGCCAGTTTACCCATTTGGCTTGCAAGACCGGATGCCATTGCCCCATTTTGCAGACCCACCTCAATCGCAATGGTCCTGCAGGAATCTCTGTCCATGCCAAATAGACGACAACTCCCGTAACCTAAAATGTAACCGGTTGTGTTATGGAAGATTGCGGCTATGACCAGCATTGCTCCAACCTGAATTAGGTGGTCCCGTCCTGCGGCGGTTGTGACGGCCGTGAAATATATAATCCCAGCCATCGAGAAAACTGGCATAAAGTTCTGAAGCCAATTCAATCGATTTTTTCTAAGACGGTTGTAAATTAAAGCGGCAAATATTGGCAAAACGACCATGAGAATAATATTTATCATCATCTCGAAAAAATTCACTTGAACAAACTTGCTGGCAAGTATTTTCATCCAGAGAGGTGTAATAACCGGTGCGATCAACTGGGCAATTGCCGTTAAAGTTACAGACAACGCCAGATTGGCGCGGGCGAGATAAGTCATTACGTTAGATGCGAGTCCGCTCGAACAGGAACCAATTAATATTATTCCTGCGGCAATTTCCGGAGGAAAGCCAATTGTTTTTGCAATGGCATACCCGACCAGGGGCATAATTGTAAACTGGCATGCGATTCCTATAAATACGGCCTTTGGCATCTTGACAACGCCTATGAAGTCACGGACGCTCATCTGAGTACCCATACCGAACATTACCAATTGTACAATGAAGAGTATTAGTCTTTTGTCTCTTAGATTCACACCACCCGGTTCAAGAAAACATTGGGGGTAGACCATAGCCGTGACAACCGCTGCCAGAATACAAGCGGTGAACCGATATGTTCTCAAGAAAGGCACACTGGACATACCGATCGGAAGGAGGATAGTACAGCATACTGCCAAAAAGCTATATCCTTCTGAATATCCTTTTATCCAACAACCGATTAAACCTAAAAAGCATGCACCTGATAAATACAAACAAAATCTGTGGATAGTACTTATTACTTTTTTAGTCATATTCTTTCCCCTGGTTAAGGCAACGTCGCCAGATGTTCTACAGCCAATCTTGGGCTCGAGAGAATGGGGATTTTTTTGTCTTCATCCGGCAGATTATTTACAACTCGCGCCATTGACGCCTGAGCGAGGACAATAACGTCTACCTGTTGACTTAATTCTCTAATTGCGGCGCCGACGATTCTATCATGCGTTTTACCGTCACCGGAAATTACAGCTTCAAATGCTCCTTCACATAGTTTAGAAATCACTTCGACTTCTCGTTTTTCTCTCTTTGCTTCTTCATAGACCAATTTTGCTGTGGGATTTAAGGTTGAGGGTAATGTTGCGACGACGCCTATTTGAGTTCCTTTTTTGATTGCCAGGTTAGCCACCGGCTGGTCAACTCGTAAAACGGGTACATCTACTAATTCGCGTCCCAGTTCTGCGGTAGTGCCGATTGAGGAGCACGTTACCATAATAAAATCGGCACCGGCTTGCGCTGCGGAAATAATATGTCCGACCACTCTTCGTGCCGTTGGTTTTAAGAGCCGTTGGTCGCGTATAATATCTTTCAATATGCTGTCGTCAACGAAATGCAATACTTCGACGTCAGGTAACAATTCTTTACACAGTTCTGTGAAAATAGGAATCATTACCGCTGAGGTGTGAATAAGAGTTAACCGCTTTTTAGGCATTGGAGTCATCCTTTCATTTCCTTATTTTTGACGTCATTGCTCTCTTTTCTGCATTACCTTTTTAGCTGCTCTAACGATATCGGTCACCCCTATTTCATAATAGTCTAACAATGGTTCAGGCTTTCCGGAGCGAGGATAAGTATCTTTAAGGCCTATACGGATAATTGGTATTGGCAGCTCTTCTGCGCTAAGCTCCACTATGGCGCTGCCAAGGCCGCCAATGATATTGTGGTCTTCGACAGTAACAGCAGCACCAGTTCGCTGTAGTATTTTTATGATAGCTTCTTTGTCTAACGGTTTTAATGTATGCACGTCGATGACTATCGCATTAATACCCTCTTGTTTTAGAACATCAGCGGCCTTCAAAGTTCGATTAATAACAAAGCCGTTAGTAAACAGGGCAACATCGTATCCATTCTCTTTTAAGACCCTGACCTTCCCCAATTCGAATGGTATATCAATATCGACGATAGGGTCACGGCCGCTGCCTATTCTGAGATAAGCAGGGCCATAAACTTTATGGATTGCCTTGGTTGCCTGGCTGACCTGTGATGGGTCAGCTGGTACTACCACAGTAATGCCGGGAATCGTTCGCATAATACCGATATCTTCGAAAAACTGATGAGTTACGCCCTCTCTTTCTCCCGCTGAAATACCGCCGTTTGCACCAACAAATTTAACATTCAATCCGGGATAAGCGACAAATGTTCGAACCTGCTCGCAAGCTCTCATCGTTATAAAACCGGCATAAGTAGCCACAAACGGTATTAAGCCACAGGCAGCCATACCGGCTGCACAGTTAACAGTGTTTTGTTCGGCAATACCAAAATCAAAGAATCGGTCAGGATATTTATCAATATAAGGATTTCCCTTCACTACTAATAATGAATCGGCGCAAACCAATACTGTTTTAGGGTCATATTCAGCGATTTCCATCAAGCTTTGCGTAAAAGCAATTCGTGTATTGCCGATTTTATTCATTGTATTCTCCTCCCAGGGCAATCATTGCTTCTTTAAATTGCTCTTTTGTCGGAACTCGCTTATGCCAGGAGTTATCTCCAATCATAAAGGGGACACCCTGGCCTTTGATAGTATGTGCCAGGATTAAAGAGGGCTGCTCCGTATTTGCTTTTGCATTGTTTGTGGCTTGGATGATTTCGGTAAAATTATGTCCGTCTATTTCCTGACAGTGCCAGCCAAAGGCCTGCCATTTCGGTAAAATTGGACACAAACCACTGACTTTCTCAATAGGTCCGCTGCTTTGAACTCCGTTGTTGTCAATAAAAACGGTTAATTTGCCCACTTTATATTTTTTTGCTGACATAGCAGCTTCCCAAACCACACCTTCCTCAATCTCACCATCTCCTGTGATAACATAACTAAAAAAGTCTTTGCCCAATAAGCGACTGGCTAAAACCATCCCTAAACCGATAGAGACCCCATTTCCTAACGACCCGGCTGTGGCATCGACTCCGGGTGTTTTGTTCATATCGGGGTGCCCTTGCAAATGAGATTCTAATGAGCGAAGACCTGTTAAATCGGAGTGGGGGAAATAACCTTTTCTTGCAAGAGCTGCATAAAGCGCAGGACAGGCGTGCCCCTTTGACAAAATAAATCGGTCCCGGTCTTCCCATTTGGGTCTTTTGGAGTCGATTTTCATAATATTGAAATACAGTGCGGTAATTAAATCTGCCACTGATAAAGCAGGACCAGGATGTCCGTCACCTGCTTTATATATCATTGTAACAATGTCGATTCTAATAAGACGGGCCAGCTCTTTTAGCTCTTTAATATTGTCCTTCAATATTTCTTTCTCCAAGACAGATTTTAGTGAATATATTAGTTCAGTTGTTACATATTCTTAAATTGAGTTAGTTGTGTAGAAATTTTCCTACCTTTTGCATTGCGATTTCTATCTTTTCAGAGTCATATACAAGTGGTCCGTATGAGATACGGATAGCATTTCGCAGCGACTCTCCAAAGCCCCAGCCGGGAACAAAGAGAACTGCTGTTTCTTTAAGTATTTTTTCAACAAATTGAGAACCATCTTCGCCAATCTTTATGCAATTATATAGACCGCCTTGCGGTTTTAAACATGGTAAGCCGAGTTGTGATTGGATACATGAATAAGAAAGTTCAGCGGCTTTTTTGTAATGTTCGTTCATATTATAAAGGTAAGGTTTTATGGTATTATTTTTGATTGTTTTTTCCACGTATTCAATAAAAGCCATTTGGTGCAGGGAGTCCGGACATAGTATTGATGCGGCTTGTGCAGAATCGAATAGCTCCACTATCGATTCAGGAGCTTCTATCCATCCCAGTCGTCGTCCAAGGCCCCGGCACCATTTGGAATTTGAGTGAAGTGAGATGTAATTATCATTCGGCGCCCAGCTGTAGTAATCCGGGCATTCTTTATTGAACAGGATTTCTTTATAAGCAAAGTCAATGACAATAAAAGCTCCGATTTCTTGAGCTGCTTCCAAACCGGCTTGAACGAATTTGTCGGATGGAATTTGTGAGGTTGGATTATCAGGAGAGATTAACAGAATAATCTTTGGCTTATTTTCCAGAATAAATTTTTTAAATTCATCAATTTTTTCATCTGCGATATATGTCCACGAATCCACATCAAGGATGGGAAAGCGTAAAATTTCTGCATTCGCAACAGACATAATCTGGGCAGGGTAATTGCAGTAGGAAGGGTCTAACAGCAGAATTTTATCACCATCGTCGAGTAAGAGCTGCATTAAGTTTGTAGTTAATTGTGTTGAGTTGGCGCCGACGACAATATGGTTGGGTTTTAGCCCTTTTATATTGTATATATGTTTTTCATAATCAACAATAGCTTGTCTGTATTCAGGAAAGCCGATGGTCGGGGAATAACCACCCGAGATGTGAAATCGCTTATCATCTTGTATGATATTAAGATAGGATTGCTGCAGCTCCTTCGGTGCCTCGTGATTGACCCATCCGCCTACAAATGAAATGACATCGGCTGGGTCAATGCCGATTTTTTTGAAATAAGCAGGATTCGCATAATCCATTATTTCCCGCACGGGGGATTTTGAATGTTTAAATGTTTTCGCTTTTTCTGATATTGCTGGTTTCATAATATGTGTCAGTCGGTATTATTGTTCGGTTTTTTCTCCAACCAGGGACTTTAAATCTATGAACGTCTGTGTCGCCTTCGCAGAACGGTTTTTTAAGCTGTATAGATTTTCTTCGGTATAGTTTTTGACCCAAGTATCTATATTTTCCGTAGTTAGTCAAGCATATTTATTTTTCCTGCAAAAGGCAGGATGATACGGTTCGTTCAACTCTGTCTTGTGTAATCGTTATAAGCGTTATCAGTATTACTGCCGGTGTGATTGTTGATAAATAGATTTGTAAACCCAGGTGTATATTTTACCGATACCTTAAACGGAACCCGTGAGGAAGCGGTCGTCCTATAAGACAGGGTTCTCTTTTTGAAGGCAGGGTTGTGGTTAAATTTGCCCTTATGGCTGGAGTCGAAAGGCTTTTGGCTGGGCGGGAGTGAGCTATAGCGTTTGACATTACTATAAAAGAATATCTAAAGGAAATAGACGAGGCATCGCTGCTGACATTGGAACAGGAGCGCGAGTTAGGCAAACTGGTCATTGAGAAGAATGACCCGTGGGCGAGGGAGCAGTTGGTGCGAAGCAATCTTCGATTGGTCGTTAATATCGCCAAGAAATTCGGCGACCGAGGTATGAGTCTTGGTGACCTGATTGAGGAGGGAAATCTCGGGCTTATCAAAGCCGTTGATTACTTTGACCCTAATCGTGGTGTTCGGTTTAGCACGTATGCTGCGTGGTGGATAAAGCAAAGTATCAAGCGTGCGCTTTTGGAAAATGTTCAGCCGGTTCATATTCCTACTTATATGGTAGCATTGATAAATCAATGGAGGCATACTGCAGCAGAACTGGAAAGTAAACTTGGCAGGATGCTGAGTGCTGAAGAGATGGCTGATATAATGAGGCTGCCGCTGCGGAAGGCAAAAATCATACATCGCATTGTTGAGGTTCTCAGCTTTGCAGGCGAAACCAGCGGTGATGAGACGGACGAAAATCAAATGCTCGATGCGACTTTGGAGGATGAAAGCGCGGGCAAGCCGGAAGATGAACTGGTTGCAGATGAAGAAAAGGCAAAAGTTTTGAGGCTGCTCAAAAAAATCGAGCCAAGAGAAGCTAATGTCCTGAGGTGGCATTACGGGCTTGGCGGCAGCAAGCCGATGACACTGAAAGAAATCGGCAGGAAAATAGGCCTGACGAGAGAGAGGATTCGGCAGATTCGTCGGGACGCGCTTACTAAACTATATGAGTATATGAACGAAGAGTAGGAGTTTGTTTAGCCCCGAAGTTTACCCATCTTGGGGCGGGCCTGCTTTGGAGGTTTTCTTATCGGTTAGGGGGTCATTTATTCTGTTAGCTCCCTGCAATGCAAGGGGTTTACTGCTAAGTCAAAACTAAGCAATAAGACATCAAATTAGCTTTTTACCAGAGATAAACAAATCAAACTAAAAAATCCGTAAGGATAATACAATATAAATGGCATTAATCAAAAATGCTTAATTTAACTTGATCTAACTTGAAGATGATGTCATAGCTGTTTTTTAAGACTCGGTTAACGTTTTCTTCTGAAAAAGTTTTAGTCTTGATAAATTCGTCACGACCTGTAATAATTGTTTTTATTTCACTGTAATAACTCTTGATTTCTTCCACGAACTTTTCAACATCCTTATTAAAACCAATCTTATGTTGCTCTAAAATATAAATTTTGTTATTAATTTTTCTTAGGATTAGCAAAACTTTAATCTTCTCCTTTTCCGTACCATAATTAGTTATCATAAATTCTTGCAAAAAAGCCAATTCGTCTTCAAATATTTTTGCAATGTCTCCAGCAACCCCTAAAAAAAGATTCTTCTTTATTTGTATGTCAGAATATCTATTTTGTAAGTAAAAAGCTACATATATAGCTATTGATGAATATACTATTAAACTTAACAAGTCGATTATGCTGAAAGACCAAAAAGTGGGTTTTATAAGATCGTAATGACAAAATATGCTATGCGTTAATATCCCAATGACAAAACCAATGAATATAAATATGACAATTTTAAGTAATTTTCTGAGCATTTTTTATGTACCCAATTACTTCCTCTATCAAACCTGTCTCTTCACCGGATTTAAATTTCAATTTATCGAGAACCTTTTCTGGGTCATATATTCTTGCAAGACCGCCAAACGCTTCTTCCAAAAAACTTGTCGGATAACCATAGGCTCCATCAAAATCGATTAAGATAGTTTCACCTTCTTTCAATCTCTCAAATTTGGGTTTCAGACACTTTTCTAGGAATTCTTCTCCAGAATTGGCCCCGTCTTTTTTGTATCTGCCTCCTGGCATATCCGAAAATTCCTCTGAAATTTTTAATTTATTCATTTTAGCTCCTATGATAACTCCCAGTAAAGAAGCGTTCCCTTTAATTCTTTTTCCATATCGTCGTTTCTGTCTTTTGAAAAGTATCCATAATTTGAAATAATTGTCAAATTATTAATATATCTATTCTTATGAAAAGAATAGATCTTGGGTAGTCCTTTTCCTCTGTGTGGTTCACCTGTCCTACTTCTCAATTCCCCTTTTAGCGCTGAATTTATATATTCTGTATGATTTGCACCAATAGATATAAGGGGTACACTTGATACAAGAGCTTTGATGTACTCATACCCGGTTCTTTTCACTGTGGTTGGAATTCCTTCGCCTGTGTCAAGAAATATTAAACGTATAGAATTCTTTTCAGAGATAAAACTGACAAAAATATACCAATCTCTTATTGTGTACTTATTGCTATATGCGTGTTGTTTAGTATTTGACATCAACTCAATTATCATATCATACAAACTTCTAATATTCTTTCTTTTCCGGTTAAGTTTCAACATTGTAAAATTACAGATATTTTTTGCAGTCGATGGATCTGCATTTTGACCATTTGAAATCTGAACAACCTCAGATTCATAGCTTAAGTCTTTCCTCATTATTCCAGAATCAACGTATTTAAAAAATCCTGATGATTCTAATAGATATCGGCAATTTCTATTAGACGGTACCGAACCTTTAAAACCATAAGCCACTCTTGAAGATTTCATCCTTTTTATAAGCGCCAGAAAATACATTATTGTGTCTATAGATAAATTTTCAATATTCTTCATATCAAAATATATGGGGTCACCAAATTCAATTCTGTTTTCTATACTAGAAAAAAAGGAAAGTGTTTCCTCAGGATTCGAAAATATACTGAAATTTTCAGGGGCTTCTAATGTCTGGAATTTATTTCTAGACAATTTGTGTTGGAGTCTTTTCTTTGCTTTTTCTGATTGATAATATTTCTCAGATCCGTAAGGTTCGTAAGTTTTTACAGAAGGCTCATAATATCTTACATTGTATCTATACCTTCTTTTTAGTTCATGCATGTGTTTTATTTTTGAGTGCCTATCCATCCATTGTTTATTTCTAACTTTTTTCATGATTTTTTCGTTTTATTAAAAAATCAATCCTATTATTATAGTAAGAAAGCGTTGCTCAATCATATTCCCGTCCTTACAAATTATATCAATGGCTCTGTCGTACCAGCGTGCCTCCACTTATAATTGGTGATTATACATATAGATGAAAAAAAATCAAATCCATTTAACTTTCCTAAGGAATGGTGTTTTTCAAAATGACAAAATCAATTTTAATTGATTATTAATTTACTCGTCATCACTCAGTTCAGGTCCGTGTTTATCCGTGTCTAATTTTCTTGCCTCCTTGGCCGATGTAGTCTCTAAGGGACGAAGTCGGAAGCTTTAGCGAAGGCGGCTACATGTATTCGTCCGGCCTATTTTGCTCGGCTTAAAAGATGAAGGCCGAAGGCGTTCACGAACAAAGCCTTGAAGAAAGACGCAAAGCCGAGCAAAAACCGTGTCAATCTGTGTGAATCCGTGTCTAAAAAATCCGCGTTTCTCCGTGTAATCCACGATTAAAATTCGTGTTCATTCGTGGCTAATTTTTGTGTCTTTTTGTGGCTAATGAACAATTAGTGTTAATTTGTGTTAATTCGTGTGCATTCGTGGCTGAGTCTTGCATTTCTGCGGTAATATGATAACAATAGAAAACAGAATACAGAAGCCTGCCTTGAGCGAAGTTGAAGGGACAGAAGACGTATCAAGGATGATAGATAAATGACGAGCGAAGGAATTAAACTGGAAAAATATATTCGCAGCATACCTGACTGGCCGAAGGAGGGGATTTTATTTCGTGATATCACGCCTTTATTAGCTGCCCCGAAGGCATTTGCAGCGGCGGTGGATGCTCTGTGTGCGGATTTTACAACGATGAGCGTCGAATACGTCGCTGCTGTGGAGGCTCGAGGATTTATATTTGGTGCGGCGGTTGCAAAAAAACTTGGAGCCGGCTTTGTGCCTATAAGAAAGAAAGGCAAGCTGCCTTTCAAAACCGAAAGTGTCAGCTACGATTTGGAATATGGCACAGACACGTTGGAGGTGCATAGCGACGCTGTAAAAGATAAAGCGAAGGTTTTGATGGTTGACGATTTATTGGCGACGGGCGGGACAATGGCGGCGGCCTGCAAACTTATCGAAAAAATAGGGGGAGAAATCGTGGGGATATCATTTCTCGTTGAGCTTTGTGAACTGGCCGGCCGAGAAAAACTCGTAGGATATAAAATCACCACGGTCATATCATATTAGTTACTTGCTGGTAAACCCTATACCGTTACTGGTATAGGGTAAACTTGGAATTTAGGAAGTTGAAAAAAATAAGGGTTCAGGTGGATACCTGAACCCTCTCTCTCCCCAAGCAAACTCGAGGTCTTTAGGTTCGGTTGGCTTATTTTCTACGTTTTGTTAGAAATGCCAATGTACCCAGACTGAGCAGCATTATCGTAGCTGGCTCGGGGATACAACAAGTTTCGACTTTTATGCGATCTAACATACCACCAGTACCCGTAATACTGATGCAGATAGTCTCCTCGTTAGGATTAGGTTCGATGCGCCATTCAATAGTCAATTTTTTCCATTGAGAATCTAACAGTGATATTTCGCGAAATGTTTCTTCCACTGTACTGCCGCATACGGGGCTTGGCGTAACCTTGACACACTCCAGCATTGATTGAAATTCCATCTCAAGATGGATTTCCTTGTAGGCATTAGGAATCGGTTGATTGGGAATTGTCAGCTTGATGTGGAGGGGGTCACCCGTCCAGACGCCTGGTCGGCCATCGACTACCTCCAGCCAGCCAAAATAGTCAGGGGGGTCCTGAGTCGTGCTAAGTTCAGCTTTAGGGGTGCCATACTTGTTGCAGTAAGGTTTCGGTAAAATGTTACAAGGATTGGTTAATTTGTCGAAGGTCCACGTTTGAAGTGTATATGCTCCGGTGCAAGGTGGTTGTGGTTGATAGCAGGCTGACGCAATACTGGTGATAAAAACAGCGACTAAACAACCAAGAAAAATACTTAATCTGCTCATTTTATCTCCTCCCTGAGTCTAATGAACAATTTGTAGCTGTTAATTCTTTAACCTTGTCGTTAAAACGATAATTAAACGATTAAGAAATGCTTGATATGTTTATTTCATATTTATCCTCCATATTTAACCACGTGCTCCATCACTAAGAATTACCTCATGTTTATACCAAGACCATAAGGATTGCAAGATTTTTTGGTCCGAAAAAAACAGCGGTTTAGTTTTGTTTTTCCATAACTATAAAAATGACAAGGCATTACTTTCGATAAAAAATTTATGATTTTTTGGGAAATTCCGATAATATATTTTTTTCTCAGGTTTTTTTGAGGTTTTGCTTTACTTGTCGTGTTTTACATTAAAACTTCCCTTAGATTTATCGAATCTAAAGGTTCTTGGTTGTGTGTAATAGTGCCGAATCAGCCAAGAATGGCTTATAATTGGGGTATAAAGAAATTTTCCTGCAAAATCACAAAATTTTCTGGAATTTTGTTGCATATATATGCATATTGTGATATATTATTACATATTATTAAAGGTTTGTGTTATGCAATTGATGTCAATAGAGGATTTAGCGATTTATCTGGGCGATTCAAAGAGGACGATTTACAAGTATATCGCCAGTGGAGATTGTCCGCCTTATATCCGGATAAGTGCCAAGAATATCAAATTCGACCGGGCTGATGTTGATGCCTGGCTCGAATCAAAAAAGGTCGACCCAGAGGAAATAAAGGAAAGGAAAAAGAAATGATTGATAATACTTTGGCATTTAATGTAGGAGGTTTGTTTGCTGTGATTGCCCTCGTGTTTTACGCATTTATATTTGCTCTGGTTATCATTTGTTTGATTCGCGTGTCACGATATTTTTTGACAGCGGGCAAGGAACAGAAACTTCTCAGAATCGAGCTGGGCAAGCTCGCCGAGGAAGTTCATCAGATGCGTGAGCAAAGAGATAATAGTGAAAAATTAAATTCTACACAAGGTTTATCCTTGAGTGAAGAGAAGAAGCCAGAAGAGAAAAACACAGGCTAAGTGGAGATTGCTTTATTATGCTCCCAATGACATTTTTCTTGCAGTTACGATTCGGTTGTTATCGTGGAAATCTTTTTCAATTTTGATTTCGGTGAATGCGTCCGTTTGTTCGAGCAGTTCTTTTACAGCTGGGCCTTGGTCGTAACCAATCTCCAGCATCAATGCGGCATCGGGTTTTAGGAACTCGTCCACTTTTTCAATAAGTCTTCGATATATATCCAGGCCATCTTCTCCTGCGTAAAGGGCTAACCTTGGCTCGTAATCTTTTATATTTTTATTTAGCTTCTCATATTCGGCAGCACTGACATAAGGAGGATTGCATACAATCAAATCGAATTTGTCCACGTCCAGTTGGGGGACAAGGGCATCAAATAAATCGCCTCGTAGTAATGTGATTTTCTCCTTAAGGTTGTGTTTTTCGATGTTTTGTGCTGCGACGTCGAGGGCTGAAGCTGAAATATCGGTAGCGATGATGCGGGCAGAAGGAAAGTTTTTCGCAATTGCAACTGCGATACAACCACAGCCGGTACACAGGTCGCAGACGAATTGTGTACCAATGCGACCCCCGTTAGAAATTTCTTCTTTTTGTGTCATTTTGTTCTTAACGGAATTTCTAACGGGGCGAGTTCGTAAAAATTCAACGGCACGCTCGACGAGTAGTTCCGTCTCCGGCCGGGGAATCATACAATCAGGGCTGACTTCAAGCTGGAGTGAATAAAATTCAGTTTTGCCGGTAAGGTATGCAATCGGATCGTGCTGGCCTGCTCGTTTTACTAAATCGTGCAGTTTGTCCAGTTGCTGTTTGGAGACGTGTTTGTCGAAGTTCGTATATAGTTCTATTCGTTTTAGCCCAAGAACATAGCTGAGTAGAAGCTCAGCACTCAGACGAGGCGAATCGATACCCTTATTAGTAAGGTGTTCGGTAACCCAGATTAGGAGCTTTTGTATAGACCAATCCTGCATTGCCAGATTATAGCTTAACGCAAGATATATGGAAACCGCGGATTAACGCTGATTAGCACAGATTTATTTTTGCCACGAAGAAGCACAAAAGATTAGCCACGAATATACACGAATTTACACTAATTTGTTTTTTACCACAGAGCTCACATCCATGCTTCGCTCTTTAGGAGCTACCTATGGCACAAGCTACGCAGGACAAGGAGAACACAGAGAGGCGCCAGCCGGGTGTCTTTGTCCGAAGCTCTTATCGAAATAAAGTTTCTGCTAAAGCTTCGTCCTCAGACAACAGGCCATCAAAGATGGCCTCATAATTTATATGCGGCTGGCTTGAAGGATATTAGGCACTGATTATTTATTAGAAACAGAGGGAGGGAGTTAAAAGTGAACTAAAGTGCCTAAAGTGAAAGGTTCGTAAAATTAGTGAATTAGAGAATTAGTAGCGAGCTAGTTTCTCGTAATCTTCGTCATCAACTTTTGTGTTTAGGCCGTTGCCTAACGGTATCTCTTTCATTATTCTCTCCTGCCTCTGCTTAGGCAGACAAACAACGGATGATAACAACACCCCTTAGGCACGAGGAATGGCGCGCTACTTACCGTCGCCTTCCATGATTTTGTAGGAAGGCTACTCCATCGGTTTCGTTGGTGACGAGAACTCAGCGGTCGAGCTTTGATATGGCTGACGGCGAAGAAGACCCGGTCGTCTCAGAATAATGGAGATATGACACTTTCCATCCTTTCTATCATATAACTCCCGCAGTGCACCTCCAAGATTCATCTCTTGTTGCTTCTGGGATGTTAACAGGGCAAATCTCTTGCCTTCACCGCCTGAAACCACAAGAGGTGTGTCTGTGTCTTCGAGTTTGTCATCCTTGTCTATAAAAGCAAGATAGCAATCCTCTTGGTACTTGGTTTTTGTCTTGATATCGAAAACGGTTAGCGTGCCCCGCCTTTCAACGACAAGTGGAGAACTGCTAGTATTGGCAAGGAAGCAGCGCATGACCCACCTCTCATTTTCATTGTCAATGTTCTTGAGATCATGAACGCAACTGAGGGCCTTGGTGTAGTCAGCATCGAATATCCTAATAAAATGGCGGAATGCGTTGATAATGCCAGTTTTATGGAAACGAGAGACAGCTATAATGAAGGGTTCTAACTTACTTCTGATTGCGGGATGCCCAATTGCCTTGCCGAATGACCGGGCATCCGGTGGTAGATCAAACCAGACTTTGTGCTCTTGTTCTTCGTCGAACCAAGTATGAATTCGTTCCTGTGAGGCTAGGATCTCTGGAGTAATACCGAAGTCAAGGCGGTTGTTGAGAAGGAGTTTAATAAGCAATTTTTCGAAAAACCTCTGTCTCAATATGTCGGATAAGCGTGACTTGAAGTCATCATCAGATTCTGCATTGATAACTGCCTCGATGCCCCTCTTCGTTGATGGCCACAACTTTTCGAGAAAATCGCAACGATCCCAAATGTCGAATACATCACCAAGTGTGGCTTCAGGTTGGATTTCCTCTGGGTAGAAGGAATCTCGCAGTGTTTCGACAATCCGCGTATCAATATTAACCTTATCTGAACGTTTGCAGGTAGTTCCAATGTTGATGATCTCTAGAAGTGGACTGACACGATTTCGATACTCACGAAACGCGTACCCTACAATTGCCCCAATAAAACCCATTATTACGCCGATGATCTCGTATGGTAATGACGGCATTGCATTTCTCCCTTGTCTAGTTTTTATGATCCTAACACAATAATATATACCACGTACTAATAGTCCCGCCAACATCTTGTAAATCGCAGTAGTGCGGATAAACGTTAGTTTTTAGTGGTTTGTAATTATACTTGTTTTGCCAAAAAGTGCAAGAGAAAAAGACAGTGTTTACGGGATAGGGTATAGCGAATAGAATATCCAATATCGAACAAGGAATAGCGAATATCGAACCCCGAAATAAAACATCGGGGCAGGCAATTCATTTTGTTAGATGCTCTTTAGATGTACACTTTGTCCATTAGTCTTGGGAATGGGATGCACTGGCGGATGTGC
>CAYTTK010000041.1:0-18584 GCA_964440735.1 uncultured Pirellulales bacterium
TTTTGTTTGATGTTTTCAGTAATCATAAATTCAAAAATCGGTCAGTTTGAGTAAATAAGCTACTATTGCCAACATGATAACAAGTCCTCCAGCCAACAAAGTACCACTTAATCGGCTTTTGACAAAACCAACCTCATCTTTGAGAAAGACAAGACAAACAACCTGCAAAAGAAATGCGATAAGAATATATGTAACGCCAATTTGAGTATGCCCCTTTTGTATGGCCATTGATGAAATTATTTCGTTTGATGGCCACCCCATTGATGAATAATTAAAAGTTCCATGCACCATATCTTTGTCGCTTGAAACAAGAACCCCAATAGCTAAAAAAAGAGCACCTATAGAACCTATGGAAACTGACAGGATATTGAAAAATTTATCTATGTTCATTATTTTTTCCTTTTTCCGTATTACTACGAAGAATGAACTACTATCAAGAACCGGTTAGCCCATCTTTATTTATCGTGTCCTTAATTTAACGGAATGGACTTTAAGTTTATCTTACTTACCTGTTCATTTTATCAAAATTCAAAAAATAATTCTCTGTGTCCTCGGTGGCTATTTATTTTGGTTTTACCTGTACTACTCTGCGAAGTCCTCGCTACGTAGCACGAGCGAGTATTTCATATCGGTTTCCGCTCCCGGGTGTCGTCGCTTTTGAATAAGATAGCAAAAAATCTGTTTTATGTCAACAAGTTTTCGTATATCGCAAGTCGTATTTAATCAGTTCGGTAATATAGAAGGGAGTAATAAGAAAGCCCCCGTCGCAAGCAACGGGGCTAAACAACCCCCGGCAGTGCCGGGGGCTAACAAAAGAAGAGAATCCTTTGCAGTGCAAGGGGGTAAACGAAAACCCACGAATAAATTTGGGGTTAAAAAACCCCGCAATAAATTGCGGGGCTAAACAAAATCCTGAAATAACCCCTGCACCACTGGGGTGCAGGGCTAAACATTGACTATGGATTTAATTGTTCACACACTTTTTGAAAGACATCGTCAACTGTAACGGCTCTGATATCGTGCTTTGGGTCAGCGCTGTCTATGTGCAGGCCCCTGCCAAACGGTTCAACGGCGACAACACAATTTTTCCTGCCATAAGGAGCAACCCTCGCAGGATTAGAACGGCCGAATATCATAACAAGCGGAGTGCCCAAAGCTGCGGCGATGTGGCCCGGGCCGGTATCATTACTTACAACCAGCCGGGCAAATCTTAGTATAGCTATAAGATCACTAAGGGAGGTTAGGCCTGCAAGGTTTGCTATAGGAACATCAGATAGGCTTTCTAACCTGTCAATACAGCTCTTTTCAGATTCTACTCCGGTTGCAACTATCGAAAAGTGAAATTTTGACGAAATTTTATCCGCCAAGTCAGCAAAACGTTCTATGGGCCAACATTTATCGCGGTGTGCCGAGCCAGGCACGAAAATTACATAATTGCCGGGCGTAACGCCATGACGAGCCAGTAACCTGTTGGCAGAATCGGCGGCAGCCGGCTCCTGCGGTAATAAAAATTCCACGCTTAGGTCTTCGGTACCGGCTGTCTGAATTATTTTCAAGTAGAAGTCAATTAGGTGAACACACTCTATGTCCTGCTGGATTTTATCCGTGTAAAAGATGTGAGCGAGCTCCCTGGCATTTGCCATACCGAACCGTTTTTTACAGCCTGTTAGCCAGGCCAAAGAAGCAGTTCTAAGAAGTCCCTGCAAGTCAAAAATGGCGTCAAATTTACTGCGACGGAGCCGCCAAATAAGCGAGAGGAGAGAGCCAAATGCAAGAGGATGAAACCAGGCTTTGCCGAGAAACCTGCGCTCGAAGGGGATTATATCAGTCAGGTGTGGATGATTTTCGAGAAGCGGCGCAAAGTCCGGCCGGATAAGCCAGCTAATCCTTGCGTCAGGAAAACTTCTGCGCAAGGCCGAAAGTGTCGGTAAAGCAAGCACTATGTCACCAAGTGAGCTGGGCTTTATTATAAGGATGTTGTTGAAATTATCCGACATATTATACTAATTGTAAGCAAAAAGAAGATTTTGAGCAATTGGTATAAGAAAATTAAAAATTAAAATGCAAAAAGCAGGATTACACATTAAAATGTAAAAAGCTTAATAGCTTTTTTGATTTAAATTTTATCTATACTGCGAGGTTTAAATTAAGAGTCGTTTTTTATACTATGGCTACAAAGGGCAAATATATTTATGACTGGCCGAGGATGATGGTTTCTGTAGATGCGGCTGTATTTGCCATCACCGGGGACAAGGTCAAACTTTTGCTAATCAAGCGGAAAAATGAGCCATTCAAAGGCAAGTGGGCACTGCCGGGCGGATTCGTGGGGATTGATGAAGAGCTGGATGATGCAGTAGCTCGAGAACTGGCGGAGGAGACAGGTCTGTCAGGTGTGTTACTTAAACAGATGCATACCTTTGGTAGTGTCGGCCGTGACCCGAGGGGCAGACAGATTACAATAGTATATATAGGTGTTGCAACCAAGGGGCGGGATAAAATTAAAGCAGGCGATGATGCTGCGGAGGCACGATGGTTCGATGTAAAAAAACTGCCGGAAGATTTGGCATTCGATCATAATAAAGTGACCAAGTTTGCTATAAACAAGTTCAAAAGAAAACGAATATATCACCCAAACGTAAAGATAAAAAAATAAAGTGGTGAAAAAAGGGATTTCATTGATTTCATACTGTGGGCTTTATTGTGGCGACTGCTTTATTCGTGTGAGAAAAATTGCTGACCTGGCAAAACAACTATCTGGTGAATTATTTGAATATTAAGGAGGATTAGGTAATTTTTTTAGCTGCTCGTTGAATATACGCAACTGAACATCAATAGCACTTAATGCCCAATCAATATAATGCAATTTGTGTGCAGGCCGACGGTGGCCTTCTTTCATTAAACCATCGCGAACGGTGTTTAAGAATTTGCTTATTGTCAGAGGGCTGATTTCGGCAGGTTCGGCAGCCCATTTTTGTAACTGGTCATATTCTCGCTGTAATTTTTTGCTGGTTTTTAACTGCGCAGCAGTTAAATAATCGGCGGGATTGCAGGCCAACTGCAGCCCCTTGAGACACATAATCAACGGCTCATAGCTTGCTCTTTCCTCCAAACGAATGAATTTATACTGCTGGACATAAGCAGTTGCCTGGGCAGGAGTTTTGTTTGCAATGTCGTCTCTGCCGAGGTACCATCCCCGCTTACCGGTTCTTGCGAAGACAAGTTCTTCTCCATATTTGTACTGCTTTATTTCGTCATAACCCATCCTTGAGACCCATAATTGGCCAGCGCCCTTTAGCTCCGGGCCTCCGCCAAGGACAAGAAGGCATTTGACAAAACCTAAAGGCAGAACTTCTTGGCTGCCAATTTGGTGTTTTCGAAGTTGAAAAGACAAATGCAAACTGTGTGGGCGGACATCATAGAAAATGACAGTCTCTTGTATCAACTGATTGAGAAGCCAGGGGTCAGATGTAGCCGGTCGGGATAGTTCACCGGAGATACTTAATCTTCCTAGAGCAAGTTCCAGAAATCCGCAGCGTCGCGCCTGGTCGGTTGAGCCGGAGTGGTCATCAACATATCCTCCAAGCTTCCATGATAAAATGTCGAGTTGGAAATCATGAAAATACCTGAAGCCGTCATACACAGAATCAAATGCCTTGAGAGCAGTCCTTTGCGGGTCAATGGCTGCGTAGCCCAGATTACTCAATTCAATTTCAGCACCGAGTGGTGTAAGTCCCGGCTGCAAATTTGAACGAATTCTATCCAGGTGTGCTTTGGCAATGCGAGTATCAGACATACTTTTTGCTGCGCGGACGGCGTATTTGACGTAGTCGAAGAGGTCATACTTGTCATAAGGCATTGTTTGAAGACATTGCCCAACAATTAAATCAACGGCGTTGCTGTTTTCATTTATCATTCTCAAAGCTGCGAGTAAACTGACAGACCGCTTGAAATATCTTTCCGAAGTTTGCATATGCTCGAGTTCAAAGCGATATCTGGACTGGATTTGTTCATCGAGCTGGTTTAGTAAGACCTGCTTTACAACTAAAGCCAGGTAATTTTGGATGAATGGCTTTGCCTGTGGGTCGTCATACAAATGCTTTATGCTCGGCCTTGGACGGTCAAGCTCGTGCTCAAGATAATAATCACTGAAGGCATCAGTTTGATAATGGCTCATTACCAAATCACGTTCTGTGGTTCCAAGTAGCTCTCTATCAGCTCGTCGTTCCAGTTCGGCGTCTATGGTTCTATCCCCTGGGCGAGTATGCTTTTTTATAAATTTGTCAATGCGTTTTCGCAGCCAGAGTTCGTGTATCAAATTGACGTGGAACCTGTCGCCGAAGCGTTTTTTCATTGACTCTTGGCTTGCTAAATACGCCTGTGCCTCGACAGGGCCTTTTGCGGTGTTAACCTGCACTGTTTTTCTCTTGTATCGCTTGCCTTCGTATCTGTCGATTTCAGCCATTGCCCAGTCAGGGACATCGTAAATTATAAGACCCTCGATTCTTGAATATGGAGCTTCGATTGCATAAAAATAGACATTGTCGGGGCTGACCCTTCGATATCGCGGCAGCAGAGCAGGTTCTGCTAAAAGGGTCTTTTTGTCAACTTTAGAGGCCTTTCTGGTAAAACTCAGGCCGCTTACAGACTGAAAGACTCTGCGGTCGTGCAACGAGCCATAAATGAACAGATTAACTTTTGATTTGTCCATATTTCATATATCGTAATTTGTATGTTGTTAGTCATTCAAACAGAATTCGCTGAGTATAGTTCAATGCTTTCTACTATTCATTAAATAGTATTAGCTATTCTTGTTTGTTCCGATGTTTTCTTTTCGAATTCGACTGTATAGCTGAAATAGCTCTTTGAAGGCGCGAAAAATTACTCGCAAATTGGCACCTGTTTGTTTACCAGCAGCTCGTGGATAGTGATGCACGCCTTTTTGAGTTATAGTGTAGCCCTTACGGACAGCGCGAGCCAGGATTTCAGCGTCGATGAGAGCACCGGAACTTGACAATTCAATGTTGTCAAAAATTTCCTTTTTGTATAATTTGAAGGCACAATCAATATCCCGGACTTTCATGCCGAAAAGCAGGCAAGTAAGTTTTGTCCAACACCAGCCGTTAATCTTTCGTATTAAATTATCGTGACGATTTAATCGATAGCAGCTAACAATATCATATTGTTCTATCAACGGCAGCAACGGCGGTAATTCGCCAATATCGAACTGGCCATCACCATCAGTATAAAAGACCAGCTTTTTTGAGGCCGCCTTAAAGCCGGATATTAAGGCGGCTCCATAACCAAGATTGGTCGGATGGTGAGCGACTTTTATCCTGCTGTTCCGGCTGGCAATCTTGTCAGCGATTTGCGCGGTTGCATCAGAGCTGCCGTCGTCAACAATAATTACTTCAAAGTCTGAACCAATTTTTTCTAAAACGTTAAGAGCCCGCTCAACGGTTGAGGTGACATTGTCCTGTTCATTATAACAAGGGAAAAAAACACTGATAGAATTCGTTGTCCGTATTTCGGCAGATGTGTCATTAGTTACGAATCGGTGATTACCAGATTCTTCTTCGGAGCAATTTGGTTCGTTCATTTTTGTATTCTTTCATTTTATCATTGTAAAACTGAACGAGGTCGCTGTTTTTCTGCTTTTGGGCGGATGCCTTCAAATATGAAATTGCATTTAACACAGCTGCCATTTTATTGTGATATCCATGCTGTTTAGCGTAAAGGTCTTTATTTTCCGCGAATTCATCAAGATATTCTTTACAAAAATCATCAACCTGCTTTTTCAACTCAGGGAATCTTGCCGCATACATGATTTTCTGTATTGGCACCTGCGAGGGGTTTAACTTGAAAGCCTGAATGGCAAAATTAAGACCCTTTTGCCTTGCAGCTTCTTCCGGCCGCGCAAGAAGGCTATTCGCAAAAAATAGGGATTTGGAAAAATCGTTCGGATAGATGGTTTTTCCATCCATTATTCCCCGGAAAAGCTCCTTGGCCTGAGGAGTTGACCAATCGACGAAGAGTTTTTGCTTGTCATCCTGAAAAATAATGCGCCAATCAGGGTCGAGTTCAAGGCCTTTTACAAACAGATAACCACCTTTCCTATAATCGCCATAAACACCAAGTGGCATTAAGACTACCCAGACATCGTGTGCTTTTAGCTGCTCATTAACCCAGCGTCCGATTTCCTTGCAATTATCAAGGGATATTACTTGTTCTAATCTTCGGCCTGTCAAATTAGCTCTAAGCTGTGCCTCTTGAACGGTTGGCCCTCCAGACATAATTTTTGTCCAGAGGTCAAAAATTTTCCTGTCATAAGCAGCCTGAGCTCTGCCGTCCATAAATAACTGCAAAGGTGTTTTTCCTGTGTTTGGGTCTGGTTCCTGAGCCCAGGCAATGAAGCCACCCTCTGTCCAGTAATTAAACATTTTCCCTTTTAATTTATTGTCTTTTATAAACTGACCGACATAGAACGGTTTGGCGTCAGAGGCGGTCATCCGCATAAAGATAGAATTTAGTTTTACGTCGGTGGGCCAGGGGTCAAGATAAACTCGCTTAAACTTATATCCCCACCATATACCGAAATACAAAACCGCTACGGCGCCGGCAATAATGAAAACCAATTGCAGGTAGTAAGGCATTGAGAGGACGGTGAGGCGATTGTTTTTATATAAGTTATGGGTGGCCGAGACCGCACGAACTATCTGGTCAATAAACATTGCTAAAATTGGACAGGCGGCAATAGCTGCTATGGGTATAAACCTGCGGGAACGAATCGCCATATAAATGGTGAGTGCGGCAATAACCATGAAAGCAAGGTCAACTTTAGGCCATTGATACTCATCGTAAGTCTTTGCCATTCGTTTGGGATACCTTCTGACAAAGCGAGGAGTTAATATCAGGACAATAATCCAAAGCAAAAGGAGCAACCATGCAATAATATACATTACCAGGAAAGGTTTCGCTGTACCAACAGGATTGGCCCAGTCAAAAGCAGGATGCCATTCGTGGACGTCCCGCCACCTTTCAGCGTGTTTACTGACACTGATTGCGAAAGTATGAGTCAAGTTTGTTAAATGATATGGATTAAACAAAACCATAGCTACGAAAGCAACAATACCGGCGGCGACAGTGTGATATATACCTTTTAAGCCGATAGAAACAAATCTTCTCTTAGAGATGCTTGTTAGAAGATTCAAAGCCACAAAAGGTACAAGCATTATAAATACATAAATGTATCCGCCGTGAACGTTGCACCAGAGAACAGTCACGGGGACAATGAGCCAGATGTATAAGATATTTCGATAGGTAGCAAGGACAAGCACGAAAAGAAAAACCGCCACCAACATATTTGAGAAACCTGCGGGACGAATGTCAAAAAATGAACGGCCAATGAACATTGCAAAGCAGGCAAAAACGGCTGACAGAGCCGGGTCGACCCCCAATAAACGCGTCGTGTAATAAACACAAATAACGGTAATAATGTAAATTGTAAATTTCCAGTAAACAAGGGTGTTGAATGAAAGTGTTTCAGCATCAGCAAAGGGGGATTCGTGTGTTAACCAGTAAAAAAGGACGTGTGTAAGCCAGTTCTGGTTAACCCAGCCGGTAGGATGAATCCACTTTGCAAAGGATGTGAACCAGCCGGGCCAATTTTCAAAGTTGTCGGCTTTTTTTGCATACCATCTCATCAGTGAGTATTTTATTCCTTCTTTGTTAGCAGATTCTCCTTTGAGCAGATTGGCATAGGCGGCCATAGTTTCCTTTGTAGGCCCTGGCTCGTGTGAATTTGCGCTGAATGGTTCGATGTTAAAATTATTTTGTTTGAAAAAAAGCCCAAAGAACCAGTCAGTAATTGATGGATTACGTTCGGTGGTTTTTATGCCGTGATGGAGAAAATGTCTACCGCAGGCCAGTGCGACCCAGGTATCGCCGGCAGCGACCATATGTGTGGAGGCGTGGAAGGCAAAAATCATCATTGCCAGCCAGCCCAATATCATAGGCCAGCCGGATAAGGCAGCACGCTCGACAGTTTTTATCGGCTCTTCGGGAGAGGCAGAATCGTCCGCCCTTAAGGTGGACGAGGAATTGCGTTTTTTATTCTTTCTGGAGGAAGCCATATTCTGTTCCTTTTATTGTTAAATCTTAATCCACTTGAGCAAATAAGTAAAACTTAAAATCCCAATATTCAACTATTAACCGAAAAAATTGAGGGCAAAATAAAGCACACCAAAACCAAAAGCATCCAAACTATAGAAGTGACAACTCCTACTATAGCATACTCTTTTCCATGCAGCTGTCCTTCACTACAGTTTATTTGCTCAAGTGATTTTATTCCTAACGCAAGCCCTAATATCCACGCAATACTATAAGAAAAAGTGGATGTTATAAGAGGCCTTTCTGTATTTAAGAAATAACTGCGTGATACACACCACATAGTACCTGCGGCAAAAGGGCCCAATATTCCAAACACAACAGATACAATCGCCAATTTAGAAATTTTAGGCTTGCTTTGTAGAATAGCATCTGTTTCAATTACGACTTTCTCATTTACCATTTGTTTCTCCTCATAATTGACCTAAAAAATAATATGTCGTCAAAAAAACAAACGACGCTTAATCTGGAAATGTAGCCGTTTTTGATTTACTGTAGTTCATCACAATTCGTATAGTTATTGTCTTTTATAAATATGTAGTTTTGCTCCAGCGTTGTATACCACAGGGATGTGTCATTTAGTTCTGTTAATAACGTCTGAGGAGGATTAGGCAGGCCGTAGCTTACCATTAACATCGAGGTTAAAATAAATATTGCTGCAGCTGCAGTTGCTACTAAATCCCGAGCCTCAAGATGCCATTTGAGCTGATGTTCTATAGATACTTTTTGCCGCCTACCTGGGATTGCATCTAAAATTCTTGTTTTAAGTTTTTCCGGAACTTTCACTTCCGGAAGACAGCGCAACTCCGACTCCAGCGACTTTAATGTCATATCATCCCATTCGTGTTCTTGATTATCTGTCATGGTTATACTCTCCCAGCTAAAAACTTCTTTAATTTTCTCAATGCCATGCTTGTTTGCCACTTGACGGTGCCCACTGGTTCCTCCAGTACAGCGGCCATCTCACAAAAACTTAGATCCTGAATATAGTGCAACACAATCGCTATATATTCGGACGATTCTAATCTATGCATTGCTTTGTACAACATACGTATATGCTCATCAGTTGTTAGCTGATACAGCGGATTCCAAGTTTCTAATACTTCACTTTTCTTTTGTTTTAACTTATCCATTAAAGCGGTATTACGCTGGAGCCTGCGCCTTGAGTCAACAAATTTGTGGTAAGCAATCTGATGCAGCCATGTTCCCAATGATGCCAACGACTTATAAGAATCAATATTGGACCAGGCGGAGGCAAAATTTTCCTGAGTGAGCTCTTCAGCAAGGTTTGTGTCGTTTGTTAAATATATTATAAAATGGTAAATTGATATATAGTGCTGACAAACCAAAGCTTCATAAGCTTCTCGCTGCCTTTCACGTAATTTCTTTAGATTCCGTCGTTGAACTCTGCGCCTCACTCACATCTCCAAAAATGGAGCGCAGACAATAGTCTGCATAAGTCATTTAATATTTAGACGGTGTAGAAGGCATAGTTGTTGGCGATAAAATAAAATTATCTGAAAAAAATGTAAAGTCAGCTTACTCAAAGCAAACATAAAGACAGACAAAGCATTTGCATTCCGGTTTTTATGGACTTAGCCACTCCTGTAACCGGTCTAATCCTTTTGTAATATTTTCAAGTGAGCAGGCAAAACTCAAGCGAACATTATTGTCGCAACCAAACGGCAATCCCGGAACAAGTGCTACATTGGCCTGCTCCAGAAGAGCTTTTGCAAAGTCCATACTTCCGTTGATTTTCGTCCCCTTAATACTTCGTCCATAATGGCTTGAAACATCAGGGAAACAGTAAAAAGCTCCAGTGGGTTCAAGACATTCGATACCTTTGATGTTGTTTAGCCGTTCAGCCATATATTTGCCTCTACGTTCAAATTCCATTCGCATATTTTCAATAGCCTGACTGGCTTGAGGGTCGTTCAGGGCGGCAATTACCGCATACTGACCAAATGTAATGGGATTTGAAGTCATATGAGATTGAAGCCGCCCCATCGCTTTTATTACTTCGAGCGGCCCTGCCGTGTATCCGAGACGCCAGCCGGTCATAGAGAAAGTTTTACTGAAGCCATTGAGAGTTAATGTTCTGTTGTAGGCATCAGAGCTTAGCGAAGCAAAACTAACAAATTTGGTATCGCCATAGATTAGTTTTTCATATATTTCATCCGAAAGCACTATGACTTTTGTTCCTTCAAGGGCTTTGGCAATGTCTTTTAGCTCTTGCGGAGTGTAAGTGAAACCGCCCGGATTATTGGGTGAATTAAGGACCAGCATAGCAGTTTTTTGGGTGACGGCCTTTTTAAGCTGGGAAGGTGTAATCTTATAACTGTTGCTTTTGTCTGTTTGAATAACTCTGGCGGTGGCACCGGCAAGCTTTATCGTTTCCGTGTATGTTACCCAATACGGCGTTGGCAGGATAACTTCGTCATTGGGGTCGAGCACCGCCTGCATTGCCTCGTAAACTGAGTGCTTACCGCCGATATTGACGATAATCTGCTCCGGAGTGTATTTGAGCCCATTTTCTTTTTCGAGCTTGATGGCAACGGCGGTCTTGAGTTCGATTATACCGGACGCGGCCGTGTATTTTGTTTTGCCGGCCTTAAGCGCCTTTATTGCAGCATCTTTAATATAATCAGGGGTGTCGAAATCCGGCTCGCCTGCACCAAAACCGATTACATCCACGCCTTTAGCTTTTAGCTGCTGCGCAAGGGCGGTAACAGCTAAAGTTGCTGAAGGCGGCACATCCTGAGCACGTTTACTAATTTTCATTCTTGCACCCTTCAAATTATTCACTTGTGAAAATAATATTAAAAATAATGCAGCAGGTCAAGGACTTCCCAATACCAGCTGCTTGGCACTCGATGCCCGAGATTATATCAAGTATCCGATATTAAGCAATGAGCTATCCATTGACAGACACTTGTTCTATTGCTAATTTTAAGCTTATGATTCGTGTTTTTCAAATTTTGGTTTTGAGCTGTATGAGTTTGTTGCTGACTGGGTGCAATGCCCCTGAAAAAAGCAAACCTGTCTGGGAGGAAGTTAAGCTCGGCGACTTAGCACCTTCCAGCAGTTACCAGCTACCCCGCCCACAACTATTAAAGACGATAAATTTTGACGTGCATATATTTGAAATACCAGCCGAAAACATCAGCGAAATGGGTAATGTCTGGAAGTCTCTATATGTGAGGTTATTTCGATTTAATAGCCGGTATGCCTTCAATGCCAACTCATTTATAGTCCGCTTTGGTCAAGCGCCGATGTTGGATAAAATCAACGATTTGATTCTTTCTGCGGCTGGTCAAAGAGTATTGAAGATTTCACTATATTTGTCTGACAAAAGACCCAATGACCTTACTATTAGCGGATTAGACAAACAGCAAACTGTTTCTTATGTTTCAAGCGATGGCACAAGAGAGAAAGCGGCTATGGGACCTGGTTTGCTTGTGTTACGGATAAAAGCTGTTAAAATCCCCGGCTCAAGAGGAGTATGCATCGTTGTTGCCCAGCCGGTATTTACACAACCGATGAGAAGCTCAATTCCGGCCTTGGCTGACCGAGTAAAATTACATGAATTTGCTTTCAGCTCTGCCTCCTTTGGATTGAAAATGGGTCCAGGTGACTTTGTTGTCCTCGGGCCGAAAGAATATATCAGCGACGGTTCAACCTTAGGGGGACTATTATTCAGCAAGCCCGAAGGCAGCTTATTCTTTAACGGAGTCAAGCATAAGGTGCCTAAACGTAAACCATCTGTCAGAATATTTTTGTTGGTTTGTACCAGTATAAGCGATTGAGCCGCTGTATGTCCGAGCCGAAAGTAACATTAATGCGATGCAGCGATTACAACCGGCCTAATATCGCCGAAGCGATAGAAAGACATTTTGAACTTCTCGGCGGATTAGACAGATTCATAAAGCCGGGTGACAGCGTCCTGCTCAAGCCGAATTTTATTGCACCGCGGTCTCACCGTCACGCCACTCAAACCCATCCTGTAGTAATTTTCGAGACTGCCCGGCTGTTAAAAGATTTTGGTGCAAGACCATTTATCGGGGATTCGCCGGCCTGGGGTAATGTGTTTACCTGTGTAAAGGCATTAAAATTAGAGGAATCTTTGAAAAAGCTATCAGTGCCGGTAAAGCAACTCGATAAGCCGAGATGGTGCAAAATGGGGAAGAACGATATCAAGGTGGGTATAAGTTCGGTTGCGCTGGACGCCGACAAGATAATAAATTTACCGAAGTTCAAGACACATCAGCAATTAGTGGCGACATTTGCGGTTAAAAATATGTTCGGCTGTGTCAGTGGTAAGCGAAAGGCGCTGTGGCACTTC
The DNA here is from genome assembly GCA_964440735.1 of uncultured Pirellulales bacterium. Taxonomy (GTDB): domain Bacteria; phylum Planctomycetota; class Phycisphaerae; order Sedimentisphaerales; family Anaerobacaceae; genus CAZBWE01. The sequence goes on from CAYTTK010000041.1 coordinate 12,506, forward strand.
AGAAAAGGCGGAAAGTTCGAGGACTTCTGCGAATTGCTTATCGAGATATTCAGATTCCTAAATCCTGCTTTGACAATAATCGACGGCGTGATGGCGATGGATGGCCAAGGTCCGATTCGCGGCAGGACACGGCCTTTGGGCTGGCTAATAGGCGGAACCGACCCGATGGCATGTGAGACTGTTTGCTGTAAGCTTGTCAATATCAAACCAGAAGAGCTGCCGATGATTAAAACAGCGAGGCAAATGGGATTTGGCTGCTGGGACACAGAGAAAATAAAAATTTTAGGCGATGAGTTTCCAAAAAGTGTGTGTACTGATTTTGAGCCCGCCAAGCTGATTCCATTAAGATTTACACTGCCGCACGTTTGTAAAAGTGTGTGCAAACAGATATTAATACTGACTAAATTCGGCAGAGCTGGAAAATAACCATCTAAATGTAGTTGTTAGCAGGGTAATGTAAGTTCTTGCATTATTTGGTATTGGGCAATAGAATCGACTAAAAAAGTGAAACATTTAGAGGATTGTTATGCAAAAGAGAATCGGGGAGTCAGTTTCCAAAACCAGGCTACTGGTGGGTTTGATTGTCATTGTTTGCGTAGTAGTTCTTGTGGTGCATTGGTCGGTATTATCTGCCCGGTCATTTTCAATTGATGACGACCAGTATCTTGTGGGAAACGTCCTGGTGCAAAGTCCAAGTTTGAGGTCGGCTAAACATTTCCTGACCGAGGTGTTGGAACCATCGACCGTAGGGGGTTACTATCAGCCGTTATCAATGATTTCACTGATGGTTGATTATGCTATGGGTGGGCGACTCGATAATCTGATGACGTTTCATCGAACCAGTCTTGCTTTGCATATGGCAAATACTGCGTTGGTGATAGTATTGCTTTACTTGATATTTGGTAATGTCTGGGCGGCGGCTGGAATGGGTTTGCTCTTTGGCGTCCATCCGATGACAGTGGAGACCATCGCCTGGGTCAGCGAGCGCAAAACATTGGTGGCGACGTTTTTTGCATTATGGTGTTTGATTTTTTATGTTAGATTCGCATGCAAAAAAAAGTGGTGGTTTTACCTTGGCTGCATGGCGATGTATATACTGGCGTTGATGTCGAAACCGACGAGTACACCATTGCCGATGATGATGCTTCTGATGGATTACTGGCCCTTAAAGCGTCTAAAGTGGCGAACTGTTTTGGAGAAAATTCCCTTTTTTGTTGTGGGGGCCATATCTGCGGTTATAACTTATATTTCTCAAAGCCGAACTGCTTTTATAGGTCTGCCGGCAGAGTTCGGACCGGAACGCATTCCACTAATAATTTGCCATGACATTATTTTTTATCCTTACAAAATCTTCTGGCCGGTGGGGCTGTCTTCATACTACCCTTTCCCCTCGCCACTGTCGTTAACAGAGCCAAGGGTGGCTGCCGGTGTCATCGGCACATGTATATTAATTCCTCTGCTGATATTCTCGCTGCGTTGGACGCGAGCAGCGCTGACAGGGTGGTTGATTTTCTTTATTGGTATCCTGCCCACAATGCAGATTATAGGCTTTAGTAATGTGATTGCTTCGGACAAATTTGCATATCTTCCTTCGATAGGGCTACTGATGGTGTTGGCTTCACTTGTGAGCTGGTGCTGGCATAGGGGCAAAGCGAGGGAACCTAAAGGTATCTTTTCGCGTTTGGGAGCCCTAAAAATCGGACCGGTGATAGTAGTGCTTGTTGTGCTTGTATTAGCTGGTGCCGGGGCAGTGGCCACACAACAGTACTTGGGACACTGGCGCAGTACCTTGAGTCTTAGTCAATATATGCTGGAACGAACCCCGGGAGAGCCTCAGGTAATTAACTTGCTGGGATATGCATTCCAAACAGAAGGCAGGCTTGAAGAGTCAATCAAACAATACCGTAAGGCCCTGGAAATTGCACCAGACTTCGTCGATGCGCGCAATAATATTGCTATAGTGCTTAAACTTCAGGGTAGATATGCCGAAGCTGCTGTTCACTATAAGGTGGCTTTACAAAATGAGCCAACCAATGCCAACATACACTATAACCTGGCAAATGTTCTCGAATTACAGGGTAATTATGATGAGGCTATTAGTCACTATCATCAGGCCTTGGAAATCAGGCCCAGACATATAAATGCCCTGAACAACCTTGCGAATTTGCTGGCGAGTCAGGGTAAATTTGATGAGGCAATTGGTTACTATCATCAGATTCTTAAAATCAAGCCCAACGATTGGATAGCATATAATAATCTTGGCGCTACCCTGGAAGAGCAGGGAAAATTTGACGAGGCAATTGCACACTATAGTATGGCATTACGTATCAAGCCTGATTTTAGCGAAGCGCATTACAACATGGTCTATGCTTTTGCATCGCAGGGCAAGCTTGACGAGGGGTTCAGGCACTATCGTCAGGTTCTGGGTATTGAGCTCACAGATGCCGAACTGTATAACAGCTTTGGTGTCGCACTTGTATCAAAGGGCATGTTTGATGAAGCAATAGGTCTATTTTCCCGAGCTATTCAAGCCTGGCCGGATTATGCAGATGCACATTGCAACTTGGGTTTTGCTCTTGCATCGCAGGGTAAGTATGATGAGGCGTTTATTTACTATCGTAAGGCCCTGCAGTTTAAGCCCGACAATGTTGAAATTCATCTAAAGGTAGGTAATTTGCTTGCATCGCAAAATATACTTGACGAAGCAATTGGTCATTTTAGTCGAGCCCTTCGTCTTGCACCCAACAATTCTGATGCTCTTTATAGTATGGGAATGGCTTTGGCGATGACAAATAAACCCCGTGAGGCGATTATATATCTTAAGCAAGCAATGCAACTTAGGCCATCCTGGTATGAGCCAGCGATTTGGATGGCAAGGATTTTAGCTACATATCCGGATATTGAAGTTCGCGACCCCAATAAAGCAGTCATAATTGCTATGCATGCGGCTGAATTAACACAATATCAAGACCCAGTAGTGCTTGAGACATTAGCTGCCAGCTACGCGGCAACGGGCCAGTATGAGATGGCTGTTAGAACTGCGCAGGAAGCATTGGCACTGGCCAATGTTACCCAAGAACAAGATAATGAATTGGTAAGCCGACTGCGTGATATGGTGGAGCGATATAAGCAGGCGACACGTTAATACCGAATTCGAACTACGTTAGCTTGTTCCAATCAGGTTCTTATTATCTCGTGTCTGTAAAGACATTGGCAAACAAAGCATATTGCTGGCTAAGGCAATAGTAGAGAAAGTAACATTGTGAGTAAAGTTCTATTCGGAGGTTCATCTATGGCAGATGACAAGCAAGCTCCAAAACAGAGGCCTGAAAAAAGAAAAGCGGAAATCCTTAAGAGTATCGGATTATTTTTAATTTGTGTTGTGGTCGTTTTTGGAATTTCGTATTTGTTGCAAACGCGCTTTTTTAGAACAGGCATTTTTGACGTAAATGACCAGAATGCACCGAATGCGATAGAACCTTCTGGAAAGGATTGGGCGGAGCGGCTGGAGCTACCTGGTGTGCCGAACTTTCACAAGGTCTCGGAAAACCTGTATCGTGGTGGTCAACCGACAGCAGAGGGGATGCAACAGTTGGGGAAAATGGGCATCAAAACAGTTATTAATTTACGGTCATTCCATTCTGACCGGGACGAGATTAAAGGTACTGCATTGGATTATGAACATATTTATATGAAACCATGGCATGCCGAAAATAAAGAAGTTGTTCGCTTTTTACAGATTGTCACCGACCCAAACCGAGTGCCTGCCTTTGTGCATTGTCAGCGTGGTGCAGACCGCACAGGAACAATGTGTTCGATTTACCGGATTGCGGTTCAGGGCTGGAGCAAAAGCGACGCAATCAATGAGATGACAAAGGGCGACTTCGGCTTTTATAGCGGCTGGCAAAATCTGGTCAACTACATTCTTAAGCTCGATATCGACGAAATAAAACGTCAATCGGACTTAAAAGAATGAAGAATCTAAATCAACAACACCTTTTTGCCTTATTTACACAACCTAAATAAAGCTTTCTTATTTGACTAACAAGTATTACAGGTCGCCGAAGTAGAAATATAAGGTGGCTTTATAAGTTCCGTTGGCCTGATTTTTCTGGCTTTGCGGGCCGAGCTGTTCAGCAGTTCTGGATTTTGTGCCAATCGGTGAAATAGCGTGCAAAAATGAAATGTCGCCACGGGGGAAATCTGCAACAGCGTTACGCGGTTCGACACCATTTTTCGGTGTGTAAACACAGCAAAAGAGATTTTCGTTTTGATTAACTATGGTAATCGGGCCTTCGGCGGTCTGGAAGACAAACCAATACATATCTGCGAAATAGCCCTTGAATTCCGGATATTCCCAGCTTTGGCCGGGCGTGGTGTCGTTGAAACTATTCTGCCAAACGTTAAGTGTCGTTCCTTTGATGCGGTTTTTCCAGACGTGGTAAGGCCCCCTGCCCAGCCATTTCTTGCTCAACATCTTCTCTTGCGGATAGTCGAACGTTATACCAAAATAATCGAATCGGCCGGAGAGCTGATAATTGTAATGTAACTCGAGCCAGCCACTTGGGTATATCTTCCAGCGAAAAAGTGTTAGACCTTCTGAATTGCTGGCTTCAACAGTATAACAATCGGAGCCACTTGAGTGTGTTACAACAGGCGCAAGCGAAGAAGAATCCGAAGGGACTAATCTGGGACCGTTACCGAACGAGAAAGTCTTGCCAGCATTTGTAACGTCAATTAGCTTGCCACTTGACAAATCAAATCGGGCAACAGCACTGCCTGCGGTAACGGCAAGAATGCTATTGTTCTGGCTTGCAGAGACCGCCCCGCTGCCGGCTTTAACAATGCTTTTACGATAGTCCAGCGGTTTATTAATGGGCCAGGTCCAGGTACAAATCTGCTCGTTCCAGTAATCAATTGCTGTAAGGTATAGCGCGTCGGAGTTTTTCCAGTCAGCAGGAAGGTCAATGGTTATATCGGCACTTTTGCCCGGCCCTGCAGAAGGTCCTGCGACAGTGCCGGATGCTACCACTTCGTAGCCGGTATTCGAATCATTGGGACGCCTGAAATTTGCAAATTGCCACTGAAATCTGCATTGGTTCAGATTTGTAAAATCATAATGGTTCTCAACTGTAATCGTCCCATCAAAATCTGTCGGCAACATCTTCATAGTGACCTGGATTGGACAGAAGATTTCCCGAATGGTATAGAAGCTACCCTCTTTTTCGTGGTAAGGGCCGACAATACCATCCGGAGCGGCATTGCCCCAGACATCTATTTGTCCGTCCCTGTCTGTACGGACAACACCTTCATCAGCAAACACCCAAAGGAAAAGACCAGCACCCAGTTTTGAGCTTTCCATAAGACTCCAATAATCATCCAGACCTGCACCATGGCCACCATCGTATAAGCCGTGGATTAATTCGGTCGGCATATATATGGTCGAGCCCCTGAGCTTATCTTCGACGCTGGAATATCTTCTATAATGGCTGGTGTCAATATTGTTGAAAGTCGTCCAGGGGTGCAGAACCAAACGCTTTTGCGGGTCATACAAATCAAAATCGTCATCCAGCTCAGTGTTGAAGCCCCCTTCATTGCCGTTATCCCAGAATAAAATGCAGGGATGATTGACGTGAAAGGAGACCATTTCTTTGACCAGTTCGGCACCAACTTCAGTGTCATAAAACGGCTCATGCCAGCCGGCCAGCTCGTCCAGAACGTATAGTCCAAGCTCGTCACAAGCTTGGAGGAAATGTTTATCGGGCGGATAGTGTGACATCCGCACGGCATTCATATTCATCTGTTTGATGAGACGGACATCATCGTAGCTAATTTTTCTGCTGAGACATCTACCTGAGTCCGGCCAGAAGCAATGGCGGTTGACGCCCTTAAGGCGGATTTTACTGCCGTTAAGAAAAACGCCGTCACCAGGGCGAACCTCGATAGTGCGAAATCCAAATTGCTCGGTCACTGTGTGAATAGCTTTTTCGCCCTGGCGCAAAGCAATTCTGACTTTATAAAGATTAGGAGTCTCGGCAGTCCAGGTCTTATGACCTGTGCACGTGGCTCTGAGAGTTAC
>CAYTTK010000042.1:0-18551 GCA_964440735.1 uncultured Pirellulales bacterium
CAGATGATCTTTCTGACAAATGTCGGAAAAGTCTAGATATAACATTTTGTTCCATCGGATCGCAATCTGGACAGGGCTTAATATCACCAGCACCCCATTTGTTTTTTACTTTTTTATTCCCATTACATTGGGGGCAAATATCCCAAAGAGTAAAAATATCCTCATCTTCATAAAATCTTTCTTCTGCCGCTCTTTTATCGTCTTCAGCCACTATAAAAGCGACAGCCAGATTTTTTAAATGTTTGTAAGCCAAGATAACTTCCTTGGCCTTTTCCTCAGCTTTTACATCTTTCTTTACTAGAAATGCAGCCTTGTATGTTTTAATTATCGTTCGAAACTTTTGAGATAACTCTTCAGGTGAGAATGGATATTCTTTTATATCCAGACATGCCATCGCATCTTTTGTGACGTCACCAATAGTGATTAGCATTGACTTCTCCTAATCTTTCATATAGCTCCATTCTAAATCGGCCTGAGGGCTTCATAATTATATTACCCCTATTGAATTGTCGCCGATATAAATAGTAAGGCAAACGAGCCTCCACCTAGTGCAAGAAGTACTACTACAAACGTGCACCAGCCAGTTATTGTGGCAACAATGCTCTGATTTCTTTCGACAGGGTTTACATTTTTGTTGATTACAGATCTAACCAGGAATAAACATGAAATTGAAGTGGAGAGCATTAATATTGCTGCTATCACATCTATAATTAGACTAGGTACAAATGGTTGTATCGTTTCTATCATATTTTTATCCTCCCTTCTTTAACCATAACCATGAAAATGGGCTAAAGCAGTAATTGCATATATAAGGAATCCTCCAGCTCCAAGAAACCAACCAATAATGTGACCAGTTTTCCAAGCCACTACTCCTGATAAAATTAAGCAAATTGTACCTATAAAAACCATTCTATTTACTCCTACTAATTTTTAAAAACCCCTGGTGTCTGCCAAAACGGTGATGCCAGGGGTTTAATATATAACCTCTATTCAGCTACAAGCTATTTGTAGCCATCTGGTCCTTTGACCACAAGCCAATCTGGAAAGGCGTATGGCGATACGACAAGCTCCGGCTCTGCATAAATGGGTCTTGGATTGTTTTTCTCATCCAGCATGATTACCCATGTTGCCGCTGAAGAAGTTGGCATATAGAGACCGTTTGGATCTGCCTGGGGCTTTTTCATCGGATGATTCACTCTACCAGCTAGATCGTACCCTAACTCATGGTCACCCTGAACAACTTTTTCTGGACTTGTAAACTGGGCAGAGAATGGGATGCCATAACCTAGACATCTTCCTAAGTAGAACATCTTGCTAGATATGGGCTCCAAAAATAAGCATAGCAGATCAGATTTTCCTGGTCGCATAGCTCAAATATTTCTTTTAAGGTTTTACGTTGCATCCAGTTTACTATGTTAGGGTGGCCTATCAGTCTCTGTGCCTCATCAAATGCGGTTTCACTTTGTTTGGTTTGAATTCTGTCCGCACTTTCCTTTGCCTTAAAACAGCCAGTGAACATAAATATCATCGCCACTACAGCGATCATCGTTATTATGTTAAACATGGTAAATCTTTTCATAATAGTATTCTCCTTCGATGCTTTAACCGCATCTTTTAAAGATTTGTGCTAACGCTACTAATACCCGCGTGTACTGATTAAAAAAGATTTCAGTGCTTGGGTACGTAGCTTGGTTTCATCAAAATCAGCAAATCTGCTTTTGATGACATTTCTGATGATCTGCTTTTCTGCATTGGTTCCCTTTTGATATTCGCTATAGTGTTTAGCCAGCTCCTGGGCCATGCCATGAGTATAAGATTTAGTGTTCTCAAACACTTTTCTCTCAATGTTCTCATGCTTTGGCTTAAAGAAAGCCTTCCAGCCAAGACCTGCTAGACCTAGTGCGAATACTATGGCCAGTACGAGTACTATGCCGCCAGTGATCTTAAAACCTGTCTTTGTTTTGCCCATATCTATCTACCCCCCTTTCCTTGTGGATTTTGTGGAACCTGGACAATGCCATTCATTAAAATGTTTTGTACCATTTTATCACAGCCCATATTTATTCTTGTTTATTGGGATCCCATGTTGGTTTCCTGGTTTTATCTGGACCCCAACCATCTATTTTTAATGTTTTATTCGTAGAAGGGCATTCTTTGGAATAACAATCGAACGCAAGTTCGGCATCGTCCGTAAAATTTTTACATTGTTTACATAATTTATTTATTTCTTTAACATCCATACTATCCATTACCCTGTCCCTTTTCGTATTGACCCTATAATATTTGATATTAAGCTAGTCATTTCAAGTGCTCCTTTTCTCTTTCTATTTACATTATCTATCTATTCCCCATACATCATTATCACATACATCATTATCATCTGGATTTACAACTATTTTGTTAAGCACTGGATAATCGCTGCCTGGATCAAGCATTTTTTCTACCATTTCGTCTACTGTATAAACACCATTCCTATATTCGATATAACCATTGTCAATAAAGTCATTTTTAAAATACCATTTGACTGCTTTTCTGGGATCATCCCATGCTCCAGACATATCGGTCTCATTCAATATTACATATATATATTCTGGGCCCACTTTATCTTCTCCTTTCCTTTAGTTAAATATATTAAAATTGGTGCCATAAGATAGCAGAATCTTCTCTGAATGGGTAAATGTATCTTCTAAGCAAAATCCTGTGACACCCATTATTATTCTCACATCTTTTGTTATGTCGAATATCTTATTTATCTCAAACTTTATTAATTCGCTGGTCTTGTAGAACGGATCTCCATCCCCCGAAGTAAAATCGTTACCAGACCAAATCGAATATATCATTTCCCAGCCTGGCAATGGGATATAAAGTTCCACTTCGGTTCCCTTACCTCTATGAGTCAGGGATTCATAAGCTCTATTAGGTCTGTCATAAGACCATAGCCAACGCACAGATATCCTGCTTTCATTTAAAGCTTTCACTTTATATTGAGCGCCAACTCCAATAACAAAGTTGTCACTAACAGGCCCCGAATTATATAATTGGCCTCCTCTATGAATAATATGGGCTTGAGCCTCAAACAATAGTGGATCAAAATCCAATTTAGAAATAGAGCCTATATCAAACTCTTCTCTATGCTCAGGAGTGTTAAGTTTTTGCCAGTTAACCCATGCTCTCTCACTAAAGGTGTTGTGAGCATAAAATATCTCGAACCCTGTTTCTAAAGGTCTGTCATATTTAATGGTGTCATCGAAAATGGCTTCCCAAACTTTGTGGCCGCTCGTATCCAGGCTACCAAAAGTGAAGCAGAGGTCATTATCTGGGTGATAATTAAATGTTAATAATGGTTCAACAGGATCAAGTGTTTTTTCAGATCCATAGATCCTTCTAAAGAATGCCCCACTTGAAAAAGAGATTTCTTTACTGGCTTTGTAAACGCCTTGCAGCCAAATATGATCTCCAAAAAAGGTTTTGCCTTCTTCAAGTCTAGCTGGCTTGCCGAGATATTCAAGATTATGGAAAAAAGCTTCGGTTTTAAAGTCCAGCTTTAAAGATTCAGCAAAAGATAATGGTGGAAAAACAATAAAGAACAGAAATAGCAAAATTAACCTATGATATAGCTTGTCCATTTGATTGCTCCGCCTTAATGCCTACCAATTTTATTCCTGCTATTTTTTCGGCTTCTTCTCTGTGATATTTGTATATCTCATCAGAGCGCCTTAGAAAGCATCCCCCTGGAAAGGGGTTTCCGCTCTCTTTGATATATTTGCAAGACGTATAGCCTTCTTTATATATTGTTAGATAGGAGCAAATGCCGCCTTCATTCGATGCTCCATCTATACAACATGGAGCCATAATACAGCATACACCACATCTAATACATTCTATCTTTTCTAGTATTTCTTTACAACCCTTCATGATTTAATGCCTTGCATATTGTCTCAGCTACCTTTTGATACCAGTCCATGTCCTCTCGTGTAACCTCCTCATGGTCGGATCCGTCAAATAATATGATTTTATCATCGTCGCCCCATCCATAAGATTCCTGTCCACGCTTGTTATCTTCTCTAACAACTGAGATCTCTATTTCACTGTATTCATGGATGTCATAATCTTTTGGATCTAAGCTTTGCTCTTTACAAGTCTTTTCAAACTCTTTTCTAGTAGTAAACTTTAAATCAGCTATCCATTTAGCTTTTTTCATATATTTCCCCTTTCTAATAGTAAAATAATCTGATAAGCTTCATTTTTGCGGAAATTAATAGCAGTGAGATTATATAGAGACCGTTGAGAAGAAACAATAAACCTTTTAGCGATACTACGCAGATTATTGCTATATAATTACCAATTCTTTTATACAATTGTATCACCTCTTTTATCTATTTACACGATATTTTCTTTTACCTGTCAAGATGGTTATCCCATTTAAATGATCAATCTCATGCTGCATGGCAATTGATACAATTAAATGTTTTGGTTTTACCATCACTCGATTACTTTGTGCATCTAGACCTTCAACTACTATAGCTCTTGCCCGCCTAATGTCGCGGCGGATATTTGGAATACTAAGGCATCCTTCTTTATACGAGGTAATCTTCCCAGTAGATGCTATTATAGTTGGATTGATAAGTGTGATTATCTTATCAGAATCATCATAATAAACGATAATTCTCTTGCTTACATTTACCTGGGGTGCTGCGAGTCCTCTGCCTTGAGCTCTTCGCATTGTTTCTATCATATCCTTAATTAAGACCTGATATTGATCAAGCTCCTCAACTTTTACTTCTTCAGCAACCTGAAGCAATATGTCCTCTGGATATTTAACTATGTTAAGTATGCTCATTCTATCCCTTTCCTCTACATCTTTCATCAAACACTTTTCTTACGTATTCTTCATATCTCTGATCTGGGCACATCCTTTTACCTGGGCTATCGCTTATCTTTGCTACAGGCTGCCCATTACATCTGATCATCTTGAGAACTATTTGTAAAGCTTTGAAGTCAAAGTCATTTGTGATATGTGTACCAATACCAAATGATATTTTGATAATGTCTTTGTATAATTTCCATAATGCTAAAGCTTTTTTAAAGGTTAACCTGTTACTGAACACTATAGCTTTTGTCATTGAGTCTATATTCATAGACTTATAGTGTTCTATAAGGCTGTCAGCATAGATACAAGGGTTTCCTGAATCTTGCCGTGAGCCATCAAACAATTTTGCAAAATACATATCAAAATCATGTAAGAATGCTTCCAATCCAATAACGTCAGATAAGGCTATTCCTAAATCTCCTCGATATTCTTTAACCCAGTTCTCTAGAGCCATGGACTGGCTATCAGCTACCCGATATAGAGCTTGATGAGCTTGTCCCCATTCGTGAGCCATGGTGCCAATTGGTGTCAAATTTAGATCTTTAGCAAACATGACATTACTAGTCCCTATTAAATTTTTAGGGCACTTTTTCTTGAGTATCATAAGGGCGTTATACTGAGCTTGAACTGAATGCCTTCTACGACCACCAAATTCTGCGACTTTGAGGTCGGTATCTTTTATAAGATTGGCTTTGCTAAGTGTTCTGGCATCCGCATATTCATAGTTTTCACTCATAGCCCGCGAATATATTTCGCTCACAATCGACAAGACTGGAACTTCAAAGAGTATAGTGTGTAACCACGGACCTGCAATATGGATATTTAGATCATATTTATCAGCTATGGTAATATTTATATAATCACGGTCAAACCTGAATAGTTTGAGAAATTGTATAAAATCTGGCTTTATATATCGCAGATCTGCAAGATATTCTAAACCATACTTTGTAAACTGCAAATCTCTACACATACTATTTACATTTTTTATAATCTCCCCGATATAAGGGCGAAAATCGACACCATTAGTTCTACATTTGAACATATATTCTACCATGGCGCTGGGATGCTGATGAAGTACTGCTTGCATCATTGTAAATTTATACAAATCGTTGTCTAACATGGATTTAATTATCATATCATCCGTCTCCTATAATATAAAAAATTGTCGAGGTGAGAATAATTAGCCTATATATACAAGTATGCCAGATTTTATCAATATGAATTGCCGACTATTACCACTATCTTTTTTATTACCACTATCTTTTTATTGTATTATCCCTATTTCTTTTGCTTGCTTTTCTGTAAGCTCCTGTTCTTCATTACCTGCAGCCAAACCTACATTAATACACCAAGGGTCTAAGCCAAGAATCTCACAGACTTTATCCCAATCGTAATTATCCATAAGCTCTCGCAATGTTAATATTAGTTTCATTTATATTCCCCCATGTGCTCTTACTTAGAAAAACATACTTTCAGGTGGGTATAGATATAAAGATTCAAGCGCTTGTTGCATTCTTACATATGTCCACTCATATGAACAGATCCATATAAAAATATTAATGAGTATAAATGCCAAATATCCGCACATGACTATATAGGATGTATATTTCTTAGATCTGCCTAGTAATGCACATGTCAGCAAATATATGCCTACTATACTTATTGTACTATATATACATAATGCTAATATAGTTAATATAATAGTCATTTCTTACCTTCCCTATCAAAAATAGTTCCGCCATGGCCGTATTTAATTGGTCCTGTATATCTAACATATCTCTTCTCACTAAACTCGTAGTAGAACATGTGCCATTCACCGTCTTTCATATATGAATAAGAGCAGAGCACCCCTAATTCTAACAGAGATCGGCCATCAGCAATAACTAATTCAATTTTGTCAATTTCGGCCTTTGGATCTGGGTTAGAAATAACTATATGCATGTCTGTATCACCTTGTGGGCAAGGAAAAATATCTTCTGTTATCCATGTGCATTTACGCTTGCCATCTACCATAATAAATATATCCCATGGATCAATTTTGCTATCTACCGGCACCCTTGTTTCTGGCTTAAATAGATTTGGCAAGTCTGCTGCCAAACATGGTCCAGTAAATATAAATAATACTAATAAAATAATTGGAACAATTAATCTTTTCATCTTTTCTTCCTCCTTTTTTTCTATTACTGCTCGAAACTTTGGTTAGTAATTTACCTTTTAGTGTACATTGAAAATTTGTGCAGATTAAAACTTCATTATTCTTTTATAATAATAATCCGGATGCCCATTTTCGCTCATACTTTCACAAAGCCTCTCCAGACGTTTAAAAGCTCCTTTGCTAAGACACATATCAACATTCTCCTCAACATCTTTAATACTGTTACCCATATTGCCACGATGCTCAATTATTACTGTATGTCTCTTATGATTAATATAGATGGTAGTAAGACCATAGTGTAGAGCAGTGCCCCTGTTTTGTAAATCTTTTGGTAATGACATTCATTTTTCTCCTGTTTATTTTTTATTTATGGATTGCACAAAATAATGCGGGCAGATACCAATCCATGAATTCGGCTACTCTATACATTTCTGCCCATATATAATCGTATAACCATAACCATACAGCAATGGTTGTTACCACAAAGAATATAAAAGGGGTCAATATTCCCCCTATTTTTTGCGGTGAATAACATTTTCTTAACTTATTAGCCACTTTTGTAAATGTATCAGCTTTTTCTGTTTTATCTTATCGAAAGTTTCCTTTTTGGATCTTCGTATTTCTTTTAGTCCATATGTCCATGAAATATTTCTCATCCTAGTTAAGATTTTATCTAGCCCTGGATTAGCCTCTCGAGCTATACTGCATAAACCAAGCTTACATCCTAGGCATTTCGTTGTATACCCATCTGGTCCTAAAAATCTGCAACTAGCACAGCATGGTAAACCTGCTATACAATGAGCTTTTCCAGAGGCGTCTTTGTATATCTGGCATGGGTTGTGTTTCTTGATTAATTGATCAGCCATCTCATATAGAAAGTCAAACATAAATCTTTTAAAAATAATGTTCATACTATCCCCCATCGTATTATTTGCGATAATATCCTTTGACTAATCTGGCTGACAAAATAGTTAAGAATACCAAAGGGGCAAACGCTATTTGCATCATACTTCCAACAACCTCTGTAACATTTTTTATAGATTTTTTATCTAATGCTATAACCATCGCCATGATGACCATAAATACAATCCAAACTGCTCGAGTAATTGATGGCAATGGTTGCGCCATACTCAATAGTATAATTAGTACTATTGCCCAGAACACCATTGAGATAAATATAAGTATGAAGTTTTTATTATCAAGTATTGTCTTCTCCTTTTATTACGGTAAATCCAAAAAAGGCTACAGCTCCACAATGAGGACACTGATCAACTGTACCAGTACTCTCGCTGGCTGTTCCCATTGCATGGAAGTTGGGTGGCACTGGTTTCTGCTTTATTTCTTTTTGTGTGAACACTTTATGGCAACTAAAACATTCAAGCTTTGTACCGTGCTCTGTAAAATCCTTTTTCATTAGTCTTCTCCTTCCATTTTGCCTGCGGTAGATGTGTACCATTTGTTGTTTATATATATACATTTTGGGGTGTCCTTAAAATGTCTGGGCACAAAGTCCTCACAAGGCTCATGGTCTTCCTTATCCGGGCATGGCGCCCCGTCATAGAATCTCAAACAGTTATCACAAGTGGTTTGCATCTCATTTGCTTGATACCAAAAGGGTCTGCATTTGTCATTTTTTAATGCGCCACATACAATGCAATCATTGACATGAGTGAGTCTGTCCATCATTCTATCTAGATCCTCATATATCCAGTTGGATTCACATCCTATTGCTTTTAGCCACTTGTGTATTTTGAAGGTGGCAAGATGATGGTCTTTCATTACCCTTTGAATGATCTTTGGTAGTTTTGTGGTGCGGACAAAAGGATTATTTTCATGTTCTTTATGTTTGTTTTGATTACTCATAACTTATCTTCTCCTATTTCGCTTCATATATAGTTGTTTTTAGAATTTTTCTGAGGGTAGCCTTTTTAAAACTACAGCTAGAACATTTTGCTTAGCCTATGGTAGGCATGTTATCAATGCAATGTTGTGGCAATAAAGCAACCACCGCCACCGCTACTATCACCGCCACCTGGAGGAGGATCAATTGGATCAGGTGGATCAGGATCAGGGGGACCAGGTGGTAGATCTGTTGGCGGTTCTGGAAAGGCGTTACCTACATTTGCCCTGCCTCCTGATACAATTTTATCATTCAACCACGACTTATAGTCGACGTTGTCCATTATGGCTGCCTTGATTCTGGCATTGTCTAAGTCCGAATAATATGCCTTGATAAGCGCTGCTATGCCAGCAACGTGTGGCGCAGCCATGGAAGTACCTTCCATATATTGATATACCCCATCATAGGATGGAGCAAGGACGGTGATTATAACATCATCAATATACCACCCGTCACAATTGATACTGGAATCACTATAGAAACGAAATCTGATGTAAACTTCGCTTTTACCGTCGTGCTCTGACAGGTCTATAATATAATATCCCCAGAATACAATTTCTCCATGAAAGGAGCGATGTTCTGTCCAGTTAAACAGGTCGGCAGAGCTCTCTACATATAGGTAATCGTGGCCCTGCTGACTATGCCCTCTCAATTTGAATCTAAGCTGAGCTCCATTATAAGAGGAAAGATCAAGGGCCGGAGCCCTAACCCAGGAATCAGTATTACTTTGATAAGGACAGTTAGGATCGCCTGGGCTGTCTGCAAGTGAATAGGCGCCAAAAGAAGACCCAGCTGTTGTAGCTGCCCAGGTATTATTTGTCCCGCCAGTTGCCCAACTATTAAGGTTGCCGTCTTCAAAGTCATCACTCCATATTGTTACCAGTTGGCTACTACCAGGTGCCGTACTATAAATGTTTACCCCTGGCGCAGCAACGTCCACGGAAGTGGCTCCATAACACGAGAAAGGAGCTAGTTGATCGTTCTGGTCAGTTGCAGCTACTGCTATGATGTTGGCGCAGGTATAGCTTGATGGATAGTAAGGTTGAGCATCATTATCATTGCCACTATTTCCTGCTGCACAAACAACTACTGCAAGAGAAGCGCATATTGCATCTCTTTCGGCAGTACTGAAACTGCTTCGTCCCCAACTGTTGTTGATAACATGGGCACCCATACGATTGGCATATAGAATAGCCTCAATAAGATCACTAGTGCGCCCACTACCATTGGTGTTAAATCCCTGGAGAGACATTATCTTTGCAGTCCAACATATTCCAGTTATACTAACAGTATTATCTCCCTTGGCAGCAATAGTGACAGCACAATGGGTGCCATGACCATTTACATCTATGGGATCATTGTCATTATAAACAAAATCCCAACCGTAGACATCATCAACATATCCATTACCATCATCATCGAGACCATTGTCTGGTATTTCTTCTATGTTAGTCCAGAGATTGTCCCGTAGGTCTGGATGTCTATAATCTATCCCTGTATCAATCACGGCTACTATCACGCTACTACTTCCAGTATTGGTATGCCATGCTCTAGGGGCATCGATGTCTGCATCCGGGGTTCCAGTGGTGCCATCCACTTCCTGGCCTGTATTATGCAGTCCCCATAATTTGGTGTAGTTGACATCATTAGGGGTAGTGTCAACATAGCGGTAGTAGTTTGGTTCAGCGTACTCTACATTTGGATCGTCTTGATAAATTTCCAATGCTGCCTCAATAGTCATACCTTCTGGAAGTTTTACATGTTGGACGCCAATAGCATTGAATGTTTTAAGAGTCCTAATATTCCATTGGGTTCGATAGGATTCTGTGGATGCAGCACGAGCAGATGGTTTATATTTCACCAATAGCTCACCAGGTACATAGGCTGGATTTTCTACATCTGATTTAATGGCTCCAATACAGGTATCAGACCAAACAATAATTGCCATTACCATAACTGCCAATACTAAAATTGTGTGTCTCATTGTGTGTCTCATGTTATTCCTCTTTCTTTAATTGTTAAAGCTTTTTAATGCCTACCAATTTTATTTTTCCTATTTATTGCCCAATCCAGGCCGGGCATGCGAAAAATTGCCGGGGTGAGAATAATTTTGCTATAACACAATTATCCTATTATACAAATGCTCCAAAAGGTAATTCTATTATTGCATTCACAATAGGATAAACACTTCTTACTGCTTCAACTGCTAGAATTTCTATCTCTCCATTTCTTACACGGGTATCCACACCAGTACGAGCTGTTATGCAATAATTGAGATATGTTATTAAGTCTTCCGGAGTATCAAATACCTTATTATATATTCTACCCTTGTCCTTTATTAGATAATACGTTTCTATTTTTGATGCCATTATTTTCTTTCCTTTTCTTTTTATTTATTCCGCTTTAATATGTGGACATAGTTCAGCTTTACATATGTGCAAACAAGAATGAGGGCTAGAGTACTTACATTCATCAGTGTCTTTGTCACGGTACTTACATAGCCTGGCAAACCCAGAATGGGCTGATTCTAGAGTTGATAATATTATTTGCTCAACTTCTCTGATTTGTCTTAATGCTCTCGCTAATTCATCAAGATGGGTCATTACATATTTCTGTACTATTCTCATAATTTCCTCCTATTTATTGCTCAACTCACGCCGGGCGTGTTAAAAATTGGCGGGGTGAGTATAATTCGCTACTTTATATTACTTTACAAGATCATGAAGTGCTGCTTTTATATACATATCGACACTTTCCAATTTTGTTACTTTCGTGCATGCATCATATCCGCCACTATCCACATCTTTGTAGACAACATATACATGTTGCCATGGCATTATATAGACAGTAGACCAATCATTAATAATTGTTTGGACAGCGGCATCTGCAAATACTTCATCATAAACATCAAAGTTACAATCCCAGTATCCTTCAGGAAATTCGTTTGTCCATTTCCTTGGCAACAGGTATTCATCCTCTGATTCATTTGCTGCGACCAATTTTTCTATGAACTTTCGTATTGGCATTAGAGGTATTTTGCAGGCTGTCGCATCTTCATATGAAATGCCCGCGTCTTTCCACTCAGAGTCGTCAAGAATCCAATAATCTCCATTACTTAAAATTATCATAGCTTTCACCTCTCTTATATCTATTGCCTAATTGCTTAACTGATACTTTTTTATAAATTGGAATATGCTGCTTTTTATGTGTTATCAACTTAAAACATTTATCATTTTTAAACGGATCGTCACCATCTGCTATTATTAAAGCGCCTATCTTTGCTCCATTGATTAATAGTTTTAGGAATTCTTCCATTGGGTTGGATCCAGAATGCATTGGCTGATAATAATAAACAACATCATAAATATCGTATTGTCTATATGTTGCAAGATCCTCATGTATAATGGTAATACGTGGTAGAGATGATAATTTTAATAGTTTTCTTCCTATTCTAGCTGTTTTCTTATCTATCTCTATACCTATTGAATCAAATCCTATTATGTGGGCTAACAACAATATGTTGCCCGCACCACATCCGGCGTCAAGAAACAATGGATCAGTACGTCCTTGATCGATCATATAAGAGAAAGCTGTTGTTAACCCAGTAATAATGTCCACAACATTTCTATTAGACCAATATCCATATCTATTTTCATCTCGATTGAGTAACCAAACCGCATTTTTATGTCTATTATTATTATCATACCTAAGATATTCTAGGAACTCTTGATAATGCTGTATTGTGTTTTCCATAATTTCTATTAAGTGATCGTTGGCTATTGCTGTTTTAGTTTTCTTAGACATGTAATGGTTTTCTCCTATTCATCTGTATCTCTCCCTCAAATTCTTCTACAGAGATATGTTCAAAATGACTTGTTTCTGGGACAATCTCTATATGATATCTATCGCCCTTTTTGAAGTCAGTTAATCTTGTAGCTTTTATTATATCTAATATAATATCACCTCGCCATGTAACAAAACTTGACTTAGGCTTCCCTTTTTCATCCTTTTGTACTATTCTAGCTTCATATTCTTTATATTCCATTGTTGTTCTCCTATTTATTGCCTTTTTGCTAAGCACACTTTACTTATATATTCTTTACTTTTTCGATCTCCAATCTAGGAACCTCATCTCTATGCCACCGTAAATAATGAACAGCTAGGCTATTTGTAATATATCCTCTAATGAATAAGCTATAATTTGTACTTCTTTCCCCACATATACATTTATGAGTACCTTTACATGCTTTACCCCTAGTGGCTGATCTCAATAAGCGTTCCATTTTCTCAGTTATAAGATCATTAGATGGATATATAGACTTCTTACCTTTTGGCTCTATTTGGAGGAGATATCTCATTGATGTATTATGCATAACTTTCTTCTTGCTGCTTTTAATGATTATTCTAACTATTCATCAAGATTTTTAAGGATCCACGTTGAAGCTGGTGTTAAGAAATATAGAATATTGTCGCTAGTCCGCATTTTTTTAACTACACCGTTCTTTTCCATACTTTCAATGATTTCTGCCACATGTTTTTCTTCCATATTAGTATGTTGTGCTATAGTAAGTGGTCTAAAGAATACATATTTGCTATGAAGCATATGCTTCAATATTCTTTCAACATCATTCATCTATTTTTCTCCTATTTATCTAGGATCTACACCTTATCAGATTTTGTATATCAGCTATGCTGATCTCTGAAACTGTAAATCTCTTTGGATCTCTTTTCACCCATTCATTTAGCTTTTTAGCTTCTCCAAATGCCGTACTTTTATCCGTTGCTATACATATTGCTTTGCCATTAACCGGTGCCACAATGAACACACTTTTTATAGAATATCGGCCACTCTTTAAGATTGTTTTATAGAGATATTCCTCTTCTTTCTTATCCATAATCTTGTGAAAAGCTTTTAGATCTGCTATTTCTCCCGACTTTTCAAAAACCACAGATATATGGCCACTGCTACATTTTAGCTCATAATATGGATCTTGCTGCCACAAGTCTTCTTCGTCCCAAGAAGGTGCGAATAGCGGAATATCCATTTCATCTGTATCCGACACTTTTTCTTCTTCTTCATCTAGACCAAAGACTTTCTTGCCACATCTGGGACATAGCAATTTGCTTACATTCATAATAATCTCCTTATTATTGTCCAACCCACGCCGGGCATGCAAAAAAAATCGGCGGGGCGAATGTCAAATTGGGATCTATTTATGATAAATATCGAAATGTAAATCATATTGCAGCTTATTGAAATGAAAATCGACTAGATTAACTTTTCGCTCCCAGCTAAAGAAATTTAAGCAAATATTCTCCATATTTCTGGGCTTCACATAATCACTCTGGTTGGCCCCATCTCTATCCCCTTTTTCAGGAAAAGCAAACCGTTCCAATTCCTTTGTTATTCTATCAAGGTCTGCAGCAGGGAAGATTGGTCCCATAGTGAGTTTTGTTTTTATGTAAAATAGCTTACCCTCTGGATCCTCTTCTAATGCGCCGCATTCAATGTAATCGTTGACATGAGATATCTCTATGCTTACTAAGGTGAGCCTGTCTAGCATTTGCTCCAGATCCTCATATATCCAATTGTTTTCACAGCCAATTGTTTTCAGCCATTTATGTATTTTGAAGGTGGCCATGTGGTGGTTCTTCACTATTTTCTGAATTGTTTTCGGCAGCTTTGTGGTGCTGATAAAAGAGTCGCTTTCGTGCTCTTTTTGCTTGTTTTGATTACTCATTTTCTTCTCCTTATTTATTGCCCGACCCACACCGGGCGTGCGAAAAATCGGCGGGGGTGGACACAATTTGCTATAGTACCTATTAAACAAACTATAAGTAAACACTAAAGAGTACCAATATCACACCAACATAACATATCTGAATTCCAACATTGAACGGCACCACATTTAGTACAGTACCGCTGTTCAGTTGATTTGACATAATGATAACTCCAAGTATTACCACATTTACAGATGCCCATTATTACTCCTTTATTTTATATTATTTATTACTTATTTATTACTTATTTCTTTACTTTCTTTTATTCCCACTCTATTTCTACTTATTTCTATTAGTTTCTATTCACTTTTACTTATCGCATTTCTACTTATCTTATTGTTTTGCCTATTTGTTTACATCTCTCTATTGTTTATCTACTCTTACCCTCTTACCTTATTTATTATATATTTATTATATATTTATTTATGTATGACCAGCCGATCGAACACCCTCACCAATGGATCGATTTCAACTTTCACTTTCGATCGATTTTTGATTATTTCTTGACCACTATATAATAAATAAATAAGTTACTAATAGTATTGAGTATTACTATACTTGTTATAAGTAATATTGCTTCTCCAAGTGTCATTTCAACCTCCTCGTAATACGAAGATATATAAGTAACTTAGTAGTAATAATACTAACTATCATTGCAATCGATACGACCAATAAAAATTTTTCAAACGACATGATTATCTCCTTAGTTAGACTTACATAAATAATATAATATGTATAAGGATAACAACCAGTAACAAATATATACAATTACTTCCATGATATAAGTAAACCACCTATTCCAAACAAGATGGTTGCATCTGCGATCACACTCATACTGAAAATAACTATGTCGATCCATAAAAGTCTATTAAATAGACCTCTTTCCTTATACATACGTAATACTAATATAGTTAATAAAGTGACCATTTTTTACCTCCCGCGATTAATTTATCCAAATATAGCCTTGGCCTTTGATAACCATTTTGCATATCTTATTTTTTTATTATTATTCATATTGGTCATTTACCCCCTGGAAATTGTATTCTTTTACATATATATTCATAAAGGCGTAAACATGCATAAGCACCTACCATACCTACACCTATATATATGAATATTACTAATATAATTGTCAAAGCAACCATTTTTTGCCCCCGCGATTAATTTATCCAAATATAACCTTACAGCCTTGCCATATCCATAATAGAATAGCTATGTCCGTAGCAATGGCGACAATAGTGAGAAGTAAAACATTAAACGATAGTTTATGTGCTTTACATATTATATATGTAAACATTTTAATTATTTACCCCCATCATAATAGAGATATAGCCAGTCTTGGTATAATTGAACCAACCAATAAGAGAAATAGAATAGTAAATAATATACCTTTGGCCCTCTTTCTATTGGGTAAAAATGTTACTATAGATATAGAGATAAAAGCTAAAACTAGTACTGCTAATCCCATTATACATATATTACTTATTATGATCGCCATTTTTACCTCCTGCGGTTAAAACCACCAATATAGTTAATAAAGTAGCCATTTCTTACCTCCTTGATTAAATAAATATAACTATTCACAACGATAGCAATGCCAGCCGTCCTTTTCAAGTTTCATATCTTTATGACATTTTGGGCATGTCATTCTCATTTCCTTGGCTTTTTTCTTGAGTATTTCTCTCCTCCTTTTAATATTCCTAGGATGCATTTTTTACCCCCTGATTTTCTATCTAGCAAAATCAAAATTATATTCTATAATAGAAGTGTAGACACCGATCACTTTGATCACTGATCACTTTGATCACTGATCACTTCAGTTACCGATCACTTTGATCACTGATCCCTATAATAAAAGGAGATTTATAATGATATATTTTATACAGGCATCCAAAAGTAGACTTATAAAGATAGGATGCACAAGTAATGTTAGAGAAAGAGTGTGGGATATTAGAAGAAGCTCCCCAGAGGATATAAATATACTCAAGATTATTAGAGGCAGCTTCAAAGATGAAACCGAGCTCCATAAGAAATTCAAATCTCTCAATGAATATAGTGAATGGTACAGCCCAGGCAAGGACTTATTAGATTTTATTGAAAAATTAGAGGGTGTACCATATGATGACAGCCCGTCGAAAATAATTAGGTTTGAAATACCAGACGAGTTACATAGAGATATAAAACTATATTGTATTGATAATAACATTACTATGAGAAGCCTCATGCCTGAGTTGATAAATAAAGGATGGGAAGTTATTGAGACCATTAATGGTAATACTACTAATATATTATATAATGACGATGGAACTCCTAAAAATAGCTAAATTTATCGAAAAAATGACCAATTACAGCTAAAAAGGCGATTTTTGTTCGAAAAAAGTAAAAATTTTCGGTTTTTGAGCACTTTTCGCTCTTTATTATCGGAATTTAGCCTATTTTGCTTTAGAATCTTGTAAAAATAAGCAAAAGATTGCAGTTTGTGCATAGTTCATCCCACTGCCTTGTCATTAATCGATGATCCTTCACTAATACCAGAGTAAAAACTATCGATTTTTTCGCTCTCGGCAACAAAATCCCCCTCTTTTCTATCAGATTTTGGTGGCGCGGGATTAAAATTATCTTTCTTTTCCTTAATAGAATTTACCTCTGATAGATATTCTTCATGTTCTTTTATTGCTTCTTCTTCTCCATCAACTAGATCAACAAGATCTATAATCTCTTCTTCATCTGTTTTTGCAGGTTTCGGCGGAGAAAAGCTCAGCCACTTGTAAACCCCAAAAAAAATTGCTATACCGAATACAAACATGGGCCATTTGAAGACAACCCACAGAATAATCGCGACTAAAACTGCCCACCATAAAAGATCTTTTTTCTTTCCGCTTATTTCCATAATGAAGTATTACTCCCTTCTCATTTTTTAGTAGTTCCTTTCTTATATACATATATTTGTCTAAAGTAAAAACTTCCGGTGTTTGCGCAAAAAAGTCCGGCTTTGTAAAAAAAAATTGGGGATGGCCCCAAATAGGGCCACCCCAACTTAACTACTGTGCTACTTGGCTCACTGCTGTTAGCCGACAAATGGATCGTCTACTACTGGCCCGCCAACAACTCCATTGGCCTGGTTCATAACGGGGCCGGGGTTTGCGCCTTGAAGGGCCTGTAGCTGGGCCTGAAGCCCGGCAATAATGGCATTGATATCGCCTGCGGGTGCTACACCCATGGCTGCAGCTGCACCGACTCCGCTACCCCAGAAATTCTGGTCTTTTGTCCAAACCTTGGCATGTCCGTACATACCTGTCTGGGCAGAAAGGCCGGGGTTGAAAGCCTGTAGCTTCTCTTTTTTGGGAAAGAAATCATCATATGTAAGGACGGTACCTGGAGGCAGTTTGCCAGCAGCTATCAGACCAACAAGGCTCTGAGCAAATGTGGCGTCCATTGTCTTCTTGCTGTCGGACAGCAATTCAAGACTGGATACCCTAATGCTGGCATCACTGTTTAATACCTTTTTGCCATTTCTGACCTGGCCAGTGTCCGTGATGTGGACCCTGAGAGTGCCGTCAATATTGAACTGCTTACCGGTGGTAATGTAGCAGGCCGCTACGCTGGCAAGCTTGTTCCAGAAATGGAGGGTGATTCTTTCGGTCA
This sequence comes from uncultured Pirellulales bacterium, assembly GCA_964440735.1. GTDB lineage: Bacteria > Planctomycetota > Phycisphaerae > Sedimentisphaerales > Anaerobacaceae > CAZBWE01. Next base: position 18,352 of record CAYTTK010000042.1, read on the forward strand.
TGGGTTGGCCCGTTTTCGGATGGGGACCTCTATTTACAATCCCCGTGACCATAGCGTGGTTCTTTGTAGGATCTGCCAAGTTCGGAATAAACGTGGGAGGTCCTGCCGCTCTGACACTTGTACCTGAGACTTTGAAATTACCGAGGTTACTCATAATACTAAATCCTCCTACCAAAATGATTTTTGAAACCTTGGAGCAG
>CAYTTK010000043.1:0-11910 GCA_964440735.1 uncultured Pirellulales bacterium
GACCAGGTCATCTTTGTCTATACCATGAGTAATTTCTGCCATAGCATCAACCATTATCATAGGTATAATTGCGCCAGAAACAGTTATGTTACACGAAATCCGAAAAAACTTCTTGCAAAATAGGCCCGCAGTAAATAAAGTAGCACTCCTGTATGCCCCGCATAAGAAACCGGGGCGGGATTAAACCGGCAAAACAACGTTTACAAGTTTAGAAAATAAGGAGACTTACAAATGGCAACAAAGGTTGGAATTAACGGGTTCGGCCGAATCGGCAGAGCCATAGCAAGAATTATTATGGAAAGAAAAGGCGAATTGGACCTCGTAGCTGTCAATGACCTGTCGGACGCCAAAAGTCTTGCGCATCTGTTCAAATATGATACGGTAATGGGTAAATGGGGTGGAACGGTCGAGGCAGGCGATGGCAAGCTGGTCATCAACGGCAAGGAAATAAAAGTTTTGGCTGTTAAGAATCCAGCAGAGCTGCCCTGGAAAGATATGGGCGTAAAGGTTGTCGTCGAATCAACAGGAATCTTCCGAACCAAAGAATCTCCCAAAGGCGGCTATGGTGACCATCTTAAGGCTGGTGCAGAGAAGGTGTTGTTGACCGTCCCTGCAAAGGATGATATCGAGGCGACTATTGTTTTGGGAGTCAATGATAATAAGCTGACCAAAAACACCAAATATGTCTCGAATGCAAGCTGCACGACAAACTGTCTTGCGCCTATAGCCAAGGTCCTCAACGATATTTTTGGCATTGAACAGGGCCTTATGACAACCATTCACGCCTACACCAACGACCAGAAAGTGGCGGATATGATACACAAGGATTTGCGTCGTGCACGAGCTGCTGCGGTGAACATTATCCCTACTACAACCGGTGCGGCCAAGGCCATCGGCAAAGTTATCCCTGAACTTGACGGCAAACTTGATGGTTTTGCCATTCGTGTACCTGTGCCGGTTGGCAGCGTGGTTGACCTGGTTGTTAATGTCAAAAAGGATGTTACCGTTGATGCTGTAAACGCAGCAATGAAAAAAACTGCGGAAGGGCCGATGAAGGGCATATTAGTTTACTGCGACGAGCCAATTGTAAGCAGCGACGTCATTAATAACCCTGCTTCGAGCATTTTTGATTCTCTGCTGACAATGGTCAAGGGCAAAACGGTCAAGGTCGTCAGCTGGTACGATAACGAATGGGGTTACTCATGCCGCACCGTTGATATTATGGAAAAGATGGCAGCAATATAAGAGATAAAATCCGAAATCCGAAATCCGAATTTCTGACGAAGTCAGGTGAAATATGGCTAAAAAAACCGTAGCTGATATTAATGTAAAGGGCAAGAAAATCCTGATGCGGTGCGATTTTAATGTGCCGTTAGATGAAAACAGCAATATCACCAGCGACGACCGCATTGTCAAGGCCTTGCCTACTGTAAAAAACATTCTTGACCATGGTGGTGCGGTGATTCTTATGAGTCATCTTGGCCGACCCGAGGGCGAGCGGGACGATAAGTACAGTCTTGCACCGGTGGCAAAACGTCTGTCAGAGCTTCTCGGTCAGGAGGTTATTTTTACCGACGATTGCGTTGGCGAGGATGTGAAAACCAAGGTAAAAGACCTCAAAAGCGGCGAGTGTATGCTGCTTGAAAACCTGCGCTTTCACAAGGAAGAGACCATAAAAGATAAAGCTGCAAAAGAAGATGCACAACTGCGTCAGGCCAAGGATGATTTTGCAAAGCAGCTTGCCGAGCTTGCGGATATCTATGTGGACGATGCGTTTGGCACCGCTCACCGAGACAACGCTTCGATGTATACCGTGCCGCAAATGATGGAGGGCAAACCTCGCGTTATAGGTTTCCTTATTGAAAAAGAATTAAGGTTCTTAGGTGACACGGTAAGTAATCCTGAAAAGCCGTTCGTAGCCATATTAGGCGGCGCCAAGGTCTCCGACAAAATACGTGTGATAGAGAACCTGCTGGATGAGGTAGACCGTTTGCTGATTGGTGGGGCGATGGCCTATACCTTCTTTAAGGCCCAAAATAAGACCGTTGGTAAAAGTTTGTGCGAAGATGATTTTCTTGATAAGGCCACTGAATTGCTGGAGCGGGCGAAGGATGTCGGATGCGAAATGCTTCTTCCGCTCGATACAGTGGTGGCTAAGAAATTTCAGGCTGGTGCCGAGAACAAGGTCGTCAGCGACAATATCGAAGCCGACTGGCAGGGGATGGATATCGGGCCAGAAACCCGAAAACTCTTTGCAGAAAAACTGGCAGACGCCAAAACGATTGTGTGGAATGGTCCGATGGGTGTTTTTGAAATGCCACCTTTCGACGAGGGGACGAAAGCCGTCGCCCTGGCAGTAGCCGAAGCCACAGATAAAGGTGCCCGCAGCGTTATCGGAGGCGGCGACAGCGCAAGTGCGGTAGAGAAACTCGGTCTGCAGGACAGGATAAGTCATATTTCTACTGGCGGCGGGGCTTCTCTTGAATTTCTTGAGGGCAAGAAATTCGTTTGTCTTGAAATCCTCGACGAAAAATAAAGTGTACAGTTGAGAATTTAGAGCATTAAAGACAAGGTAAAACGCCTTATGTCTGACTTACGACTGCCAAAAGCAGGGACAATTGAGGTTGCGCCATCCATATTGAGCGCGGATTTTGCAAAACTGGCCGACGAGATAGCTGTAGTTGAGTCGGCTGGCGTGAAGATTGTGCATCTGGATGTTATGGACGGCCATTTTGTTCCGAATATCACGTTCGGGCCACCGGTGGTTGCCAAACTTCGCAAGTGTAGCAAGCTTGTTTTCGACAGTCACCTAATGATAAGTGAGCCGGATAAATACATCGAGAGTTTTGTTGAAGCCGGCGTCAATCATATAACATTCCACATCGAGGTAGCGAATGAGCCGGAGAAAATTATCGACAAACTGCACAAGCTCGGCTGCACAGCCGGGATATGCCTCAATCCGGAAACAACGGTGAAGCAGATAGAAAAAATCGCGCCACTTTGCGATATGGTTTTGGTAATGACGGTTCATCCGGGTTTTGGTGCACAGGAATTTATGCCGGATGCGGCCAAAAAGGTTATTAAAGTGCGAGAGATTGTAGGCCCTGATATACGCATAGAAGTCGATGGCGGGATAGACCCACAAACCACGCCAATAGTGGTTTCCTACGGTGCTGATACACTTGTAGCAGGCAACGCAATATTCGCTAAAACCGACCGTATTGCAGCAATAAAAGCCATACGAGATGCCGCTAGGTAAATTCTATAGCAATTCTTGTTAATTTTTGGTAGAATTTTCAGAATGCGCTAAAACCCCACGTGAAGCATGGGTCTGAATAAAGGTTAATATGGCTCAAGAAGTAAAATCAAAGTGGAACGGCTTTTCATTGAAGCCACGTAAAGAAATGCCCGACGGGTTGTGGATGCGGTGCCAGGGCTGTGAGCATATGCTCTATAGGGAAAGCGTTGAGAAAAATCTTAACGTTTGTCCGGAATGCAACTATCATTTTCGAGTCGGAGCGGCTACCCGAATTCAATATCTGGCCGATGAAGATTCCTTTCAGCAGTTTCTTGGCGATTTGACAACCAGCGACCCTCTTGGCTTTAAGTTTAGAGGGACAACTTATAAACAGCGTATAAAAGCCGACGAGAAAAAATCCGGTGCCAAGGAGGCAATGCTAATCGGCAAGGCCTTCATCAAAGGGAGGGGCATTATCCTCGGCGTAATGGAGCCGAATTTCCTGATGGGCTCGATGGGCTTTGTGGTCGGCGAGAAACTCTGCGTAGCTGTCGATACGGCAATGGAGGAGAACCTGCCGTTGGTAGTTGTCAGTTGCTCAGGTGGAGCAAGGATGCACGAAGGTGTAGTATCATTGGGGCAGATGGCCAAAACCAGCGCGGCACTTGCAAAATTTGACGATGCAGGAGGGCTTTTCATTTCGATTTTGACCGACCCGACTACCGGCGGAGTGACGGCCAGCTTTGCGATGCTCGGCGATTGTATAATAGCTGAGCCGGGGGCCTTGATTGGCTTTGCCGGACCTCGAACTATTGCTGAGACGATAAAAGTGGAACTGCCGGAGGGATTTCAGACCGCTGAATTTATGTTAGAGCACGGCTTTGTGGATATGATTGTGCACCGCAAAGACCTTCGCAGCGAAATCGCCCGCCTTATAGATTACTGCCAAAAATAGACCTTTTCGCAGGGACGGTAAATAAGTTCAGAGAAAGGGAATTTCTATATGATAGCATTAGGAATTTTTCTACATAGTCTGGGAGGTTTTGCAGCGGGGAGTTTTTACATCCCCTTCAAAAAGGTTCGCAACTGGGCGTGGGAAAGCTACTGGCTTGTAAACGGTTTTTTCTCCTGGATTATTATGCCCTGGCTGGTGGCGTATTTCACCGCGCCAAAGCTGATATCGGTTCTTTCCAAGGCCGAGCCGAAGACAATCTTCTTTACTTTTCTTTTTGGTTTACTGTGGGGTATCGGGGGGCTGACGTTTGGGCTATCGATGCGCTACCTCGGGATGTCACTTGGTTACGCAATCGCTCTGGGATTCTGCGCAGCGTTTGGGACAATTATCCCTCCCATATATTCCGGTAACTTCGGTGATTTAATAACGAGTGCATCGGGTTTGACCACTCTTGGCGGTGTGCTTGTTTGTCTTATCGGTATCGGGATTTGCGGATGGGCTGGTGTGTCCAAAGAAAAAGAGCTTTCAGCGGAACAAAAGAAAGAGACGGTCGAGGAATTTAATTTCATCAAGGGCCTTATAGTTGCAATATTTGCTGGCATAATGAGCGCGTGCATGGCATTTGGATTCGCATCCGGAGAACCTATTGCCAAGATTGCTGTGGAGCATGGAGCAACAGATTTGTGGAAGAATAATCCTGTTTTGATTGTCATTTTTGCCGGTGGTTTTTTAACCAATTTTGTTTGGTGCGTGCTTCTGAATATTAAGAATCGCACTGGGAAAAATTACTTTAACAGTGGTGATGCATCACTTATTAATAACTATGTCTTTTCGGCGCTGGCCGGGATTATATGGTATCTGCAGTTTATGTTTTACGGAATGGGCAGGACCAAAATGGGCGAATACGACTTTGCAAGTTGGACTGTCCTTATGGCGTTAATAATCGCATTTAGCAATATGTGGGGTCTTATTTTCCATGAATGGAAGGGGGCCAGCCGCCGCACAATCAGGATTATAATCTGTGGAATAATTGTGGTCCTTTCATCAATAGTGTTCATTGGCGCGGGAAACTACCTCAAATCGCTCGGATAGTGATCTCGTCTCGGCGTAGGCGCCGAGCCGGAGCAGGATAAGTAAATTTCAAGAGTATTCATAAATGCCACATAAAGAGACAATGACTTCACGAGAACGTGTTCTAAAAGCTCTCAATCACGAGATTCCTGACAGGGTACCTATAGACCTTGGAGGATTTCAAACCGGGATTCACAAAAGAGCTTATGCTGATTTGATTGCTCATCTTGGCCTGAAAGAAAAGATAGAGACCCTGGACCCTGTGCAGCAGCTTGCTAAACCGAGCGAGGAGGTTCTGAAGCGTTTTCACGTTGATGTGCGTTATGTATGTGCCCACGGGCCTGACAGCTTCAAAGGTGGAATTGAGCAGAATATGCGGGACGGCAAGCTCTGGCACGACCTTAAAGATGAATTCGGCGTGGTCTGGTCTATGCCGGATGAACAGCAGCTTTATATGGATATCTCTCATCACCCTTTGGCAGATGCTACTATCGACGAGCTGGATGATTATCCCTTTCCTGATGGCGGCGACAAAAGTCGTTTCACAGGTGTTCGGGAGCAGGCCCTGCAAATGCGTAAGGAAACCCCCTATGCCATATCAACCGGCATCGGCGGAGTGGTCTATGAGATATGCTGGTATATGAGAGGGTTGGAGCGATGGTTTATGGATATGATTCAAAATCCGGACTTTTGCGGAGCACTTCTCGATAAGATGCTAAAATTCTGGATGGATTACTTTGTTGGCTTTATGGCTGAGGTGGGTGATATTATTGATATTGTGATGATAGGCGACGACCTTACAGGCCAGGATGGGCCATTGTTCTCACCCAAGTTCTATCGCAAAGTTGTCAAACCCCGGCAGAAAAAACTCGTGCAGCATATCAAGTCTTTAACTAGCGCAAAGATATGGTATCACACATGCGGCGGCTGTAATGAATATATCCCCGACTTGCTCGACAACGGAATTGACATCCTCAATCCCATTCAAATAAGCGCCAGGGATATGGACCCTAAGATGCTGAAAGAAAAATATGGTGATAAGCTGGTTTTATGGGGTGGAGCCATAGATGCCCAGCATATCCTTCCCTTTGCCAAGCCGGGCGAAGTTAAAGAGCATGTACGGCGAAATCTTGAGATATTCAAGCCCGGAGGCGGCTACGTTTTCAATAATGTCCACAATATCCAGGTCGGCGTTCCTGCCGAGAATATCGTGGCACTATTCGACGCTGCATACGAATTCGGATTTTATAATTAAGCATTTAAGACGGTCGGCAACTCGCTAATAATCGCAAAATCGCCCTTTCACTTCTGTGTAAATGTGCGTATAATCTGAGATAAATAGCGTTTAACGTATAGCGTTTAGATGTAATCAATGAACAACGAACAATGACTTATTTTCGCCGAAATATCGAAAGTGCAAAAGGTTATGAGCCGGGCTTTCAGCCGAAAGAAACCGACATCGTAAAGCTCAATACCAATGAGAATCCCTATCCACCCTCGCCAAATGTATTAAAAGCACTGACAGAGATACAGCCGGAGCAGCTTCGGCGATATCCTGACCCGATAGGAAGCGCTTTTCGAGAGGCGGCAGCGGAAGTTAATGGTGTCCAACCTGACAATATTATGTGCTGTAATGGCGGAGATGAATTGCTGCGAATCGCTTTCGAAGCGTTTTGCGATGAAAATCGCCCTGTTGCATATCCGGTTCCAACTTATTCACTTTATCCGGTATTGGCCAAACTGCAAAATTGCAAGGCCATAGAAGTTCCATTTGATAACGAATTTAATCTGCCGCCGAAACTTGCAAACACAGGTGCTGCTTTAACTATCGTTTGTAATCCCAATGCACCGAGCGGAACTTTCATTAGCGTAGAGGAGTTGGCCTCATTGGCTGATGAGTTATCAGGGGTTTTGCTGATTGATGAAGCATACGTTGATTTTGCAGAAAGTAATTGCACTGCTTTGGTAAAAGATTTTGATAATGTGATTATCCTTCGGTCGATGAGCAAAGGATATTCGCTTGCGGGTCTTCGGTTTGGCTATGCGATTGCCCAGCCGGATTTGATAGCTGGCCTTTTGAAAATCAAGGATTCCTACAACGTCGATGCCGTCGCTATCACCCTTGCAACCGCAGCCATAAAAGACCAGCAGTATTTCAATGAAAATGTCGAGAAAGTAAAAGCCGAGCGTGCCAGGTTAATCGAGCAATTGAGAAGTCTTGGTTTTGATGTTCCTGATAGTTTCGCAAATTTCGTTCTTGCAAAATGCAAAAACAAAAAAGCTGCTGAACTCTATGAAAAATTGACGCAGCGTAACATATATGTCCGATATTTTAATTATCCGAAGTTAAAGGATAAACTGAGAATTACCGTTGGGACACCGGAGCAAAATGATTTGCTTATTTCGGCTTTGAAAGAAATCTTATCAGAATTTGGTTAAATGGTGATTTGTTAAACGGTTAAATAATTACCAGTTACCAGTTACCAATAACCGCTTACCAAATAAGGATATTCTTATGAAAGAGAGAGTCGCTAAAGCCCACAGGCAGACAAAAGAAACCAATATTACTGTAGAGCTTAATCTGGATGGCCTCGGCAAATATGAGATTGATACCGGCATCGGCTTTTTAGACCACATGCTTACACATCTAAGCAAGCACGGCAAAATCGATATGGTAGTCAAAGCAAAAGGTGATTTGAAGGTCGATGCGCACCACACGGTCGAGGATATTGCGATATGCCTGGGTGAGTGTTTACTCAAGGCGCTCAGCGACAAAAAAGGCATCAACAGATACGGTCATAGTTCTGTGCCGATGGAGGATGCACTGGCGAATGTATCTGTGGATTTGTCAGGCCGGGCAAGCTGCGTATATAATGTTGAGTACCGGACGGATAAAATCGGAGATTTCGATGTGGAATGTATTGAGGAGATGCTCCGAAGCTTTTCAAACAATGGCAAGTTCAATCTTCATATAAATGTGCCATACGGCACAAACAGCCATCATATAGCTGAGGCGATTTTCAAGGGATTGGGTAAGGCGTTGGCGATGGCGGTAGCGATTGTCGGAAAGGATATACCAAGTACGAAGGGGCGATTGTGATTGAAGAACTCCGGCCCGAATATAGAAGCGGTATAGGCACTGATATCCACAGGATAGTCGAAGGTAGAAAGCTGATGCTCGGCGGTGTTTATGTACCGTACCCTGCCGGATTGGCCGGCCATAGCGATGGTGATGTAGCCCTGCATGCTGTCATCGATGCTCTATTAGGAGCGAGCGGAATGGGCGATATAGGAGCATTGTTCCCTGATACAGACCCAAAGTGGAAAGATGCCGACAGTAAAGACCTTTTATTTATTGTAAAAGAGCAAATCGAAAAGAAACAATGGGAAGTGGTTAATATTGATTTGATAATACATACAGAGCAGCCGAATTTAAGCCCGGTCAAAGGGCAGATTAAAAGGTGTATTGCCGAACTTTTGGGGATTGATTTTACAGCAGTAAACGTAAAGGCAAAAACAAACGAGCGCCTCGGCGATATAGGAGCCGGCGAGGCAATGGCCGCTACAGCTATAGCATTATTGAAAAAGAAAAAGAAAAGAACACTATAAAAAGGCAAAAACCAATGGGATTGCAACTTCATAACAGTTTGACGCGTTCAAAAGAAGAATTTAAACCATTGAAAAAAGGCAAGGTTGGAATCTATGTCTGCGGTCCGACCGTATATGGTCATGCGCACCTCGGGCATGCGAAAAGTTATGTAAGCTTCGATATTCTGATTCGGTACCTTCGCTATCTCGGCTTCAGTGTTACCTATGTGCAAAATATAACAGACGTCGGTCATCTGACTGATGATGCGGATGAAGGCGAGGACAAGATTGTTGAGGCGGCGAAGAAAGAAAAAAAGCATCCGATGGCATTGGCAGAGTATTATACCCGCAGTTACTTTGAAGATATGGACAAACTTAACTGTGTTCGGCCGGATATCAGCCCAAGGGCCAGCGGTCATATCGTTGAGCAGATTGAGCTGGTAAAAACGCTCCTGCAAAAAGACTACGCCTATGAGGTCAATGGCTCGGTATATTTCGATGTCTCCAAATTCAAGGACTACGGAAAACTATCGGGTAGAAATGTCGAAGAGATGTTAGCCGGTGCACGTGTGGAGGTTTCGCCGGATAAGAAGAATCCTGCGGATTTTGCTCTATGGAAGAGGGCTGAGCCGAATCATATTATGCGATGGCCGAGCCCCTGGGGGATGGGATTTCCCGGCTGGCATCTGGAATGCTCGGTCATGAGCACAAAATACCTTGGCCAGCCCTTTGACATCCACGGTGGCGGACTGGAAAACCAGTTCCCACATCACGAGTGCGAAATAGCCCAGGCAGAGGCGGCTAAAGATGCGCCGTTTGTTCGATTTTGGCTGCATAATAATATGGTGACTGTTGACAGCCAGAAAATGGGTAAGAGTCTTGATAATTTTATCACGTTGAAACAGGCCTTTTCGGGTGGCCATGAAAGATTAACCAGGCACTACGACCCGCTGGCGGTCAGGCAATTGATTTTGAATAGTCACTACCGAAGTCCTTTGGATTTCTCCGATGCTGCATTATTTGCGGCGCAGAGTGGTTACGAAAAAATAACCGAGATAGTTAAGGCGGTGCGAAAAAGAATAACTCAGGCCCCTGCAGGTGAGGCTGATAGTGAGGTAACGGAGCAGCTAAAGCAGCTAAGGGAAAAATTTGAAGCAGCAATGAATGATGATTTGAATACGTCTGTTGCACTTTCAGTTGTGTTTGAATTGATGCGGCTTACAAACAATATCCTTGAAGAGAAAGAGCCAACCAAAGAGACGCTTAATGCGATTGACGTTTTGTTCAGCCAGCTGGGTGGAGATGTTCTGGGCCTGGTAAAGGATGAATATTTAGAAGACAAGGGTGCCGACACTGATATGCTGGACAAACTTGTTAACGTTTTTATTGAGCAGCGCAGCAATGCCAGAGAGAGGAAAGATTTTGTCGCTGCTGATGCGCTTCGTGACAAGCTTGAGGAAATCGGCATTATTCTGGAAGATAAACCCGGAGGGATTACTACCTGGAGAAGAAAATGAGAATACTCGGCATTGACCCGGGTTTGCAGGTCTGCGGATACGCCTGCCTGGAGATAGGCGAAAACGGAGAAAAGCTGCTTGAAGCGGGCGTTTGCCGCACGTCCAGCCGCTTGCCGATAGAAGCAAAACTGAATCAGATTGCCGGAGATATTCAGTCTTTGCTAACAAAGTTCAGCCTTGATATTGTGGCAGTGGAAGAATTATACTCCCATTATGCTCATCCAAAAACAGCGATATTGATGGGGCACGCAAGAGGGGTTATACTGCAAAGTTGTGCAGCGGCAGCAGTTGAGGTAAGAAGCTTTAGCGCGACGCGTATAAAAAAATCAATTACCGGTAATGGCAGGGCGTCAAAACAGCAGATGCAAAGAGCCATTCAGAGAATTTTGTCTTTATCAGCTATACCGGAGCCGGACGATGTGGCTGATGCCATAGCAGCAGCACTATGCTGCGTAAATACGGTGAATAAAATCGTTGTTTGAAAGAAACATTAAAATAATCAATAGAAAATAGTCAATAATAAATTGATTTATGATAGCTCAGATTGAAGGAAAGCTTGTCAAGCTCGATAGCGATAGTGCCCTTGTGCAGATAGGGGCGGTCGGGTATGAAGTAATGCTGCCAAGCTACTGTGTAAGTGCGCTATCTGACATGGTCGGCTCTGACATTACGCTTTGCACAATGGAATATTATGAGGGCACACCGGCCGGTGGTAATATGATACCGAGAATGGTCGGTTTTTTAAGTGCGAGCGAGAGAGATTTCTTCACCAAATACACCACTGTCAAAGGAATGGGTATAAAAAAGGGATTGCGGTCGCTGAGTATTCCGATAGCAACCATAGCGGCTGCGATAGAGAACGCCGACGACAAAATATTGATGTCACTGCCTTTGGTGGGCAAAAGAATGGCACAGCAAATCATCGCTGAGTTAAAAGGCAAAGTTGGCACTTTTGCGATTGGAGCCGAGGCAGCCAGGCCGGCGGAAGCAGGATTTAAACCGTTTCAGGTCGAAGCACTGGAGATTCTTATCGCCTGGGGCGAAAAAAGAAGTGAAGTAATGGAACTTATCGAGCTTGCCTGCCAGAGACACCCTGATATTAATTCGGCTGAGGCACTCGTGCCTCTGGTGTACAGGTTGAAACAAGGAATAGAAGTATAATTAAAAATAGTCAATAATAAATAGTAAATAGAAAATGGCTATAGGTAGAGTAATAAGTAGAAAACCTCTAAACGAGCAGGAAGAAAGCTTTAACGTTGCTCTTCGGCCGAAATATCTAAATGAATGTATAGGCCAGTCCAATGTTAAAGAAAAACTCGCTATCGCTATAAAGGCGGCTAAACAAAGGTCTGAGCCGTTGGAGCATATTCTGTTTTACGGCCCGCCCGGCCTCGGAAAGACGACGCTGGCCAACGTCGTAGCCAATGAAATGGGGGCAAGGATTCGCAGCTCATCGGGTCCGGCCCTGACAAAGCAAGGCGATGTGATGGGCCTTTTGAGCAATATAAATACCGGCGATGTGCTTTTCATCGACGAGGTGC
>CAYTTK010000043.1:11926-18456 GCA_964440735.1 uncultured Pirellulales bacterium
TTTTATAAGAGCGAAGAGCTGGCAGCTATTTTAAGTAGGTCAGCGAACTTGTTGGGCCTGCAGTGCGAAGACGGGACACTGGAACTAATCGCAGGCCGGTCACGCGGAACGCCACGAGTAACGAATCGACTGTTAAAGCGGGTTCGTGACTATGCCCAGGTCAAAGGAAAAGGAGTGCTCATCACTGAGATTGTAGAAAGCGCACTTGTGATGGAGCAGATTGACCCGTTAGGTTTGGATGAGCTGGACAGGGCTTTTTTGCGCGCACTGGTCAATACTTATGATGGAGGCCCAGCCGGCGTTGATGCTATTGCCGCTACACTCGGCGAAGAAAGGGACACACTGGAGGACGTGGTCGAGCCGTATCTTTTACAGGTTGGCTTTTTGCGCCGAACCAAACGCGGCCGAGAAATCACCAAATCCGCCTGCGAGCACTTAGGCCTAAAGTACCATAAAAAGAAAGATGCCACTGATCAGGCCGACCTCTTCGAGCAGAAAGAATCGTCTGCCGATTAGCCCTGTCTGACCCGAAAGATGTGCCGTTTACTATCTAACTGGGGTTATTCCTTCGCATTTAACCTGCTTTATTACAGGGGGTTACTATACCTTGGGTTATCCCTCCTCCTCCTCTTCCTCATCCTCATCCTCCTCCTCCCACTACTACTAATAACAATACTACTACTATTATTACTACTCATATACCCTCACTTCCTTACCTGTTACATTATAAAAAATACGCTTTAATATAGGCAAAAATGGCATTTTAGTCTTGCTAAAAGATTACAATTCAAACAAAAAGATTTTTTTTAAGAATTATATTGCAGTAAAACCTTTAAAGCAAAGAGGTTATGACAAACAACCTTGATTTTACCTTTTATTCTTAGAAATTTCTTAAAAAAAAGTTTGACAGGCCTGTTTTGTTGAGTATAATAGTACAATGAAAACAATAATTAAGTTCAAAATTTGAAAGGTCAAAAAATGCCAAAAATAGCTGAGTATCCAGTTGCTTCAATCAAAAAAAGTTTGGAGCTTGCGCAGACAGTCGATGAATTAGGCGGAAGTTCGACTATAGAGGTTTGTGCTGAAAAACTCGGCAAACAAGTGAGCGGTGGTTTTCACCAAATAATTCAAAGCGCTGTCAAGTATGGTTTTATAGTGAGAAAAAAAGGGACGCTGACCATTTTACCTTGCTATAAAGACATCAAACTGGCGTACAATGAAAATGAAAGGATAAGCCTTTTACAAAAAGCTTTCTTAAATGTTCCTCTGTTTCAAAAAGTGTGCAATCGTTTTGCAAACCAAAAGCTACCCGTTGAGATCCTCAATAAATTGCTTATTAAAGAATTTGGCGTGCCTGAGGGAATAGCTCGTCGGGTAAAAACCCATTTTATAGGTGGCGCAAAAGAAGTCGGATTAATAACACCGGATAATATAATAGTTCTTAGCCGTGGATCGCAAAATGATACCACTCTTAGTGATACGGGCAATCAGAAAAGTGGTTTTGAGTTCGACGAAATAGATTCGAGAGAAAGCAAGGTTGCCTCATCACCGGATTCCTATATAGTGAAATTTTTAGGGCCGGGGATGAACTCGACTATTGCCATAAATGAGCCAGAAGATCTTGATATTGTAAAGGTTATGTTAAATAAAGTAGAGAAAAAACTGAATACAAGGGCCGATGAAAGCTGAAAAACTTTAAGCCACGACATGAAGTCGTGGCTCATTAAGAAACCGCAACATTGCACCGAAATAAACCAGGAAAACGATAGCAAGCTTCCAAAACTTGTTATTACCCCGTTTATTTCGTGGGGCCACATCCAAAGTGGCCCCTGCAATCTTTTTATTATAGAATAAAAACGTTTCTAAGTCAAGTCCAATCTTGATTATTTAATTTGATCTTTCCCCGATTTTGTTTCTTGATTTGCTTCTGCTGCTTCCAGTTCGAATACTATTTTATTTGTATGCCTGTGGCATACCTACTAAACGTTTCCCCATTTTTATCCGCCTTTGGCGGATTTACCCTAAAAAACCATCTCTCCTCTCAGCTTTTCTGGATATATTTTGCCATTTTGGGCGGTTTACCAATAAGTTCTGTGAAATGACCAATTAAAACCTTCTCGATTTCATCCAGTATTTTTTCATCTGCACCTTTGATAAGTTTTCGATTACTCAGACAATCTGCTGCGTTTTTAGTTAGCCGAATTTTGTCCGGGAAACTTGCCTCGCAATCTCTGCAAATAAGGCCGTTTGCAGAACTGCTAAAATAAAACTCGTCGCTCGCCTGCCTCGGCGTAGCCGAAGGCGAAGCCTGGGTCGTCCTTTGTCTTTTGCAATTCACGCAGTAATCCAATACCGGCATCAGGCCGATTTCTCTCAGAAGAGCCAACTGAAACAATATCAGCAGCGAAAGCATGCCTCGATGCTCGATTCTCGATTCTCGATACTCGTCGATATTTTGTAAAAACTGCTGAAAACTATCGAAAAGCCCCGGATGTGGGTCGTAGTCGTCTGTCAAACTACTAAGTAACTCAACGGCAAAAAGGCAGCAGTTTAAGGCGAAAATGTTGTTGGCTAAGTGTGTAAAGCCCGGCTGCTGCTGGAATTCTGTTAATGTCGCAAGTTTTTCTTTATTCGAATCTAAAAAGACAATTTCCCCGTGCGCAAATACTTCGATAGGTCCGTCAAATGCTGATTTGGGCCGCTTAGAACCCTTGGCGATGGTGCTGACTTTGCCGTTCGCCCGGGTAAAAAAAATCGCTATCTGGGATGTTTCGGAAAAATCTGTGGCGCGTATGCAAATAGCCAGGTCTTTAGTTAACATTGATTATTTACTATTGATTACCGGTTATGTGGATTTTGATACGTTTTATTCTTCTGGGCTCGGCGGAAGCGATAGTAAATTTCAGATTTTCATAATCGAATATCTCACCGGTTTGGGGAATATATCCAAGACGCGAGAAGACAAATCCGCCTATCGTATCGTAGTCTTCGTCTTCCGGAAGATTCAATTCAAACTGGTCATTGAGGTCATCAACATACGTTCTGGCATCAACCTCAATGGTGCTTTGGTCTATCTTCTTTACAGGTTCGGGCGGGGTCTCTTCATATTCATCAGTTATTTCCCCGACAAGCTCTTCAAGGATATCTTCCAAAGTAACAATACCGGCTGTTCCGCCGTATTCATCGAGCACTATCGCTATATGCTGTTTTTGATTTTGAAACTCGTGCAGCAAAATCCTAAGAGGTTTCGTTTCGGGGACAAAATAGGCACCTCTCATTTTGTCGCGTAGTTTGAACTCCTCAGAACTCCTGCCGATTTCGCTCAGCAGGTCCTTGGCGTAAATCAGGCCTATTATATTGTCTATACTTTCTTCGTGGACCGGAACACGTGTGTGTCCTGCGGTAATAATGGTTTTCAATACCTCTTGCAAACCAGAATTTACTTCGACCGCTACTATATCTGTTCGAGGAGTCATAATTTCACAAGCGGTGGCCTCGCTTAGCTCCAGCACATTTTCAATCATTTGCTGCTGTTCTTCATCGAGCACGCCCTCGGTTCTGCGCTGCTCAAGGCCGGTTAAGAAATCCTGCTGTTTTTCTTCCTGCTGTTCTTCAGGTGTTGTTTCGGTTACACCAGCCAGGCGTCTAACAAGACCGTCAATGAATTTCCAGAGGTAAAGAACAGGCGAGACCGCAATTGTAAAGAATATCAATAGTTTGTATGTTCGGCTGAGGATTTTCTCGCCTGCATATTTAGCCCAGGCGTGTGGAATTGCCAGACTGAACATCGAGAATATTGCGATTGCAATAATAAATGTAAGCAGATAATTGGCGAATTGAGAACTGGCCGGACGTAATGTTGTGAAAACATTAGCAAGCACAAGCAATATGCACATATTAAAGATGACCCTGTATAACGAGCAGGCCAAAATCATCTTTTCAGCGTTTTCTACCAACCTGTCGGCGAGTTCTTCCGGACCTGCCTCTTTGTTTGCTGCCTTTAGGGCTTGCTGTAGTTTGATGAGTGAAAATGTTCGCAGAGCAATCGTACTGACGGAAAAGAACAGTTCACCGCCAGCAAGAATACAAATCAACAACACCATCCAGCCGGCATAACTCACTTTTTAATATCCTTTCAATTGGCTCTTAGTTCGTAGTCAGCGATTGAAACAATGTAATGCAAGCTAATAATTATATATTAAACCATAGCCGAGTTGTTGTAAAATTTCGTTTTCTGTATCGTGCATTATTTTTGACTGACTCCCCGTGGAATCGTCAAATCCAAGGTTATGCAGCAGACTATGTGTTATGTAAAGTGCCAGTTCTGCCTCGCTTGAGTGGCCTTGCAACTTTGCCTGTCTGACGGCCATTTCGCCGTTAACAACCAGCTCGAATAATTTTTGATTTTTGATTTTTGATTTTTGATTTTCATCGTCGGACAAATCAAAACTCAAACAATCACAGGTGCTTTTTCGTTTCAGGAACTGTTTGTTTAGCATGCGAATTTCGGCATCGTCAACAATCGCAATACTGACTGTTGCTTTTAAGAGCTTAAAACGCTTGCAAATGGTCCTTACCAATTCTTTAAGCTTAAGTAGAGAAACGTCTATGTTTTTGAAATTTTTGGCGATTTGAACGGTTATATGTTGTCCTTTTTTAGCAGAACCCATAATTGTTAGTCGTTTATTTGTTCGGTTTGCTGGGATTGGGATTGCATACTATCGGGCACATCTGGTGCTTTAGCGTATGCGATTCTGCCGTGATAATGTACCGCAAGGGTCTTTGATATACTCGCCTCTATCTGGCTCAGTTCCCGCAGAGAGAGCTCGCATTCATCAAATTGGCCGTCCTGCAAGCGTTTCATAGCCATATTGTGTACGACTACATCTATTCTCGCAGGTGTTACTTCGGGCAGGCTTCTGACAGCCCCTTCTATGGCGTCGGCCAACATCACAATCGCAGCTTCTTTAGTCATTGGCTTGGGACCGGGATACCTGAACTCACTTTCAGAAGGCACATCAGCAGTTTTACCCTTTGAGTTCTGAGTTTTTTGCTTTTTGGCCTCGTTGTAAAAATGTTCAACCAATGTCGTGCCATGGTGTGTTTCGATAAATTGTCGAAGCACGCTGGGTAAACCGTATTCCTTGGCCATTTCTATTCCATCCTTGACGTGGCCTACAATAATTAAATGACTCATTGCTGGTGATAGTTCTTTATGCCGGCTGGCTGAACCCATTTCGTTCTCGACAAAATAGCCCGGCTTATTTATTTTTCCAATGTCGTGATAATAAGCACCGACCCTGCACAAAAGACCATTTCGACCGATTGCTTCGGCGGCTGTCTCGGATATAGAACCAATCAACAAACTATGGCTGAACGTGCCGGGAGCTTCCATTGCAAGTCGTTTTAACAACGGCTGATTGGCATCGCTGTAGTCCAGCAGTGTCATACTTGTAGCTATTCGGAAGATTTTTTCGATAAGCGGAAGCAAACTCTGGATAAGCATACCCATCAGAAAAACTGCTCCTGCATGGTAAGCGGCACTGCTAAATATGTCAGCGGTCTGGGGACTTTCAACCGAAGAATCCAGATAAGCCACAAAGACTGCTGTTATGAACACCATAATCGCTGACAAGGCGCTGACTTTGAGCAGTTTCATCCGTGTGCGTATTTCTTTCAAATAGAAACAGCACGTATAAACAGCCGCTATCATTGTCAAAATCAGGTTCATACCCGTCAGTTGATATTTGCCACTTGGCACTGGTCCTGCTGCGAGATAAGCCAGCAAACAATAAAATAAACTCATACCTATTGCAAAACGCTGATTATAGGAGATTGTCAAAATAATTGCTGCCGCAACAGCAGTTGCCGTGGCCCAGAAGGTATGATGGTTGGGCAATAGGACCCCGACTTTCGTTGCAGTCAACAGCAGAATAAATAGGCCCGCCAGCACTGAAGCTCTGATATGATTTTTTACTATCCTGTCCTGGAAGTTGTAGATATAAAAGGCCGCAGCCAGAGAAATCAGAACTGCAATGGCTGCTACTGGTATAAGCGCACGCTTGTATGATAAGATGGAAATACAGAGAACAACGAAAAGCAGCCATAAAAAGGCCGAGATTAAACTGTCGGTATCGGTAAGCCATTTCAGTCGAGAAAATCGCTCAACAGATATATTCTTGCGTACCTGGCTTCGCCGTGGACTTGTTTTTCTGAATAACCACATTTTATAGTTAAATGGCTAAATAATTACAGGTTACTGATTAGCTTTTGTCTTTTTCTTGTAGGCCCGCACGATATTCTGGACTAATCGATGCCGAACAATATCTCTCTGAGTCAACTCTGCGAAACCTATTCCTTTGATTCGCCGCAGTATTTTTGTTGCTTCGACCATTCCACTTTTCTGGCTGGGTTCCCGGTCAATTTGTGTTATGTCACCGGTTATTATCATTTTGGAGCCGTGGCCCAATCTTGTCAATACCATCAGCATCTGCAGGGGTGATGTGTTTTGGGCCTCGTCACAAATGATG
>CAYTTK010000044.1:0-18235 GCA_964440735.1 uncultured Pirellulales bacterium
CCGAAGTTGGCTTATCCAGACAACCAATGAGGTTTAAGAGAGTGGTCTTGCCGCTACCAGATGGGCCAATGAAAGAAACAAAAGAGGCCGGTTCGATTTCAAAATTCAAATCTTTTAATGCCTCAACCTTTAGCTCTCCCTTTACATACGCCTTTGATAAATTGTTTGCTGTTACCAAGCTCATAGGCTTATCCCTTCAAAACGCGTTGTTTGGTCTTCTTTTATCAACCGAGCTTTTCCGTATAAGCTGCTATTTCTCTTGACTTAGCCATTTAATAAACTCTGTCGGTTTATCTTATGCCGAATAGATAATAATGGCTCCAATGGCCAGAACGATAACAGCCATTACTCTAAGCAGCAGGGTCGATTTATTTTGAAACCAGCTAATCATCGGCTTGAGCTTTTCAGCACCAATCATAAATATCGATAGTCCTGATATTAAGAAAAGAATCCCAAAGACAGCTATAACCCAGGTGATATCACATTCACGGGCGGCAAGTAAAAATACAACCGCCAGAACCAACCTTACCAGTCCTGCAAGGTATATGCGTTTTCCATGTTTAAAGAATTCAAACACTCGCTTCATAATATCCGGCTTTATTAAGAACAAAGCTGCGAGAAAAACTATAACTATGCCCACTATTTTTATAACGATGTCCATAATGTCTCTCCTAAATGTTCCTTGCGAACTCCATTATATAATATCTCAGATTTTCTGCCACCTCATCTCGCTTCAAGGCAAACTTGATGTTCGTTTCCCGGACCTTTGAGTTAATCGAGAATCTCAATCATATCAATATCTATTTCAACACTTGCCGCCTGCCCGAGCATATCTATCTGCAGGACCAGACGCGTAGTGTTTTTAGTTTTAACAACAACACCATGCAATTCAGCTAATGGACCTGCTGTAACCCTGCAGCGCTGGCCTGCCTTGATATACTTATACGACGTTAAAGGAGCGCCTGCTCGGATAGCCTGCTCTATTTGTAATAGCTCGTCGAGTAAGTTCTCCTGGTCTCTAACCTCGATTAGATTCGCTACGCGATTTGTTTTCAACAGTTCTATCCGTTGATTCTCTTCGCCACAAAAGAATAAATATCCGCTGAACAATGGCAGAAGCGACCGCATTGTTCTACCCTTGCGGCGATGAACTTTATTGGTCATTGGAAGAAAGTAACTGATATCTTTGCGAATCAAATCCTGCGCCAGGGCCTTTTCATTCCTGCTTTTGGTATGAGCAACCCACCATAAACCTGCAAAATCGCGAATCGAATTTACACCAGGCCAAATCATAGGCGGATTTTCACTTGGTTTGAGCAACTCTATTCTCCTTTTTCAGCATACAAGAAGTAAAAGTGACTTATACTTATCCCTTAGGCCTTTACAATTTTTTTTCTGTCTCTGCCGCGAATTGCCACGGTGGCGTTTCGGGTGTCCACCACGAGTTTTGCATTCTTAACGACCCGGTCATAATCATAATCACTGTGGTCGGTCGATATCAGGACTACATCATAACCGGCCAGCATCTTGGCCGATAATTTTTTGCTTGTCATTCTCAGGTCATGCTGACGCTGCTTGTGGGTCTTAGGAATGTATGGGTCGTTGTAGTCAACCTTAGCTCCTTTTTGACGCAGCAGTTCAATCAGTTCTATCGAAGGAGACTCACGCAAATCATCAATGTCTTTTTTATAAGCTAAGCCCAGTACAAGGACCTTTGAGCCATTTAAGCTCTTCTTACGCTCATTTAGTGCCTCCATTGTTTTTGCAATAACATAATGCGGCATATTGGTATTGATTTCACCTGCCAGTTCGATAAAACGCGTCGGCATATTATACTGCCGTGCCTTCCAGGTCAGATAAGATGGGTCGATTGGTATGCAATGACCGCCCAGACCCGGACCCGGGTAAAACGCTGTGAAGCCGAACGGCTTGGTGCTTGCCGCCCTGATAACCTCCCAGATATCGATGCCCATCCTGTCAAAAACTATCTTCAGCTCGTTGACCATAGCTATATTTATGCAGCGGTAAACATTCTCGAGGATTTTTGTGGCCTCGGCTGCTTCAAGACTGGACAAGGGCACCGTCTTAATAATGGCGGTGTTATACAGTTCACAGGCCATATCGCGGCATTTAGTTGTCAGGCCGCCAACCACCTTGGGGATAGTTTTAGTTGTAAAGTGTTTATTGCCGGGGTCTTCGCGCTCCGGTGAATATGCGAGCTGGAAATCTTTCCCTGCTTTTAACCCACTTTTTTCAAGTATTGGTGCCATAAGCTCGCGGGTAGTACCGGGATAAGTTGTGCTTTCAAGAACGACCAGTTGTCCTGCCCGCAGGTATTTGGCAATCCGTTCGCTGCTTCCAATGATAAATTGCATGTCCGGCTCACGGTTTTGCGTCAGTGGTGTGGGCACACAAACTAATATGGCATCTACATCTTTCAAACGGGCCATATCGGATGTGGCACGGAAGCACCCGGTTCTTACTATTTTTCTGACTTGTGAATGAGGAACATGTTTAATAATACTCCGACCGGAATTCAGGGTCCTGACCTTCTTTTCATCGATGTCGAAACCCACCACCTTTAGTCCCACTGAAGCAAACTCCCTGGCTAAAGGCAGGCCTACATAGCCAAGTCCTAAAACACCGACGGTAATTGTTTTGTCTTTGATTTTACTTTTCCACTCTTTCATATATAACGTCTTTGAAACACGCCCGGCTCGTCGAAAGTCCTGCAAAAACCAAACAGAGCATAATCATTCACTTTTTCGGCAGTCACTGGCCAGTCACTTGCTTTTAATTGGCTCTTTGAACTGGAACGGTTAGTATAGAGTTTCACGATGAAATGTCAAGGAAAATGAGAGTTGTTTGCTGCTTCCAATCTTGGAAGCTGGGAATTAAATGTTGACTTTTTCCTGTTTTTTTGTTAAAAACCGGTAGGGAAAAGACCGAAAACTAAATGTTAAGGTTTTGTAAGGAACCGGAAATCAAAAATCGAAAACCGAAAATTGGAAATAAGTTTGGCGTTTTGTTCACTTGCATTGGCAGACGGGTTTCACTGCTAAACAGCTTTCGCAGGGCGGCAAAACAGCTGAAAATAAACGCCTCATTTCTTGGCACAGATGCTACCGGGCTAAGCTCTGCCCTGCAGTTATGCGATAAAGGTTTTGTGGTTAACCCGATAACACATGCCGACTATATCAAACAACTCCTGTCGATTGTCAAAACTAACAACGTAAAATTGCTCATACCCACCGTTGACCTTGACCTGAAACTCTTGGCTCAGAACAGGCCAAAATTTAGGACGCTTGGCTGTCGCGTGCTTGTATCGGCACCCGAAGTAGTCGGCATTTGTCAGGACAAGAGAAAAACATATCGTTTCCTTCTGAAGAATGATTTTGACACTCCTGTTACTATGAGTGTTCATACTGCACTGTCGAAAAAAAACATCCGCTGGCCTTACTTTCTAAAACCCTGGGATGGCTACGCCAGCAGAGGAAACGCCGCTGTAAAAAATCGCAAAGAGCTGTTGTTTTTTGCAAAGAGAGTGCCGAATGCCATTTGTCAGAAATTTATCAAAGGTACCGAACACACCTGCGATGTGTATGTTGATTTCAATATGAAGGCCCGCTGTGTCGTTCCAAGAAAACGCATTGAGGTAAGATCTGGCGAGGTAAGCAAAGGACAGGTAGTAAAAAACTCTCGCATTATGAGTGAGTCTGCAAGACTGGTCGAGGCACTTGGAGCGGGGCCAGGCGTCATAACTTTGCAATTGTTTTTAACTTGCGATGATAAAATAAAATTCATCGAAGTAAATCCGCGATTTGGGGGCGGGGCGCCACTGTCAATCAAAGCGGGAGCTAACTTCCCAAAATGGATACTACAGGAGCTACTTGGTGAAAAAGTGAATATTCGCTTCAATGGATTTAAAGATAATTTAATGATGCTTCGCTACGATGGCGAAGTTTGGGTCGATAACCTTCCAAAAAATCGGGATAAAAAATGATATTTGACCAATTGATTGGACCAAAAAAGGAAATTGTCTGGGCGATGAGATTCTGGCCAGTTCTGGTCTTGTCGTTTCTTTCTGCATTGGCTGCTACCTGGTTTTGCAAAAAAATAGCCATAAAATTTGGTATTGTTGACAAACCAGATGACCTGGTCAAAACACATAAGGAACCCATAGCATATCTCGGCGGTCTGGGCATTCTCATCGGTTTAACAGTCGGAGCATTGGCAGGCATCGGTTGTTTAAGAAATGAAGAATTTTCCAGCCCGGCTTTAAAATGGCTGCTCGGTATTATGGCAGGCGCTATTATCGCATGTCTTGTTGGTCTCGCCGATGATATATTTGACCTGAAACCATCGAAGAAAATACTTGGACAAACTGCTGCAGCGATCGCCTTGCTGGCGGTTGGCATTGTGCCGAATCTTCATCCGATTAAAGATTTTTTTAATTGGTCGTTACCCCATAATCTCGAAATAATCCTTCAGGGTTTGATTGTGATATTTTTCGTTATTGGTGCAACGAATTCTTTGAATCTGCTCGATGGTCTGGATGGACTTTGTGCAGGTGTAACAGTGATTATCAGCATAGCCATGCTGCTTTTGTCTATACATCTAACAACCTGGGAATTTAGTAAAGCCGGCGACCCTGTGCGAGTTATAATCTGTCTTGGCCTTTTAGGAGGGGTCTGCGGCTTCTTGCCTTTCAATCGTTATCCAGCAAAAATATTTATGGGGGATGCGGGTAGCGTGTTTTTGGGCCTCATTATAGCTGCATTGATGATTTTATTTGCAGAGCAAACACCGCGCTGGTGGTTGGCTTCAATCGTTGTATTTGGCTTGCCAATTCTCGATACTGCAGTTGCGCTTGCCAGAAGATTGCTTAATCATAGGCCTTTATTTGTTTCAGACCGAGGCCATATATACGACCAGATGATAGATAGAGGAATACCTTTGAAAAAGACAGTAGCTATTTCTTATGTCCTTGCCAGTATCTATGCAATAATTGGTTTAGTGATGGGCTTAACCACAAAAATAAAAACGTGGCCTTATGCTGTGATTGTATATGTTTCTGTCTTTATAATCTCTGGCCTGGTTGTATGGAAAAAGGGTTACTTAAAGATGGAAGGATTACGCGGAGCAATCCACAAGAATAATCAACGAGAAAATGAGGTTACTGGCTAAGCCAAAATAAATAAAATTGACATTCAATTTTTAAAAAAATAACTACGTTTTGAGAGGAAGCAATAAGACAGCCGATGTCTAGATGGAAGCGAGATATAATCATTCTCACTATCTTGCAGGCTTCGTTAGGATTGATCTATCTCAAAACTGTACCTCGTCTCTACACGGATGAGGTTTGGGACTCATCATTAGGGCACAGTTTGGCCTCTTTCGGTGAGTTGAGGCATCAATTCATCGAAGGCTTTGGTGGTATGCACATCCATTTTGTACAGCCTCGGGTCATTTTGCCTTTTGTTTGTGCCGTCATTTTTAAAATAGCTGGTTATAGTATTTTAGCCAGTCGTATAGGCTCATTAATACTCAGCGTATTGGCCGTTGTTAGTCTTTATGCTCTGATGCGACGCTGGTTTGGCGATAAGCAAGCTGTTTATACCGTGATAGCAACTATTTTGCATCCTTGGTTTTTTGAAGTTAGTCGCCGAGTTCGGCCTGAAATTTATTGCATAGCGTTAGCAATGGCCGCTTTATGGTGTATAGTGCATTCATTTGATACCGACTCGCGGCGAACTGCTCTTCTTGCAGGTATACTCGCTGCGTTGGCGTTTCTTTCACATCCGATGGGATTTATGCTCGACGTCGCGGTCGCTGCCTCTGTACTTATATGGTTGAGGAATAGAAAAGTCTGGCGTCTGGCCTTATGGGGTTGTTTGGGTTTCGTGGTGATGATTTTACCTTATATCGTTTATGTATTTTGGTCGATTCAGGACCCGAATGTAAGTTTCCTCGAACAGATGCGAAGCGGTTGGGGTCGGACCAGTATACCTGTAGTTGGTGAAATTAGCCGCTGGAAACATTTTCTGCAATGGCCGAAAGGAGCACCTTTGGGTATAATCATGGCCGCTTCCTGGTTTTTGGCGTGGTATCGGTCCACTTATGCAGATAAAATCCTTGCCACCATTATTGGCCTGTATGTCATTATATTGCCTATTGCATCAACCAACACTACTGGTAGATATCTTGTAGCGGTGACGCCTTTCTTCTGTGCGTTGATGATTCGTTTGGTCTGGCGTATCAGGTCCGGTCACATCATGCTATTGCAGGATCGGCGTAAGCTCTGCCTCGCCGTCAGCGTAAGTATTGTGGTTATTTATGTGTCAATTTGCATCTCTGCCATTTCAATAATGTTTCATCGTCTTCGGGGTGCTGATTTTGATAAGGTTGTAGCTCGTGTTGCATCAGTTGTGGACCGAGATGACCGTGTATTTGGGGAGGGGATTTTTTGGTTGGGTTATGAACATTACCGTTATGGACCTTACCCTGTAGATACCACCGTAATGCCTTACCGGCAAACGGTTGATATGATACGCAAACACCATTTCGATTACGCCATCAGGTCAGCTTGGTTATTTAATACCAGCCATGGTGTGGCTTCACCGCCAGTTGATATGCCAGCTTTTCGTCCATCGTTAACGCTGGACGAGGTATGTAAAAGGTTCGGCACTAAGATAGACGAGTTCCGCGACCCTTATTTTGGCCCATTTGAAATATACAAGCTTGATTGGGATATGAGCTCCGACTCTAAAGATAAATGATGAGGGTATTGTTCAGAGTTAAACTAACCTTGGCCAGCGTTAGTTAATTACCTTCCAGAGAACTCCTCTCTTTTCAAATTCATACCGCTCCAGCAGAAAGTCCGGACAATAACCCTCTACAGGCGATACAACATAAAACGCCCGCTCTGCCACCAGATTACCAATAGTGTCTATAGTAGGAAATGCAATGGGATTTTTGTAGTTTCTTTGCGTTGAAATTATTTTTACATCTGGTCTTGTTCCCTTAACTTCCTGAACATACCAGAGGGGAAAAACAGTGGTACTATCCGCAATTATTATCGCCTCTTTTTCAACCCCGGATAGGGCTTCCTTTGCGAACTGCTCCGGGTTGTTGTAACCGGTTTTCCAGGGTTGCAAAAACCAAATGTATTCATTACGGTAGGGAATTGTTCTCTTTGTTCCTAAATTGATTCCAGCTTTCTCAGCAACTAAAGGCACAAATTTATATGCTGCCAATGGCAGAAATGCAAACGCCAGAATTAAAATCGTATATTGCTTTTGTGGATACGACCTGAATGAAAAGTATACTCCCACACCGATTAAAACTGCAGTCAAACAATAAAAGGGCATAAAAAATACGTATCTATCCGGCACGGTATATCTAAATGCGAATACTAAAAAAAGTACCAACAACGTCAAAATGATTTTTGTAAAACTACGGCTCAGCGACAACTCTTTCAAGCCGTACAAACCCATAAAGAAAAAAACGACATTGGGCGTGGGAAAATTATATGCCATAAGTATCAGATTTTCTTTGATAAGCCTGACTGAAATAGAAGTATTAAGAACATTTCCTTGCCATCTTTTACCAAAAAATGCAGAAGACACAACGGCTGTAAAATCACCCGTTTCAACGACGTTTTTAATAATTAAATATTCATACGGAGACGCACCTATAATCCACAGCACAGCTATAATCACAAAGTGTTTCAGATTGATTTGCTTTTTTACGAGTAAAGTTATCAAAAGCACCAGATAGCAGGCAAAAGCAATAACACCCCACATATGGTTGGCAATTGCTAATCCGTTAAAAAGTCCGAGTAAATACAGATAACCGATGCGTTTACTTTTAAGATACTGCAGCAAAAATACCAATTCTGCCGTGAATAATGCTGTATAAAGTGTATAGACCTCAGCAATCGAAGCGTTCAGCCACATCGTATGTGAAAGGGCCAAAGTAACAGCAGCGATAACTGCAGGTAAAATTCTTTTTAGCCACAATCGCAGTAGCAAAAATAAATTTGCAATTGTAAATGCAGCGGAAATTGCTGAAATCAAATTTATTCTGTAAGCGAACTCGCCCAAAGGAATGTTTTTCACGCCTATGCCAATAATATGGTAAAGCGGATGTGAAAGGGCCAGGCCGAGGCTGCCCTCAATATCATTATGCCAGATTCGGTATTGATATATACCGCTATCCTGCCAGAGCACTCCCGGTGCACAGCTGACTATATAAAGTAAAGAGGCAGCTAAAAACACAGCAAGGTAGCTCGTCGCTATATTTTTCATAGTGTAAGAACTATTTCTGTCTTTCATTTACATAAGTTTTAATGAGTATATTGACCGGTAGATTAGCGAATTCGCTTGATATCTTCAAGCCAGGCATTGAGCAATGCTAATTCTTCCCTGCCGATTAGGGACATGCCGACTAACTTCTCATAACAAACTTTAAGATTATCGCCGATTTTCTCAATGCCTGCTTCCAGAGACAAAGTCTCTAAAGCTTCGCGAATTTCATTATTGTGTAGATATCCGGGTATTTCATCGCTGAAATCACGCAACAGATTATGCACATTGCGCTGCTGTCTCATAGTGGGCTCGTGAAATAAAATCGTCCATCCATTAAGCCAGGCAATTCTTTGGGCGATGAAGCTCCGCCAGATATCAGTCATTCGAAAAGAACAATAGGCCGGCAGATAAAGCAGCTCAAACGCATCTATCCACCAGGTAGTGTTTTGGCTGTTAAAGGGACACCATGAACCCTCTGCCATTGCAATTCGACAGTCTTTCCTAAAGCTCTGCGGAAGCGTTAGGGTTAGGCGATATACAGCATCAACATCAGGATTATCATCAGCCAATCCCTGTTGAATTGGACAATCACACTCAGCTTTGCTAAGCGTTTCGAAAGGGGGTAATACCTCCTTCAGATGGCTAAGAGGAAAGCCGCGGGGCCAGATATACTGGTCGGTGAAATATCTGTAAACGTTCACCCAGCCGTTATTTTCGAGAACTGCAGTGTTCTGGATTCGTTGCCGATTGTCCCAGAACTCCTGGCAGGGGATATTGTCATCGTCGGTTTCGATAATTATCGATGAACCATTGCGCATTGCCAGAAGGTAGCCGATATTTTTGCGAGCATAATGCCTTGTCGGACAAAGTTGAGCAAATCTAAAACCTGTTTCCTTTTGTCTTTGGAGACTATAAAAGTCGCAGCCGTCGATATGAAATTCAGCCGGGCTCCCCTGGTCACCTATGACGATGAATTGACACCCTCTTTTACTGCAACCCTGGGCCAGCTGGCGAAGAATCTCATTGGGGCTGGCAATGGAAGTCACGATAATAGAAATTTTATCTTCCATAAATCTGAATATTTTCCCATCAAGAGCTATAAGTTACCAACAAGCCGTTTTCTAAATAAGCGAAATAAATTTTTGAAAGCATCCAGAATAACGCCGCCGGTTACACCTTGACTGGGTGAACGATAATGAATCGGCACCTCAACTATCCGCAGATTTCGACAGTAAGCTTTTATTTCCGTCTGAAAAAAATGACCACGAGACTGAATTCCTTTGTCCAGGACTTCACGCAGGGAGTTTCTGGTGAACATCTCAAAGCCGCTGGTCATATCCTTGAGTTTTGTGCCAAGCAAAATATTGGCCAAAATGCTCCCTGCACGACTAATAAAACGTCGGCTCAACGGCGCATCTGTAAATCTTCCGCCTTTGCAAAACCTGCTGCCGAATACACATTCATAACCCTGAGACATTTTATCAAGGAATCTTAGGATTTCTGTGGGCTGATGACTAAAGCCGCCGTCTATCTCCAATATCCAATCACAACCCGCACCAATGGCCTCACGATACCCTCGAATATATGCGTCCACAACACATTTATTCTCAGGAGCCCAAATTACTCGAAGTTCATGTGGTTTATTTTGCATGTTCTTGAGTATGTTAATCGTGCCGTCTTTGCAGCTATTATCAAATATAACAAAAAAATTTACATCCGGAAAATCCTTGCACTGCTGCAATACCGCGTTTACGAATTCTACGGCTGTTGACCGCTCGTTGGCCATCGGGCATACAATTCCCAGCTTTATATTTGAAAACCGAGAGTTGTCGTTATGGGTTCGAGAATTGTTCATTCTTTTCTCGTGAGTTTTTACCTTGTCATTAGCAAAAATGTCAGTCACATCGGGTATTTCACAGCTTTTATTTTTTGTCCTGTCAGGGGTTTTTTGAAATTCTCCAAACCTTTACTGGGCTTTTAGTCAGGTCCGCCTCCGCTAACAAAATTGAATCCGGTGAAAACACTATACTGGAAGTTGCGAAGTGACCGGCCTTCATCGTAACAATCTTTTCACCGGTCTGGGCATCCCATATCCACAATCTCGAAGAAGGTAAGCTGGCAGCAGCCAGTAAGTGACCATCAGAACTTACCGTGATACAAGAAATAGTCTGTGGATTGTTTGCGGGGGTTTTGTATTTATCCATTTCAAGCTTTCTAACCAGTTTTTTGCCCGAAATGTCAAAGACATATACCCGCCTGCCTGACTCTGATGCATAAACCGTCCCACCATCCGGAGAGATAACAACTTTGTTCAGTTCAGTGCAATCTTCTACATAATGCTCCCATAACAATTGCTTGTCATTTACATCGGCAACAAGCAGATATCCTTTGTCATTTCCGCCGACAGCTGCTATAAGTGCACCGTCGTTCGATATATCAATGTCATTTAATCTCAATCCTTCCTCCATAGTTTTTGTCTCAACCGGACGAATAATGGTTAGCTCAGGAACAATTACAGCCAATTGGATTTGTTTGCCGGGTCCTTCAATTGCAAACGCAGCAGCAGCATAATTACCGTTTTGGCTTGCTTGTAGCAATTTGCACTTTTTGTCCGGACCTAACGACAGCCGACCCAATTCCTCGTTGCCTTTTAATTTTCCGACTATGAGATAGTTGTCTATACCACTGGGAATCCACAGGAAACGGTCGCCACTCATAGCCACCACCTTTTGGGCGTTAATTGAGCCGGTTTGAGGCCCATTAGACAAAACATCCCAGCTCCAGTTGTAAACCTCATTATCTGGCGAGATTGCTATAAGTTGTTTTCCATATGTTGACAATTTCTTCACCCCACCCTCAGGGCTGCTAAGTTCCTGCACAAGTGCTGACCTGTATTTGGAAATAAACATTAAGATTATAACTGCAGCAAAAGCCAGTAAAAATAGGGCTATTGGATGTTTCTTTTTATTATTCCGCATTGCCATTTTTGCCTCTTGTTATAAGACACAATACAGTTTAATTCGACAATCCAACAACCAAACCTTGAATCGGCTAAATTGTCACCGTCAAATATTGTGTGTCGTCGGCAAACCGCATTGCTCCTTCAAAAGCAGCAGGAACAAGTAGGCAATCACCTGCCTTGAATTCAAAGGGATTTGCCTTATCCGCCAGGATTATCCCGAAGCCGGATAAAATAATCAGTGTTTTCATTTTGCCCTGCGAAAGAAGCATCTCACAGCTTTTTCCCTGGTGACCTTTATCTACCTTAAAGTTTTCGCATTCTACCAGCCGACCTATCGTCGTTATCGGCAGATTGCCGCCGGACTCATTAAAGTGGATGCTTTGCAGTGCTTCTTCTACGTGCAGCTGCCTTGGCTTACCGGTATCGTCAATTCTGTTAAAGTCAAAAACCCGATATGTAGTATCTGAGGGTGTTTGAATCTCTGCTATCAACAGGCCTGCGCCGATACTATGGGCGGTGCCGGCTGGAAGATAGTGACACTGGCCTGCCTCAACAGGCACTTTTGCCAGCATATCAGCTACATTGCCTTTCTTTATCGCTTCGGCAAATTGCTTTTGGGTCACACCTTTTTTTAGTCCTTTATATATAAATGCGCCGGGCGCAGCGGATATTATATACCAGCATTCCGTTTTTGGCTCTCCTTTACCCATGCGCCGGCAGGTTCGCTCATCAGGGTGGACCTGGACGCTTAAGATATCTTCAGCATCAAGGAATTTAATCAACAGTGGAAAATGACCCGAGTAACTCTCATCACCCATTATTTCTTCGGGATATTTTTCAACTGCCGAGCCGAGTGTCTGCCCAGCCAGTTCGCCATTTGTGATTATGGATTTATCATCCGGCAAATCAGCTACTTCCCAGCTTTCGCCGATTTTTTCGCCTGAAGGTATGTCTTTATTGAAAAACTCTCTAAGTTTTTGCCCGCCCCATATTCGCTTCTTGTAAATCGGCTTAAATCTTAACGGATACAGGTTCACGTTAAATCCTATCACCTATCGCTAAAAGACAACTTCAATCTTTATCAGATATCAGCCGGCAAGCACACTGCAGGCACATATATGCCTGTTACCATCGCCTGCGCCACCAGAAAAATACCAGAGTGCCGGCCGACAACGCTGCCAGACCGCTGATAAACCAAAAAGATATAGGATTACTCGCTTCAAATGGCATCTTGACATTCATTGAAAAGTAACTTACCACAAATGTTGGAACCATAATTGCAATTGTCAAAATCGTTATCGTCTTGATACGAATATTCAGGTTGTTGGCGATTATAGAGGCCCTTGCATCCATCATGCTTGCGAGCACCTGCGAATATATGTTGGCTTGCTCTCGGCACTGGTTGTTCTCGATGGTAAGGTCGTCAAGGAATTCCAGGTTCTCCGGGTTGAAACCTATTTTGCTGGCGTTGTTTTTAAGCCTTTCTATAAGAACTCCGTTGGAATTGGTGGCATTGAGATAATATACCAGGCTCTTTTCGAGCGTAAATAGATTGAGCAGATATTTATTTTCCATTGAGGTGCTTATCAGATGCTCAATAGAGCCGGAAAGCATATTTATTGCCTTTAAGTGTTCGAGGAAGTGAAAAATAGAACGGTTAATAAGTTTTATCACGATATCCTGTATGGAATGCACCTTTAGAAAAAGCCTTCCCTCGAATAGTGGCACCTCATCAACCGACACAATTATCAATTTGTCCTTGAATATGAAAACTCCGGTAGATGCCACCCTGAACAAAAAATCATCTTCGGTGGCATAGTGTTTCGGCCGTTTGAAAATCATCGCAGTGTGTTCCGGTTCAAATTCAAGACGCGACAATTCATCCGGGTCAAGCGAGGAATTAAGAGTATGTTCGTCAATTTTATACTGCTCGATAAGTTGCTTTTTCTCTTCGGCGGTTGGAGCAGTATAAACATAAACCAACGGCTCTGCTTTGCCATCTCCCTGCAGCTTACCGTCGTTGGATATGTATAATTGTTTCAACATTTGTTAACTCCAAAGTCCAATTCTTGATTTTTGACGATTTTCTCACCTGTGAGTATATCTTACCCGAAGACCTCTCACAGCATTATCCCTGCCCATACGCTACTTGCATATGGCTTTAGAACTTAAAGGGCAAGCTTTAACGACGGGTATTGTAACTATATGCAGACACCTCGTCCACAATTCCGTTTCTGAAATTCTCGTATCTTATTGGTCCTCCGATGCTGTTTTTCAGGCGCACTGCGGGCACAGCCCTTCAAGCCGAACCTGCTGGCGGTGTATGACAAAACCTTTTTGCAAACCTTTTACAATCGGGACGGATAAACCCACAAGGCAGTTCGTTACTCCGCAGCTTGTGCAGGTAAAATGAGGATGACACCGAATCTCACCGCAGCGGTTGGCAAGTTCAAAATGCACAGCTCTTTTGTGTATAAACACCTTATGCACCAGGCCGACCTGGCAGAAGCTTTCCAGAATGCGGTAAATAGTAACTTTATTAAGGTGATTTCTACCCAATCGCCTTGCAATCTGCATCTGGCTGAGTGGTTTATTTGCTTTTGCCAGCACCTTTAGTATCGATACTCGGCACTTTGTGCAGTAAAGTTTTGCAGCTTTTAACATCTGTCTGCTTCGAGAATCCAAACCTGATTTCATATATTTCACTTTCAAATATGTTTATGTGCGTGCGATAAATAGGATGGCTGCTTAATAAATAACAGTGGGAAAACAATGTCACTGAAACAGCAGGGCAGCCATACAGCGATGAACAAGAAAATAAATATCACGATGCCGATTAAAATTGACATATCGCCGCGTAGTGCCATAAGGATATGGAATAATGAAGCCCAAGTGCTCAGTAACACATGGCCGGAATGTGGAAATTTTGTCCTTGGCCAGAACCAAGCAACCAAAACTCCCAAAACAGCAGCAGGATTGACGATATACCAGCCCTCAATAAAGCCTATATGGCTGTGGGCGTGGAGCCCCAGCAAAATTTCGCCAATGTATGGAATTAACGAGTCACTAACGGTGGAGATACCCAGCGAGCCGATATAACCGATTATCAAAACCACAAGGAACTTGACTTTTTTGGTGTGTAGTTGAAACATCGAAGCCGTTACCATTGCACTTAATATTACATGAGCAGGGTGAAAAACGTAGAATAGTCTCTCGCTTGTCTGATACTGAACATTTCTAAAAAGCAGCATCACAACAATACCAGTAAAGGCGCCGAACAAGGTAAACGGCGCATGGTTCTTCAACTCTGCTAAAATAACTGAAACTCTTTTCTGCATCTGGCTTAATCCTTATTAAAATCTCCTATCAAAACTTAATCTTCACATCGCTCTGTAGAAACCTTGTGTCCCAAGTCATTGCGAGGCCTGAAAGGCCGTGGCAATCTCTCACCTATCAAGGTAGAAAAAACCATCTCGACCCTTGAGATTGCTTCGCTGCGCTCGCAATGACGTACTCCATCATACTATTTTCTACAGAACATTTTTACATCGCAAACCATTTTATAGATTATACTTTGAATTTGCAACTAAGTTGCAAATTTATTTCAGTTTTTTTCCTTCGTTATCAACCGGCAGATACCGACCTGGTGGTTGTATTTCTAACCGCCTGGTTTTGTTATAGCCCAAAAAGGCGTTGCAGATTTCATCCCATCCGGTTAAATTAATGCTTCATGAAAGTTATAGAGTCAATATCGGATGTTAAGAATACCCAAAAGGGCTGTGTCCTGACAATTGGCAATTTTGACGGTGTTCATCTCGGCCATAAGGAAATTATCACCGCTGCCATGCAAATCGCAGACAAAAGGCGAGTTTCATTAGTAGCGATGACCTTCGACCCGCATCCGCTTGCAGTTTTACATCCTGAAAAAGCACCCGGCATTTTGACACCACTGGGCTTGAAAAAACATCTCCTTGCCGAGCTTGGAGTAGATTGCCTTTTCATCCAAAAGACTAATCCTGACCTTCTTGCCCTTTCACCACAGGATTATGTGGAAAAATTCATCGTCAAAGGAATCCAGCCGGCTATAGTGGTGGAGGGTGAAAGTTTTAACTTTGGTGCCGGGCGGGCGGGCGACTTTCAATTGCTGAAAAAATTGGGCGATGAGAAGGGCTTTAAGGTTTCGGTAATTAAGGCCAAGGAAGTTACCCTCTCATCCGGCCAGATAGTCCAGGTTTGCAGCACACTGATTCGCAATTTGCTTACAAGCGGCAAGGTAACTGATGCCACTATTGCACTGGGCAGGCCTTATCGGCTGATTGGTCGGATTGTTCCTGGCCAAGGTAAGGGAAGGCGATTAGGTTTTCCAACAGTGAATATGCAGCGGCCCGGTCAGCTTGTCTCCGCAGAGGGTGTATATGCCGGCTTTGTGGAAATAGGTGATAGTCCCGAATATGTTTGTGCAGCGAAAAAGAAAATACCCTCTGTCTTTAGCATCGGCAGGGCGCAGACCCTCGCCGCCGACTATCCGACCCTTATAGAAGCTCATATACTCACCGGCGACATCGGCAATATGTATGGAAAATACCTCGCTATGGATTTCATCGAGCGAATCCGAAATCAGCAGAAGTTCGGCAGCGAAAAAGAGCTCTCCGCCCAAATCGCAAAAGACTTCCGATACGCAAAGAATATATTGGCCGTAGAGGCCAAAGAGAGTTAAAAAATTATCTGTGAACTCCGTGTCCTCTGTAGCAAGAAAAAGAAAATAAAACTTGTGTAATCTGCGGCAAAAAAGGAATTGGTATGGACTTTCAAAAAGCGGTTGATGTATGAAGTATCCGATTGCTTATCATATAACTTTCACGACTTACGGTAGTTGGCTGCATGGTGATAAGAGGGGTAGTGTCGATAAAGGCCATAATCAATATGGCAGTGACTTCGTGAGTCCAAATTCAGGGCTTCAGGAAAAAAAACAAAAACGTCTTAAAAATCCCTCCGTCATATTGAATAAGAACATTAGAGAAATTGTCCTGAAGGCCATTTTGCAAGTATGTGGTCATCGCGGCTGGGTTGCACATGCCGTTCATGTTAGAAGTAACCATATTCATATTGTTGTCAGCGGTAAGGAGAATCCAGAAAAGATGATGGTTAGTTTTAAGGCGTATGCTACAAGGGCTATAAAGAAAAACAGTAATAATCAGGCGATATTCAGAAAATATTGGTCACAACACGGCAGCACGAAATATCTTTGGACAAAGGAATGTCTGGTTTCTACAGTTGATTATGTTAAAAATAGGCAAGGTAAAATAATGTCTTTATGGGTTGGAAATTTATACAGAGCCCTAAGCGTAAGCGCAGGGTAATATATTTGTTACTCCTCACTTACGTTCGGGGCTCTGAGAATGGGTTTGATTATGATTGACAATATGGATTTTCAAAAAGCGGTTGAGTTGATTGACAAATCGAGCAGTATTTTGCTCACCACACATACCAAGCCGGATGGCGATGCCTGCGGCTGTCTGGCCGCTATGCACGAAGTGCTGGCTGCTCTTGGTAAAAAGGCCAAGCTGATATTGCTTTCGCCACTCCCTCAACGGTATGAATTTCTTTTTGCCGAAAAACTCCCTGTCCTCGGAAAGGATGTTAATATTCAGCAGCTAACAGAAGGGCGGTCTGGTGAATTTGATTTGGTTATGATTATTGATACCGACAGCTACAGTCAGCTACCGAAATTTGACCAGTATCTCAAACAGACCGACAAGCCAATCCTTGTAGTTGACCACCACGCGACTGGTAACCACCTTGGTAGTGTCAAGCTGATTGATACCACCGCTGCCGCTGCGGGAATGATTGTCTTTGAGTTGTTGAAATATGCAAATTGGCCGATGACCGAAAAAGTTGCCCAGGCGCTATTTGTTGCAGTGGCTACGGATACCGGCTGGTTCCAGTTCTCAAACACCGACAGCAGAGTTTTCCGAAGTTGTGCCGAGCTAATCGAAGCAGGTGCAAATCCAACAGAGAACTATCATAGTTTGTACGGGAATTTCTCATATCAGCGGTTCAGACTTTTGGTTACGATGCTCAACACTCTCGAACTTCATTTTAATAGCAGATTCGCAACTCAATACCTGCTCCAGCGCGATTTCGAGCAAACCGGCGCCACTGATGAGGACACGGAAAATTTAATCAACGAGTATAAGCGTATATCCAGCGTTGAAGTAGCAGCTTTATTTGTGGAGCAAAAAGACAGCCGAATAAAATGCTCCCTGCGAAGCAGCGGCGACATTGACGTTTGTAAAATCGCTGCCAAATTTGGCGGCGGAGGCCATAAAATGGCCGCCGGTACCCACCTGCCCGCACCTTTAGAAAATGCGATGCACTTAATCAAAGCCGAGGTCGAAAAGCAGTTACATTAAGATCTCGTAACAAAATCTCTTCCGCCTACTGTCATTCCCGTAAAAGCGGGAATCCAGAGGTTTTGATTAATCCGCCTCAGGCGGATTAAATTTATTTTATGTCTTGTTATAGACACTAAGTCTCCGATGGCTAAACCGACAACGCCCATACCAAAAACAAATGGCGGTACCATTGCTATTAAGATTCGACCCTTGCCTTACCAGTCAGCCGCACAGAGACAAAAGCCCTTGAAGTCGTTTTTTTATCTGGAAACCGGTCTTGGAACCTATAGTTATGGCGAGGACTATCAAACCGCTTGCCGGTCAACTTCTTATGCCTGCTAAGAACCTTGTTTCTTTAATTAAGAATGCGGTTTTTATGTTGTTTTAATCATCCATGGTTTTCCAGTTCAAAATCTTGAATATCTTATTTTTACTCAGCCATCTGAACAATTTACCTATATTGGGCGTAATAAATGGAAGAAAAAAAATTATTTTTGAAAAAAGCTTGACTATATGTCGATACCGTAATAGACTCTATAATAGAAAGAGGGCTAATAATGCAATATTAG
>CAYTTK010000045.1:0-18124 GCA_964440735.1 uncultured Pirellulales bacterium
TGGAACTGGCCTGCTGGGGAGACCACTTCGATGTCGATAAGGCGCTGAAAGACAAAAGTTATTGCAAGGCCAAGCGAGCGATGCTGAAGAAATACGGGCTTAAAGTTTTTGCGATTTCGTCACATCTGGTCGGCCAGGCAATCTGCGATAATATTGATGAGCGTCATAAAGCAATACTGCCTCCGGACGTGTGGGGTGACGGGGAGCCGGAAGGCGTCCACAAAAGGGCGGCTCAAAAAATGATTGACACAGCAAAGGCGGCCAAGCGACTCGGCGTGAAAGTTGTCAACGGTTTCACAGGCAGCTCAATCTGGCATTTTATTTACTCGTTTCCACCAACGTCGCCAGATATGATAGAGGCAGGTTACAAAGACTTTGCAAAAAGATTCAGGCCCATCCTTAATGCTTTTAAGGAGCTGGGTGTAAAGTTCGCACTTGAAGTTCACCCGACAGAGATTGCGTTTGACATTGCCTCGGCACAACGAGCCCTTAAGGCCCTTAAAAACCATCCGGCCTTTGGCTTCAACTACGACCCGAGTCACCTTGGCTATCAGGGAGTTGACTACGTTAAGTTTATCCGCACCTTCGGCGACCGCATCTTTCACGCCCATATGAAGGATGCCTGGTGGGGCCATGGTGACGGCACAGTGGGTGTGTTCGGCGGACATACGGAGTTTGCAGACCCACGGCGTTACTGGGACTTCCGCTCAATCGGTCACGGTGACATCAATTTCGAGGAAATCATCGTTGCTTTGAACGATATCGGTTACCAAGGGCCGCTTTCGATTGAGTGGGAAGACAGCCGAATGGACCGCGAGCATGGCGCCAAGGAGGCCTGCGAAGCTATCAAGAAAGCAGACTTCAAGCCGTCACAGTTAGCCTTCGATGCGGCATTTGAAAAATAATAATTACAGGAAAGTTGCTTATGAGCGGCGAAAGCAAGATTAGCCGGCGCCAGTTCATTACGAAGACGACTGGGGCAGCTTTAGGAGCAATGAGCTTGCCGTATATCGTTCCCTCGTCGGTTCTCGGCCAGGGCGACACTATCGCGCCGAGCGAAAGAATAACTATGGGCTGTATCGGAGTTGGGTGGCAGGGGACAACCAACCTGAAGTCTTTCCTCAGCGAGAATGACTGTCAAATTGTTGCTGTTTGCGACTTAGACAAAAACCATCTGCGTAACACAGTTAATCATGTAAACATTCGTTACAAAAATAAAAGTTGTGCTGCATACGCAGACTATCGTGAG
The DNA here is from genome assembly GCA_964440735.1 of uncultured Pirellulales bacterium. Taxonomy (GTDB): domain Bacteria; phylum Planctomycetota; class Phycisphaerae; order Sedimentisphaerales; family Anaerobacaceae; genus CAZBWE01. The sequence continues at coordinate 1,250 of CAYTTK010000045.1, forward strand.
CTGTTAGCACGTAACGATATTGATGCTGTCTCGATTGGTCTGCCAGACCACTGGCATGCGATACCAGTGATAGAAGCAGCCCGGTCCGGCAAGGACATTTTCGGTGAAAAGCCACTTTCGCACAGTTTGAATGAGGGTCGAGCAATATGCGAAGCGGTGAAACGATACGGTCGCGTATGGCAGACGGGCAGCTGGCAGCGGTCGGAGCCAAACTTTCGATTTGCCTGTGAGCTGGTCCGTAACGGCCGCATCGGAAAGGTGCATACCGTTGAAGTAGGATTACCTTCGGGTCATAAGGATTATGCCAGAACTGGGGGGCAGGAACAACCTGGGCCTGCGCCTGCGGAGCTGGATTATGATTTCTGGCTTGGTCCGGCCCCTTATGAGCCATACTGTCCTGCACGAGTTCATAAAAACTGGCGATGGCACCTCGATTACGGCGGTGGACAGTTGATGGACTGGGTCGGTCACCATGTTGATATTGCACTGTGGGGTTTAGATCTGGATTATACCAGTCCCGTCGAGATTGAGGGCCACGGAGAATATCCAACTGACGGCCTATGGAACACCGCTACAAAATATCGCCTGACGGCAAAATATGCGAATGGAATTACGATGGTTATCGCCGGCGGACACAGTGAGATACAAGGAGGGACAAAGTGGATAGGTGAAGACGGGTGGGTTTGGGTCAATCGCAACAACAAGATAGAAGCACAACCAAAGGAACTACTCGACGAAAAGCTCAGACCAGACGAGATACACCTGTTTCATTCACCCGGTCACTGGCGTAACTTTCTCGACTGCGTAAAAAGCCGTGACACAACAATAGCTCCGTGTGAGGTTGCGCACCGCTCGGCGACACCCGGCCACTTAGGGCAGATTGCGATGCTTTTAGGGCGCAAGATACGCTTTAATCCCGACACCGAAGAGATAATCGACGATGCAACCGCAACAAGAATGTTAGGCAAAGCAATGCGCAGCCCCTGGCACCTATAAATTTATTATTGATTATTGAAAAGGCATTATCGTTTTTGAAATAACAGTTGTAGAAGAAAGATAAGGAGTAGAAATGAACCGAAGGTCGAAAATTACCCGCTGCCCCACCACTCTTGTCATCGACAAGAAGACGTGGGGGGAGACGCAGGGGCTAGTTAGTATTGCGATGCTCGTCATGTTTTGTTTATCGGTGATTGCAAATCCCTTACAAGCAAGGTCGCCAAAAGAGCTGCGGAGTCTGTCGTCGGAAGAAGTGCAAAAAATAGAAAAGGCACTACCGGAAAAGGCGACTGTCAAGCCCGCTCAGAAGCGGAAACTTCTGGTTTTCTGGTTGTGTGAGGTTTTTTTCCACAAATCAATCCCCGTGGGCAACAAAGCCCTTGAGCTTATGGGCGAAAAGACAGGGGCCTACGAGGCCGTATTTACCAACGACTATTCCGTGTTCACAAAGAAGAAGCTCAAGCAGTTTGATGCAGTGTGCTTTAACAACACGACGCATTTGAAGTTCGACCCCAATAAGACGCCGGAACGCTGCAATGCGCTGATAGATTTCATCAAGAGCGGAAAAGGCATAGTCGGTATCCACTCAGCTACAGATAATTTTTACGACTGGCCGGAAGGGCAGGAAATGATGGGCGGCAAATTCACCGGCCATCCCTGGCGCAGCGATGGGACCTGGGCCATAAAAATAGATGAGCCGAACCATCCGCTCACGGCAGCATTTGAAGGAAAAGGATTTAAGATAAATGATGAGATTTATCGAACAGATCCGCCGCTGTATTCACGAGATAAGCAGTTTGTTCTGATGAGTCTCGATATGAGCGATGTGAATACTCGCAGCGTCGAAGGACTCAAACCAAGCGATATGGATACCGGCATAAGCTGGATTAAAACTTACGGCAAGGGACGTCTGTTCTACTGCTCACTGGGACACAACGATAGTGTTTACTGGAATCCACAGGTCCTGCAACATATTCTCGATGGGATACAGTTTGCACTCGGCGATTTACTCGTCTCGGCAAAGGCCGAGGCCGTAGCAGGACAAGTCGATACAAAACCAAAGATTAGTTCAGGAAAGGTGACAAAAATGAAAAAACTGCTGAAAAAAATAAAGACGTATGACTGGGGGCAAAGCCGAGAGGCACTTACCGAGTTCAGTGACAAGGTGCGTGATGCCTACGGCAAAGAAAAGAAACTGAAAAAAATCGAGGATGGCTTGCTGGGTGTGCTCAATTCAGATGCAACAAGGGCCGGCAAGCAGTTTGCGTGCAGGCAGTTAAGCATTATAGGCACCGAGCGCTCCATACCCACGTTGGCTAAAATGCTGCCCGGCGAAGAAACATCCGACATGGCAAGATACGCACTGGAGCGTATTCCCGACAAAGCAGTCGATGATGCCTTACGGGATGCTCTGCCGAAAGCAAAAGATAAACCAAAAGTCGGTATAATCAACTCTTTAGGCGAACGCCAAGACAAAAAAGCGGTAAGTGCGCTGTGTGAACTGATTTATGATTCGGATGCGATGGTGGCTGAGGCATCGGCAGCGGCTCTGGGCAAAATTGCAGATTCGGAAACTACCAAAGTGCTGGCTCAAGCAAAAGACAAGACCTCCGGCAAATTACAATTAGTGGTTTTGGATGCATATCTAAAGTGTGCGGACAAGCTTGCAGCCGAAGGTGAAAAAGCACAGGCCTTAACCATTTATAAAGAGCTTCAGAAGAAGAATTACCCTGAGCCGATACGTAAGGCAGCGCTAAGGGGCATGCTTGATGCGGCGAAGGAAGTGTAAAAGATGAGGCAGGTTCACAAAAGCATAAGGGCACGAGAACAAATCTGCACAAGAATATTTATAATCTGTGCACTTGCAGCTTATGCGCTGACGGTTTTTGCTGCGATATCAAGAGCGGCTGCGTCCGAGAAACCAAATCAAAGTGCTATCGAGATTGTTCTTGATATTCTTAAGGGTGACGAACAAGAGATGCACGCAGTAGCCATTGCAATGGCAAAGGAGATGCCCGGAGAAGAGATAACAAAAGCTCTGGCCAAGGAGCTGCCGAATCTTCCAGCTATCAGCCAAGTTCAACTGCTATCGGCTCTGGCTGACCGCGGTGACCGGGCCGCACTGCCGGCGGTTGTCGAAGCCACAAAGGTTAAGGACGAGTCGGTTCGGATAGCAGCTTTGAAAACATTAGGTCAACTGGGTGATGTTTCAAATGTTATGCTGTTGGCACAGACAGCGGCGGTGACAATCGGTGCCGAGCAGAAAGCGGCCCGCGAGAGCTTGTATCGGCTGCGCGGCTCGGAGGTTGATGAAAGGATTCTGACGAGTATCCCACAGGCCGAGCCAGGAATAAAAGTTGAGTTGGTTCGCAGCATAGCAGAGCGCAATATGTATGCAGGCGTTAAAACTTTATTGAAAACCGCACAAGATTCGGACTCTAAGGTCCGCCTGGAGTCGTTCAAGGCTTTAAGGGTCGTTGCCGGTCAGGAATATTTGCCAGCCCTGATTGAATTACTGATAAACGTGCAGAGCGAGGCCGAACGCAGAGAGGCGGAAAAAACGATAGCTACCATTGCCCGCAGAATTGACGAGCCGAGTTGTAGGACTGAGGCAGTTTTAGCTGCGCTGCCTTCGGTTACAGAAGTGAAAAGCCGATGCTCCCTGCTGAGCGTGCTCGGTAAAGTAGGCAATGACAATTCCTTACCGGTGCTCATAGCGGTTCTAAAGGACGATGACGTTAATGTGCAGGATACCGCTATTAGCGCTTTGTCCAAATGGCCCAATCCGGCACCTATAAATGAGCTTCTGAAAATAGCGCAGAACTCTGATAATGAAAGACACCGAATTCTTGCCTTGCGCGGTTTCATCCGCCTGATTGGTCTTGACGGTAACAGGCCAGCGAAAGATACGATTAGTATGTACAGGCAAGCGATGAGCCTGGCACCGGATGCGCCGTTAAAAAGGCGGGTGCTGTCCGGGCTTGCCAACGTCAAATCTTTTGTTGCACTTGAGATGGCCGCTGAATATCTGGAGGATAAGACACTGCAGCAGGAAGCGGAATTCGCTGTGGTTAAAATCGCTGAGGTCACCGGCGGCAAGGAGCATTCTGAACAGATTAAAACTATTCTGCAGAAGATAATCCTAACTACAAAAAGCGATTCGGTGCGTGAAAAGGCAAAAGAAGTTCTAAAAAAACTCGAGGGACAAACAGAAGATAAGAAGTCCCACGAGCCAAATTCGCCTTAAATCGTAACCGATAAATCTTAAAAGGTCGGCTATCACGATGAAAAAGACCGGGACGAGCACACCATAATTACCCGAAGAAATCATCATATCATCTCATTCAGCTATGACGTTTCGACGGCAAAAAAAGTGAACACATTCTTGACGATTATCAAACATTGTGCAATAATGCGCAAAAACAGAGCTGCTGATTATTTTGTTAGATTTACGGAGTTGATATAAGCACAATGAATAGTCAAAAAATCAAAAAAGAAATAGATAGGCGCAGTTTTCTTCGTTCTACGGCAACGATAGGGGCAGGATTGGTTTTATCACCCACTATTTTGGGGCAAACAGGCGACATCGAAAAAGCAGATGATATAAACGTGGCCCTGCTCGGCGCCGGCGCTCAGGGGAAAGTCCTTGTGGACGCCTGTATGAAGATGGGGAAAAACTCCGGTATTCGCTTTAAGGCGGTCTGTGACATCTGGGCTTATAATCGAAATTGGGTCTCAAAGCGACTGAAGGCGTACCGCCACGAGAACAATACTTACGTTGACTATCAGGAAATGCTCACAAACGAAAAAGACCTCGATGCGGTGATAATCGCTACACCTGACTTCTGGCACGCTGAGCACACTATTGCGTGCCTAAAAGCCGGCCTGCACGTCTATTGCGAAAAAGAGATGTCCAATACCCTCGAAAGTGCCAAGAAGATGGTTGAGGCGGCAAAGGAAACGGGCAAGCTGTTGCAGATAGGTCATCAGCGCCGCAGCAATCCACGCTATATTTACTGCTATGAAAAGCTAATCAAAGAGGCAAAACTCCTGGGACAAATCACCACTATCAATGGTCAATGGAACCGCAGCAGGTCTGCGTGTGAAGAAATAGGCGCCCCAAAAGGAAAAGAAATCGACGAGGCGACACTGAATAAATACGGCTTCGGGTCGATGAAGCAGTTTATGAACTGGCGGTGGTATAAGGGATTAGGAGGCGGGCCAATTGTGGATTTAGGCTCACACCAGATAGATGTATATAGCTGGTTCCTCGAAGCGAATCCCAAATTCGTTATAGCCAGCGGTGGCACAGACTACTGGAAAGGCCGCCAGTGGTATGACAGTGTTATGGCTATTTACGAATACCAGACCAGCCAGGGGACAGTCAGGGCATTTTATCAGACAATAACAACCAACAGCAGGGCCGGCTACTACGAAGCCTTTATGGGGGATGAGGGGATGCTAAATATTTCCGAAGCCGCAAGCTCCTGGGACGGCATTTATCGCGAGTCCTGGGTTCTGCCGGAAAAATGGGAAAAATGGGTCAAAAAGGGCTATTTGAAAGGGACTGTTGAAGAGCAGCAAGAGTCTGATACAGGTGCTGCTGCAGATGTTCGCGAGTCACCACCTCCGCCCAAGTATGATATGGCGGTCGAATTCCATGACCCTTACCATAAACCTCATCTTGAGAACTTTTTCGATACGATTCGCGGCAAGGCAAAACTGAATTGTCCCGCAGAGATTGGGTACGAGACGGCTGTAGCTGTACTGAAAGTCAACGAAGCGGTAGAAACCGGTCGGAAACTCGAATTTAAGCCGGAAGAATTTAACACACCTACGGCGGGTTAAGATTCAGATTCCGGTCCAAAGCAGCTCGTGGATTGTCACAGATGCTTTGATGAATTGTCATTCCGCACCTGATGCGGAATCCAGGCCCCGGGCGGCTATGGATTCCTGCTTTCGCAGGAATAACAATCATCAATCAAGTTGTGATGCAGCACGAGTTTTTAGAAGAGGATTGTCTTTGAGAAAAGGATTGATAGTAATAGGCATTTTGCTTTCGTTGCCATTTGCTTGGCCTGCCAGCGCTGCCACTGATGAGAAACTGCTCGGCGACGAAAGTGACGGCAGCCGAGCCATTCCGGTTCATCTAATTCCTCTTTATGACGAGGAAATACCTGAACTCGATAAGAAAAGTTTCAAGATTTTCCCCGATGACAAACCACTTCTTCCATTTTCGACACGCCAAACATGCGGCATGTGTCACAGCTACCAGACCATAAGTAAGGGGTGGCACTTTAACGCTACGGACGCAAATGTTGTTCCCGGCCGGTCGGGAGAACCGTGGATACTTGTGGACGCTGCCACCGGGACACAGATACCTCTGTCGTATCGTCCCTGGCCGGGAGCTTACCATCCCGAACAACTCGGCATAACGCCATTTCAGTTTACGTGCCTTTTCGGCGGACATATGCCCGGCGGCGGACCGGCTGAACTTGAAAGTGATAATATAGACGAGATTATCCGCCAAGGTATATCAGGCAAGCTGGAAATCAACTGTCTGACCTGCCATAACGCTCATCCGGGGCAGGACCAAATTGAATATGCCTTCCAGATGAGTCAACAGAACTTTCGCTGGGCAGCAACCGCCGCTTGTGAATTCGCCTCGGTCAGCGGCTCAGCGAAAAAAATGGACGACACTTACGACTACTTAATGCCTGGGGCAAGTGGGGATGCCCCGACTGTAACTTATCGCAAAGATGCATTTGACCATAAATACAGGGTGCTATTTGACATTGTCAGGAAAGTGCCCAATGAGCGTTGCTATTTCTGTCATTCCAACATTGATGCAGGTAACAGCAGCCTAGAACGATGGGCGGCAGACGAGGATGTGCACCTGATGGCGGGATTAACATGTGTTGATTGTCACCGTAACGAAATTGGCCATAATATCATCCGAGGATACGAAGGCGAGGATATTGCATCGCAGAATCCATTAGCAGATACTACATCCTGCGTTGGCTGTCATACAGAAGGGCGTTTGGGTGCCCCTGTTCCTGAACATCCGGGTATTCCTCCGATACATTTCGATAAGCTTAGCTGCACTGCCTGCCACTCGGGCCCATGGCCAGAAGAAAAAACCATCCTGACAAAAACATCGACGGCACATCGTTTAGGGACTCTCGACTCGAATAAATCTCCGGAGGCACTGCCGCATATTGTGTATCCGGTTTTTGCGAAACAAGGGGGCATCGGCGCTGCATATTTGGGGAATTTGTTGGTTTTAAGCTTGGATGGGAAAATTGCTCCTCATAAACTCATCTGGCCTGCTTTCTGGGGCAGTATGAAAGATGATAAAGTAACACCCGTTGCTATCGAAACTGTCAGGGAAACCGCAGGTAGAATTCTCACCAAAGCAAAACGTTCACTTTCCGGTGATTGGCGGGATTTAAATACCGAACTTATTACTGAAGGGCTGAAGGCATTGCAGAAAACAATCGAAGGTGAAGCTGTTTACATAAGCGGCGGCAAAGTCCATCGTCTTGATGACGAAGGCACACTGATTTCTGCCGAACACAGCGCCGCCAAACCCTATTTCTGGCCGATTGCTCATAATGTCAGGCCGGCTGCGCAGTCGCTGGGCGTTCGTAGATGTGAGGATTGCCATTCGACAGATGCACCATTTTTCTTCGGAGCGGTTGCTATCGACTCTCCAATTATTACAGAGAGAGACTCGTCTAAAGAAATGGTTGAATTTCAGGGCATCAATCGTTTCTATACGTGGGCGTTCGCCTTTTCATTCGTATTTCGTCCGTGGCTGAAGGTTGTTGCTCTTGGTTGTTGCGGGATTATCGGTGGTGTTATATTGTTATATGCTCTCAGGGCGCTGGCTTGCGTGGTGAAAACATTAGGTGGTAAATCCCGTTAGAAAAGGAAAATCTTTTTAAGAATAAATAATATGTTTCGTATAGTGTCAATAATTGCTTTTGCAGCTACCTTTATAGGTATTGGTATATGCTGCATAGTTTTTCCATGCTGCAAGGAATGCCGGTGGACACCACTCGCGATTTTGAGAAGAGCTATTCGTGTATTTACAATGCTATTTCTGGAACAGAAATTAAGCCCGGTGGGTGCTCTGAGAAAACTGGTGTATTTATTGGCGTTACTTTGCTTTTTAGTATTGGCGATTACAAGTTTCTATCCGGTATTGATTCTTAAAGAACCCATTCACGGTTACTGGCTGATGCTGCACGCCACTTTTTCGCCGGTTTTTGCGATATGTTTGGCGGTTTTAGCTGTGATGTGGGCGGGAAACTGCCGTTTCAATAAAAACGACTGGCCATGGTTAACGAATATCGTTGAGCGCGTTACTTTGGTGAAAAGCACTCGTCAGGGCGCAGGCCCTGCCGTGGTCCCGAGCAGCGAAGAAATTGTCGCTGAAGTCGCAGGCCTCGGGCAAAAAATAGCTTTTTGGCTGGTTGTTCTGCTGGCACTTCCGCTAATCTTGTCGATTATTTTGAGTATGTTCATGCTTTTCGGAACTTACTGGCAGGGGCTTCTTTTAGATATTCATCGCTACACCGCACTGGCCTTTGCACTGGTTGCAATTATACATATTTACTTGATAATCCGAGCTAAAATGAATCAATAATAGCAAAGCGAGCTACTTATGCGTATTCGTCAGAGTTCTAAAAAGGAAGATAGCAAATTTGGGGATATAATATATAGGTAGTAAATGCTTGGCGATTTGCCAGAGAGGGATAAGTTACAACACTTTAGTTAGGAGAACAATTATGAGTAATGGAATACTGCCAAACTATTTGAGTATGGCCAAGCCGAATCCCGCTGAAAACAGAACGCCATGGTACAAGAGTACAGCACCGGCATATGCGGGCATCTTTTTGTGGGTGGTCTTCTATATGGAGATTGCCAATGGGACACTTTCTAAAGCCGGGTTAGGATTGAGCCTGCTGGGGCTTGTCATTGCAGCCCTAATCTGTCACTTCCTTTTTTATCTGGTACCCGGATTGTATGGTATGAAAACCGGATACCCTTTGTATGTTGTTGGCTCCTCAACGTATGGGACGTTGGGAGGATTTTTGATGCCGGGGCTACTGATGGGCTTGCTTCAGTTTGGCTGGCTTGCTGTAAATGTAGCTGTCTCTGCTAATTTCATCCTTCAGGCATTCGGCAAGCCATCGGCCCTCGACCCTGCAACCGGGCAATTCCATGGTAGCACTGCCTTTACAATTGTGGCAATTATCTGGGCTGCATTGGCTGTATTCGTGGCCCTGAAGGGCATTCAATACCTCGGAAAGGTATCCACTTTCCTGCCGATAGTTCCACTAATAATGATACTCATCGTTTTCTTTGCAAATGTGGGTACTGCAGGTAACTTCAAGCCCGCTGAAGGTGCACAGCCCATTGTTGGTTTTCTAACAATAATAACAATCGTTGTCGGCTTTTTCGCTACAGCAGGCGCAGCAGGAGTTGATTTCGGGATGGGTAACCGCAACAAAAAAGACATTCAGCTTGGTGGTCTAGTTGGGATTGCTCTGGCAATTGTAATCGCCGGTGGTTTGCCGTTAATCGCTGTGGCTGGTGCGCATGGCGCCAACCCCGAAATGAAAAGCTTCATCTTCGATGCTGTTATCCGCCAGCAGACCGGAGCAAAGCTAATGTTTGTTCTTTTTGCTATAGCGAGCTTTGCACCAGCGTGTTTCAGCTCGTTCATCGCCGCTAACAGCATTGGCACCATGTTCCCCAAAGCCAATAAGGCCATTATGGTCACATTAGGTGCTGTCGTTGCGATAGCATTGGCTATAACAGGTAAAGCCCTCAATCTGGTAGGAGTATTTTCGATTATCGGTGCCTCCTTCGGGCCGATATGCGGTTCTATGGCTGCTGACTACTTGCTGAGCGGCTGCAAATGGCCAGGCCCACGCAAGGGAATCAACCTTGCAGGCTATATCGCCTGGGCTGCAGGATTTGTTGTTGCAATACTTCCAATGGTCGGTGGAGAGAGGTTCAGCTTTATCAATCCCGCTCCGGTTATTGCCTTCGTGATTGGCTTTGTGTTGTATGCTATCCTTGCCAAAGCTGGTCTCGAGCCGCCTGTTGTTGAGATGACCGCAGCTTAGCCGAAAGTGCACCGAAAAAGGCCGCAGGCACAGAACAAGCACCAGATTTGTCGGGCACATCAATGAGTCGGTTATCAGGGCAGGGATTCATTGACGCTGAATCCCTGATTTAATCGAGCAGGTGCAGGAAAAATCGCAAGGTAACGGGTTGACAACGTCGTAGAAATAGAATAGGATAATGGTAATTATCAAGCAATAATACTTAAATTTGCCAGGAGGTCAAAAGTAGCATTAGTTACGTAGAATTTTGAAATTTTGAGGTTAAAGAGAATGACGAAAAAAGGTTTTAGCTCAATTATTAAAGCCCTTGTTTGCGTGTTGTTAGTAATGTTCTTGTGCGTTGGTGTATCCTGCAAAAAAACATCTCCACAGCCCCCTGCTGAGGAATCCCAAGAGACAACGGGTGTTCCTATAGTCGAAGCCAACGATGTGAATGTTGAAACGCCCAATGCGCCAATGTTGACTACCGTCGAGGAACCGAATGTCCCTGCCGAAGATGTAAACGCTCCCATAGATATTAACGTTCCTCCAGATGCCAACATTTCCGCAGATGCTAACGTTCCTATAGACCCAAATGCTCCCAAATTGGTTCCGATTGAAATCGAGCTGCCCAAACCGATGTTCGTAGGAACGCCGCTGGATTCACGAGTGCCTAATCTTGAAAAGCCACGGGTCGGGCCGAGACCACCGTTTTTAGCTCCGGTTGGAACCAAAAATGTCGCACTTGGAAAGCTGGTCTCCAGCAGTGATGAAGAACCCATCATCGGTGAGGTCGAAATGGTAACCGACGGAGACAAGGAAGCTTCCGATGGCAGCTACGTTGAGTTAGGCCCATTCGTGCAGCATGTTACGATTGACCTTGGAGCTATACACGAAATATATGCTATTGTCGTCTGGCACTACCATAAGCAGGCGTTGGTCTATTTTGACGTGATAGTGCAGGTTGCCGATGACGCTGATTTTATCACGAATGTCAGGACGCTATTCAACAATGATACCGACAATTCTACGGGTTTAGGTGCCGGCAAAGATATGAACTATACGGAGACCAACGAAGGCAAACTTATCGATGCCAAAGGCGTCCGTGCCCGCTATATTCGCCTGTACAGCAATGGCAATAACGGCAACGACTTGAACCACTATATCGAGGTGGCAGTTTACGGTAAAACCGTAGAATGAAACCCCGCACCTATTTCGAGAATCGGCCGGCGAATAATATCCGAATCGCCGTTTGTAATAAGAAACATATTTCCTGAATGATTTTCGAGGTTCTAAATAGGTGCGGGGCTTGTCTGCTAAACCATTCAAAAAATGTTGTGTTCTTATTTTAGCCAGCGTAATTCTTGCGCTTGCGCTGCGCCTGCCCCGGTTAGAGCAAAGACCAATGCACGGCGACGAGGCCATACACGGTTTTAAATTCGGGCAGTTGCTGGAGGAAGGTGTCTATACCTATGACCCCAATGAATATCACGGCCCGATGCTTAACTATCTGACCCTAATACCTGCCTGGCTTAGCTCTACCAAAACACTATTAGATATAAGTGATTTCACGTTGCGCATAGTGCCCGTTTTTTTTGGTGTGCTGTTAGTGCTGCTGCTTTTACTGATAGTTGACGGCCTAGGGCCAAGTGCTGTGGTTTATGCTGCTATATTGACGGCCATCTCGCCAGCCATGGTCTTCTACAGTCGTTACTATATCCAGGAGATGCTTCTGGTCTGTTTTACCTTTGGGGCAATTGCCTGCGGCTACCGATACGCACAGAGCAAAAATACCGGTTGGGCCTTATTGACAGGGATGTTCCTCGGGCTTATGCACGCGACAAAAGAAACATGCATAATAGCTTTCGGCTCAATGATTCTGGCTCTTTTGATTGTTATTTTGTTACAACGCAAAAAAGATATATCCTCAAATACTGTTAAGACAATAAAAACATCACATATTATGGCTGGTTTGGCTGTTGCTATTGTGGTTTCATTTCTTTTTTACTCGTCATTTTTGAAAAATCCCACAGGGATTTTGGATTCTGTGCGAACTTATACAGTTTATTTCAGCCGGGCCGGCAATAATATCCTGCATATTCACCCCTGGTATTATTATCTGAAGATGCTCCTGTGGTCTAAATACGGTGACGGCCCGATTTGGAGCGAAGGTCTTATTGTCTTATTGGCTGTAGTTGGTTTCATAGTCGCGATAAGGCCAAAAGGTCAGTCCCAGACAAATTCCAGTCTGCTCAGGTTTATTGCGTTTTACACAGCTATTATGACCGTTGTATATTCTGCAATCCCATATAAAACTCCCTGGTGTATGCTGGGCTTTCTACATGGTATGATTTTGTTAGCTGGTGTTGGGGCGGTGACACTTATAAAGGCAGCACCGAACATTGTGCTTCGCCTGGTTGTTGTCTGCCTGTTGATTGCAGGTACTGTTCATCTGACCTGGCAGGCATATTCGGGCAATTACAAATATTATGCAGACAACCGCAATCCATACGTTTACGCTCACCCTACGACGGATGTTTTTACTATTGTGCAAAGGGTGGAAGAAATAGCCCGTGTTCACGAGGATGGTTATAAAATGCATATTCAGGTCATTTGTCCAGAATCCGACTATTGGCCATTACCGTGGTATCTGCGCTCTTTTACAAATGTCGGCTGGTGGGACAAGATTGATGAGAGTGCACCGTCTGCATCTATGATTATTGCCTCTGCAAGTATGGAGCAGGAACTTATAAGAAAGCTATATGAATTGCCACCGCCCGGAAAAAAGAATCTGTATGTTCCTTTGTTCGATACATATATGGAATTGCGTCCCTGGATAGAGCTGCGTGGTTATGTCAGGAAGGAGCTGTGGGACCGCTTCCAGCAAAGTCAATCTCAGCCGATTCAATCACAGCCAAGCAGGTAAAAAATGACCAAACAGCAGGATGAAACCTGTTATCTCAAGAGTGACTTCCCCCCAATACCGAATATAAGGCGTTTTTCCCACGAGGCCATGGCGACTACTTTTGAGGTCGCCATTGTGCACGAGGACGGTCGCTACGCCCAACAGGCAGCCATAGCTGCTTTCAATGAGCTCGACCGACTCGAAGCTGAACTGAGCCGATTCATCGAAAACAGCGATATCTCCCGCATCAACAACCTCCCTGCCAACCAACCACTAACAATCGGCCTGGCTGCATTCGAATGTTTGCAGCTCAGTGCCAGGATTTACAACGAAACTAACGGAGCTTTCGATGTGACTATAGGGCCTTTGCTGAACTATTGGCTGAACAAGGATAAAACCCTGCAGATACCTTCTGAGGACCAGTTAAATCTTGCTCGCCCCGCCCCACGTGGGGGCGGGACTCGCCAGCGAACCGGCATGCATCTTCTTAAACTTGATGAAACCGGGCATACAATCCAGTTATCAACCAGCCCTGTGCAAATTGACCTCGGCGGTATCGGCAAGGGCTATGCAGTTGACCGGATGGCTGAGCTGTTGCGAGAATGGAGTATTGATATTGCCTTGATATGCGGCGGTTATAGTTCGATTTTAGCGCTTGATGCCCCGGATAATACAAAGGGCTGGCCGGTAACATTAAGCAATCCCCCCCGCCGGTTTGCCCCCACTGCTTCGTTTGCGAAGCAAAACGGTGGGGGCAAGCAGACTTTAGCTTATCTTTACTTGCAAAATCGTGCTGTGGGTGCTTCAGGTCTGCAGAAGGGCCAGCATATCATTGACCCCCGAACAGGCCGTCCGGTTCAGGGTAAAATCGCCGCCTGGGCTTGTGCCGATGATGCTTCAACTATCGATGCCCTTTCAACTTCATTTATGGTTATGAGTCCCGATGAAATCGAACAATATTGCTCAGGCCATCCACAAGTGCAGGCATTGGTCATACTGCCAGAAGAAAAACAACCACAAAGAGAAAAAATCCTACACTTCGGCCAGTGGAAAAATCTTAAGCAAATCTAATTGCTGAAACGCATTCGATATGACATTATTATGTCCTATTTGTTAGAAAACATCGGTTTGGCGCGTTTAGCGAACTGGATAGGGACACCCCAGGGGTCACGCAGCGTAGCTATTACATCACCAGCTTCTGTTGTAATTACATCCCCGACGGGCGTTGCACCAGCGGCAATGAGCTTGTGGCGGATTTCGCTGACATCATCAACCATAAAGGCGATATGAAATAAAAGCGGGTCCATTGAAACGTAATCAGGCACGGCATCGGGAGGATTATTATAAACCTCCAGCATCATATTTCGTCCGCTATCACAGATAAAATGCGCGTTGGCAGGTGGAGGACCTTTCTTGTCAACCTTCATCCCCAGATTATCGCAATACCATTTAACCATACCTATAGGGTCATCAACGTTAAGCGCGATGTGTTCGAGACGTATTTTATTTTTGTTATCCATATTCTTTATGCCCTTATCTACAAAACTGCTTCCACGCTTTTTGCCTATTCCTATTCATCGGCTCAGAAAAAGCCGTCATTTTTTACATAAATTTCGCCTGATGGCTCCCAGCTCAAGAAAAATCCGCCATAAGCTCCGAGTCGGTGAGAGTCGGCTGTCACGGTCGCAGGTCCAATCTATGGGAAATTCCTTTATCCTGTACCCTTCTTTTTGGGCTCGCAGTATTACTTCTATATCAAATGCAAATCCATTAGTGATACATTCGCCAAACAAGTGCCTCGCGACATCGCCTCGGTAAATCTTGAAACCACATTGCGTATCGGTGAATTCGGCAGGAATTTTCATATCATAAATCACAAACCAATAGAATATTTTAGAGCAAATTCGGCGATACAAACTCTGTGCCTTCCCAATGCGGCATCCCTGCATTTTTCTCGACCCATGTGCTATATCACACGCTCCGCTTTTTAATAATCCAAGCCCGCGTAAAACATCTTCGTAGGGCACACAGCAGCCGCTGTCGGCAAACATTACATATTCACCACATGTCTTCATAATACCTGTGCGGACTGCGTAACCTTTACCCCGATGTTGCTCGCAGCGAATAACCTTTAATACCACGGCTGAGGAAATTTTTGCCTTTTTTGCAGATTCGGCGGTATTATCATCGCTGCCGTCATCGACGACTATTATTTCTCCTGTAAAGTGATTACCTTGCAAAAACGTCGCTGCTGATTCGACATCACGAGCAATTTTTTTGCTTTCGTTAAGTACCGGCACAACAATAGATAAATCCATATAGTTCGTTTCTCAATTAAGAAAGCAGCTTTTCACGGCTCGACTGAGCTCGCCGAAGTCTACTTTGTTGTTTTATACTGACCTATTGAAACTGTCTGGAATAAAGTGCATACAGTAAAGACCTTCCAGTAAAAATTTACTGTTTTCACTGGCGATATACCAATTATGATTATATCATAACAAAAACGGGCAGAAACGAAAGGAGAAAAAATGCGTAAAGTATGATTTCAGCTATTGATTATAGTCTTAGCAGTGACGATTTTGGGCGGGGACAATGTTCAGACAAGGGCCGCTCAAAAAAAACCTGTCCCCACACTGAACGTAATCCTGATAGGATGGGACGGTGCTCAGAGGAACCACATCAAAGAGTGCCTGGCTCGAAAGGAACTTCCGAATTTAGAGAAATTGTCACGCGAAGGTTCTATCGTGGCAATTGATATTCTTAGGGTGACAAAGTCAAAGCCCGGCTGGGCGCAAATCCTGACCGGTTACGAGCCGGAAGTTACCGGCGTATTTAGCAGTGACCGTTATCAGGCCATACCAAAAGGCCTGACTGTCTTCGAGCGGCTGGAGAAGCATTTTGGTCCGGAGAATATCGTCACCGTTGCTGTGATAGGCAAGAAAAAAAATATTGATGCTGGTTCAGGTAAGCCGTACTACTACACCAAAGATAATATGGACCTCTTCGAGAACGGTTTGATACTGGATGAAAAGGTGGGGACGAGGGCGATGGAATTACTCAAAAAATACAAGGATAAGCGGTTTTTCTTTTTCGTTCACTTCGCAGAGGTAGACAAAAAGGGGCATCAATATGGTGAGAATTCAAAAGAATATAACGATGCGCTTATATCCGCAGATACCTGGACCGGCAAGATTATGCAAAAGCTGAAAGAATTGAAACTTTACGACAAGACCTTAATTTACATTACCGCTGACCATGGATTCGATGAAGGGATGAAAAACCATAATGACGCCCCCTATGTCTTTCTGGCTACCAATGACCGAAAGATTATGCGCCGGGGCGAACGTGCGGACATCGCTCCGACAATACTCGAGAGATTCGGATTAGATATCAGCGAGATTGACCCGCCGCTTGATGGCCATTCCCTGACAAAACCTTACAAGCCGCCCATCTGGTAAAAAAACTGGATATTTGCTTCGTAGAAAAAACATTAATTTCGTTCTAAAGCCTGGCAAATTAACAAAGCGTTGTAGAAGAAAACCGGTGAAAAATAAATTTTGTTGCAGTTTGGCGTAAGAAATGATATAATATCGTATTCATACAAGCTGTATGTATTACCGTAGAGGTAAGATTTGACTCGTCTCGGCATAGTCGCCGAGCCGTAGCCGGAAAAGTAAATACGGGGGCGAACGGCTTCGACCGGATGGTGGATGGTCAAGCTGCATGCCCAGGACGCCGGTTGGCCTGGCTAATCACCCGGCAACAATTTTAAATGGCAACTACCAGTTGCGCATGGCTGCTTAATTTAGCAGCCCGTCCTGCCGGACCTTGCCTGTGGGTCTGGTAAGGGCGTCA
>CAYTTK010000046.1:0-17910 GCA_964440735.1 uncultured Pirellulales bacterium
GCGCAGCGACCTTTGAAAATAAAGCTTCGATAGTGTCCGGCTCAGAGCCGAGATATATTATATCGTCGAATCCGGCATCGTTAAGCTCTGATACCTTTGCAACCTTTTGTATTCTATTTGCCAGCTCTGATGGCGGTTCGTATGAAGATACCCAGGTTATTTGAGCCGGTCTGCCGTAGCGGTTGAAGAAATCTCGAAAGACACCTTCGGTTAATTCTGTTTCCGCAACAATTAGCATCTGCCCATCTGCTTTTAAGCTCTTACGCTCTTGGCAGGCATAGGCATCTTCAACGCAAGCCCACGGCTCCACGAGAGCAATAGCTGAGGCAGAAAGATTCTCATCGGCAGGTAAAAGCATCGACTCGCCGTCCGGCGATGTGATGATTCTCTCATCCATCAGGACATATTCCTGAAGTCCTCCTTCAAAGTTGTATCCGAAGGATGCATTGGAACCGGTGGTTTGCAGCCAGCGGTAATCGGTTTGGACAAGGTAGCGTTCGCTTGGCTTGAAGTTTTCCACGCCGGGACCAACGGCTTCAATTCTAACCACAGCTTCGTGGCCGGGCACAGCAGGTTTTTGGTCGGGAACGTAACTGGGAATCTCCTTGAGTATTTCAGGGTAGATGCCGGAAATAATCCGGCCTTTGCGAACATGGCTGGAAAATTGCTTCAGTAACTTCAAATCGGAAAAGCAAAGTCCCACCGCCTCCACTCGACAGAGAATCTGATGCCGGCCAGGGCTAAAAACCTCTTTGGTTTTGTTCAGGACCAATTTATCAGGCCCGACTAACTGCACAGCACATTGTATTTTTGGCAATTTCGCCATAGATTGCTTATTTTATCTGTTTCGAGTCGCGAGTCACTTTTTCTAATACCTGCCCTGCGGTTACATTCTCATTCAAACCGATTAGTTTATCTTCGTCTTTTGGCTCGAGCAAAGAACCAAGCTTTTCGAAAAACTTGTTTTTTTCTACCATGTTTTCGAAATTCCTCTTGGCCCATTCGCTGGTATATCCCAGCCCGCATTTTTGCTGGAGCACCGAGTGGGCATAAATAATATGAGCACCTTTTAGAAAAACCGGCACCAAAGGAGCCAATTCCTTACTATCAAAGTCGTCCACAAATTTTTGCCCCGGGCTATTCATTTCAGTCCCGATAACAATGGGCAAGTTCAGTTTTTCTGCCAATGCCACAACTTGATATAGGTTCTGTAGTTTTTCGTTTTTTACGCCCACTGTATAATTTCGGTCAGGGACAATGTTGAGGGCCGCTGCGCCTGTGCTTATAGCAACTTCCAAAAGCTCTTCAATATGCTTTTCGCCTTCACTGGTGCCATCCAGCCAGGTTGCAACCGGTATGCCACCGGCCGCGAGGACAAACCGGTTGGTATCAGCCATCAACGGAAACGACCCCTTGCCAGGCAACATATACCCAATGCCGCCTTGTTTCATAGTTTTGGCTCGAATCGTATTCAGCGGGTCTCTGCCCTCGGGCAATTGTGGTTCTTCAATTTTTACACCCAGCTTCTCTGACCAAAAATCGGAAAGTTCTTTTAGATTTTTGAACATTCTTTTGGCCTTGCGTGCATAAGCAAGACATATATGCCGCTCGGTCGGATTGCCCGAGGGCGTCAGAACAAGCACATCCTGCTCATAATCCAACTCTACCGGCTTTAAGTATTTATTCACCCGCTCCATTAAATCCCGATTTCGCTGCTGAGCAGTTTCACGAAGAGTAAGCAAGAATTCCTTTTGTTTGCCTTCGAGGGTGGCTTTCGGAAATCCTATCCCCATATGGTATGAGATACCCGGCTCGCCGGGTGAGTTTATCACTCTATCGGAAAATTCCGGCACATAAACTCGCGTCTCCAGCCCTGCACACGCTTTTAGACCCAGCATCCTCGCTGCTTCGAGGAATTCTTCCAGAGCATCGAGCACATCGAAATCCACCACTCCCGCAACAGCTAATCCGCGTTTACGAGCCAGCCAGGCAAATTTGCTCGGTGAATAGCCATAAGTATTGTATGAGAAAAAAGTGTGACAGTGCAGATTAACCCGCCACACGTCTGGCGGGTTAACATCCGTGCCGGCTTCGGGCAGTTCGATTTCTCCTGCCTTAACCTTCTGACATAATGCTACTAATGCCTCTTTTCTTTCAGCAGAATTGAAACTATCGAGCTTTCGTTCGAGTTCTTCGACCAAATTATCTTTTCCTTAATTTTGTTTTTTAATTTTCTTGTATTGTTCTTCCCAAAGTTGACTATCCTTCGGCTGATATTCTTTAAGGTCAAATGAATTGCGAACAATCGCTCTAAGCTCTGCGAGTGTTTTTATTTGCCCTGTGGCCTTGGCCTGCATCAGGATATTGCCGCTGGCTGTTGCTTCAATCGGGCCGGTGATGACCTTTTTGCCGATGGCGTTGGCGGTAAACTGACAGAGCAGCTCATTTTGTATCCCACCGCCGACAATGTGAATAACCTCAATTGCCTTTCCGGTAACATCTTCGATAGCTTCCAATACCTGCCTGTATCTAAGAGCCAGACTTTCCAGTATAACTCTTATCAGCTGTCCCTTGTCTTCGATTGTTTTTTGGCCTATATTAGCCAGATATTCATTTATTCGTTTTGGCATATCACCTAGTGCCAGAAATGAGCTATCATCTACTTTTTTAATAAGACCGGCGAAAGGTTCAGATTTTTCCGCCATTGCTGTCAGCTCAGGATAGGAAAGGTCTGTTCCCTCTTTCTGCCATTGCCTTTTACTTTCCTGCATCAGCCATAGTCCCATTATGTTTTTCAAGAGCCGAATCGTATTTTCGACGCCGCCCTCGTTCGTAAATTCATATCCAAAGGTTTTATCATTGATAATCGCCTCAGGCGCTTCAACTCCCATAAGCGACCATGTCCCGGATGAAAGGTATGCCCAGTTAGCGCTCTGGTCAGCCGGAACCGCAGCCACCGCAGAAGCTGTGTCATGTGAGCCAATCGTGATAACCGGAATAGGCCCACAGCCGATTTCATTTCTAACCTTGGTGGTCAACTGACCTACAACCGTTCCGGGCTGAACAATCCTTGGCATAATATCAATCGGTAGAGATAATTTTTCCAAAACTTTTTTCGACCACCTACCTGTCTTCATATCCATAAATTGTGTCGTGCTTGCAAGGGTGTATTCCGCAAAAACCTTACCGCATAAATAATAGCTTAACAGGTCTGCCATAAGAATAAGATTTTTCGCTTTGGCAAGCGCCACAGAATTGGCTAAACGCATCGCAAGAAGCTGATAAACGGTGTTGAGTTGTATGAACTGAATACCGGTGTTTTCATAGATTTTGCGTTTGTCCAACAGCTCAAACGCCTTTTCCATCATCCCATTGGTTCGGCTGTCGCGATAGTGATAAGGATTTTCAACCAGATTTCCATCGCCATCTATAAGTCCAAAATCTACTCCCCAGCTATCTATGCCGATACCCCAGATTTGCGTACCTGCCGCTTTGACTGCTTTGCCAATGCCTTTTTTCACTTTGCCAAGCAGGTTTTTAAAATCCCACCGCAGCGTTTTGTTTTCCTCAATAGGGCCGTTATCGAAGCGGTAAATTTCTTCAAGGATAAGTTTCTTGTCCGAAACCGAGCCAAGCATTACTCTGCCGCTCTCGGCTCCGAGGTCAACTGCGATATATTTTTTCACTTCCGCCATCTCAAAACTCCTTTTACGATATTACACCCTGTCTATTTATGCTAACACGTTGAAGAATCTACTAAAAGATTAAAAAGGCAGGATTAAAAATAGTCAATAACAATTATTGAGAAACTATCTCAAAACTGTCACCCTGAGCGAGGAGAGGGTTTTCGTTTACCGAAAAAAAGGGATTTCTCATTGTGCCTTAAATATCGTTGGTGCTTGGAGAAAATTTCTAAAAAACGATGATTGTAGGTTACAAGGTCGGAATTGATTAATTTTCCTGGAAATGCATCTTGGCCTGGCCGATGAGATAAAAACTGCCGGTAATACAAATCAGGTCTTCTTTGCTGATAGCGTTTTTTGCCAGTTCCAGTGCAACGCCTAAACTGACAGCCGTCTGGTACATCTTGCCGCATATTTCCGTGTACATCTCAGCCAAATCTTCCGGTGATATCGCTTTCGAAGAGTTGCTGCGGGTAAAAATTACCTTGTCGGCACCATATTGCAGTTCATGCAGCATCCCTTTAACGTCTTTGTCTTTATTGCAGCCGAAGATTATCACCATAGAATCGTAAGGGATATTCTGGCCTATGGCATGTATCAAGGCCCGAATACTTGCAGCGTTGTGGGCAGCGTCTATCATAATTCTCGGGTCTTCGCAAATCATCTCCATTCGGCCTGCCAGCGATACCTTGCCAAGCCCCTCAGTTGCTTTTTCATTGTCTATCTTGTAGCCGCTCGCCTTGAGTTTATCCAGCATAGCCAGGGCAAGTCCGCAGTTGATTGCCTGATGTGTGCCGTGCAGTGGCACCCGCAGGTGTTCGAATTTACTCGTTTGTGTTGTCAGGCATATCCTCGTATGTGGTCCGTGTTCACGTGATGTTTCAAATCGGTGTGAAAAATCAATATCTCCACCGGTTACACTCAATGGCGCCTTGATGGTATTAGCAAGCGATTTTAGAATGCGCATCGCTGACGGGTCTTGCTGCACGGTAATAATCGGCACACCTTGCTTGAAAATACCTGCCTTCTCCTTTGCAATTTTGTCAATCGTATCTCCAAGCTGGTTCTGATGGTCGATACTCAAGCTGGTTATTCCAACGACCTCAGGCCGAATGACATTGGTGCTGTCCAATCTGCCGCCCAAACCGGTTTCGATTACGCCGATATCGACCTTCGCATCAGCAAAATGCATAAACGCGATGGCTGTCATAATCTCGAAGAAGGTTGGAGGGTCGGTTTTGGACATTTTCTCGACCGGAGCGTAAATTCGGTTCAGCGAGCCGAGCATTTCCCGCTCACTAATCATTTGTGAATTGACCACAATTCGCTCGTGCAGGCTTACCACGTGCGGAGAGGTGTATAAACCAACTTTATAATCATTTGCCTCGAGCATCTTGGCCAGCATCGTGGCTGTAGAGCCTTTACCTTTTGTGCCAGCTATATGAACTGTAGAGAATTTTTTGTGAGGATTACCTAATAAGGACAGTAACTTTTCCATCCTTTTGAGATTAAACGTCGTAATATTATACCGCAGGTGGCTTTGCTTTTCGTAGTCAGTCTTCTCGTAGAGGTACTTCATGGCCTCTTTGTAGGTCTTAAAGGCCTTTTTGCTCTCGACTTTCACAATTTTTGGAGAGCTTTTTTTTGTTTGTTTCTTCCGAGTTATTTTTTTTGATTTTGCCATGAATACTCCATTTTAACGTATAAGAGCATCCAGGTCAATATTCAGCCAGATAAAACAACCTCGAGAGCAGGGGTGGTAATACTCGATTATGGGACATAAGGCATATTTGTTAAAGGACTTGCAAAAAAACATTGAAGTATTATCTTCGTAGTAAAAATCTTTTAGCACCAGAATTGCTAAATATATAATTAGTTTTTCTTATAGTAATCTGCTTTTTGAGGTCGGTTTGCATTCCGACATGGCTTTTACTGCTGATTTACTCCAAACAGATGAAGCCGTAGATTTCCGCTACGCATAACTCTGACGCTCTTATCTATTTACTTAGGACAACTTCAACTTGCAGAAAGCCACCAAGCTCATGCGAAGAAGCAGCCAGCCGTGCTGCCATCGGCTGATCTTGGTTTCACCATAGCTGCGCTCACGATAGCGAATCGGCATATCAATAATCTTATGGTTAAGGCGGCAAGCGCCGAAAAGAATGTCGAAATCACCAAATGGGTCAAAATCTCCGAAATAGGAACGATTCGCAGCGATTCGCTCATAATCACGCCGCCACAGAACCTTGGTACCGCAAAGCGTATCCTTGACCCTTTGTCCCAGCAACCAAGTAAACAGGCAGGCAAAGAAATGATTGGCGACCATGTTCAGGAAACGCATTGCCTTCTTTTCCATCGGATAGACCAGTCGGCAACCATTGATGAACTCGCCCTTACCCGAGACAATCGCTTCATAATACTTGGGCAGTTCTTCCGGAGGCATCGTCAGGTCCGAGTCCAGAATCATCAAAACATCGCCCTGGCACTCGGCAAAACCCTGCCGTACCGCCTGCCCCTTACCATCGCCGCTTTGGTGCAGTAGCAAAACACGGTGCCACTGGTCCCCAAGTTTTTCGATACACCTATTTATCTCCTCTATCGTGCCGTCTTTAGAGTTGGCATCCACAAATATCAGTTCCGTCCATTTACCCATTTTGGGTGTCCGGGTGAATGCCTCTTCGATATTGCCCTTTTCGTTTCGAGTCGGGATAACAATCGAGACCGTCGGCTCATCACCATCTTCCTTTTTAGGGCCAACCTGCGGTGATGGCCGGGCTACAATTATCCATGTCAGGCAGAACCAGTTGAACATGGGCAACTTCGCCAACAGTCGGTTCATTATCCAGCTCAATCCAGGTATTCGCACCGGTAATAGTGTCCGTCCGGAATGCGTGACCTCCTCAAAACCGGAAAGGTTCAGCAGATTCTCTATATCATTTGTCGAAAGCCAGTTATAGGATGGGTCTAGCTCTCGCCGTCTCAGCAGTGTTGCTAAGGCCAGTATCGGCCGCCAGAGGTTCGAATGATACGTAATAATCAGCCGAGTGTGTGGAGCGCAGACCGGATGAAGCCGTAACAGTGTTTTCTGAACATCGCGTAAGAGGGGTAGAAGGTCTGAGATAATGATATAGTCAAAAGGCTCTGTCCTGGAAAAATCCATCTTTTCTACGTCTCCGACTCGAAACTCCAGATTTGTCTGACCGGCATGGATTTGTTGTGCAGCCGCGATTTTCTTCTTATCAATGTCTATACCCAGACCATAGCAGGGCCGGGTCGCAGCCAGAAGTCTTCCCGTCGCACAGCCCAGTTCCAGCACCCGCATACCTTCGGGTATGACAAACGTGCAGGCCCGGTCAATCTCCTGATAATAGCCGGGATTTTTCCGACGCTTCGACTCAATCTGAGCTAAATCTTTATCACTACTGATTGTGGCGTTCCTCTTCATTATATTTTGTAAATTACAAAGAAAAACTTCTGCCTGATTTTATCCAATCGTATTTCGCAATAGTTCTTTATCTCTAATCCTTGCAACTCAATAGTTTGCTCTGTATTCTGCAGGACGATTTTGTAGGGTGTTCGAGCTATCTTGTCGCTCACAAGGCCGGAAACGTCGCCAGCTTCCACAAACAAAAATATCTTCAAATCAGGTCGAGTCAAAACTGATATTGCACCTGCCGTGGAAAACTTTTCGAATTTGTCCATATACTCTGAATTCTCTCGGACATATTCTTCTTTGAAAAAGGTCTTGCTCTTGGGCTTGACCAAAGCATTATCCACCAATATAGCCGTTCTCAAATCAGGTGGTACTGCCGTTATCTTGTAGTCTAAATCGGCGCTCCAGGCGCTAAAGCCCTCGAAAACAATACCGATATTGCGGTGGGTAATCGCCTGATTCTTAAATACAAAATCAACGGTTCTTCTGATTCGCCTATGGCCAATGGCTTTGGTCTGGGCCACCCACGCAGTAGCGTTATTATATTTCTCTCGCATAATTTTTGAATACTTCTGCTGGTTGCCTCCGTAAACAGCGCCAAAAAACTTACCTGCCTGCCATCCGTACTGCGTATAATTAGCATCTATCCTCGCAGGCATATCAAAGCTGTGGGCGCAATTCACGAGGAACAAGAGAATTAATAAACCACCGCCAACTCTGGTTAATGTTAGACGATATCGAGTAGCTCGACTTAAAAGAATAGCAAAATAGAATAAATTCAGAAGGTTAACAAGCACCTCTCTCCAGAGAATGTCCCTGAGGATAGGCCGTGTCGCAACAGCAGCATTTACAAAAGCAACAGAGGTCGCGACTAAACACAGCGCCACCTGATAATTTTTTATCCGGACGAATCCACGAAGATATCCAAAAACCAAAAGCAAAGTCAAAGCTAAATGCACAATGAACAGTGTGGGGTTATAGAGCACGTATAGCAGAGAGTCGTGGATATAATCGGCTGGATGAATCCACAATGCCGAATTCGGAACTCTCAAAAAAACCATCTTGAAATTAAGCAGAATATACTGCAGTGACAAAGCTGCATCCGAATAGAGAAAGAAATAAAATGCAAAGGACAAAATAAATCCAGCTCCAATAACGCTAAAGAAAGAAAGAAGTCTAAAGGTATTTGAGGATACTTTGTTTGTCAAATACAAATAAAGTTGACAAAGAAACAGCGACAGCAACGCCGAAAAGAACAGCACCGCTACCGGTGTAACTCCAAAGGCCGCTGCCCACGTGGAAACTCCCTGTGGTATTGGAGTCGAATATGAAACGATAAATAAAAGCAGAAAAGCCCCAGCATTAAACAGGCTCACTGCCAATATCAAAAACGCACCTTTGCTTGTTAAGTTCCAACGCTCTTGTTTTTGAGAATCCTGAAGAAAAGAGAACATAAGCAGAAACAGGACCGGCGCCTCAGCAAGGTAAAACAGCGACTGTATTTTGGACAGGAGACACAATCCCAACAGAATCCCTGTTACCAGCAGGCCAACATATTTTTTGACTAGTCCGCCAGATTTGACAGCCACTGCCATTGTCAGAACGGCACCGCCCCAGTAGAAAACACTATAAAGCTCGCTTCGCACCATGCTCGAATGGTAGGTAAGTGACTCTTGCACACCCAGAAAAACAAGAAAAAAAAGAACCCACCACCGCGATATCCCGAATATCACCTGCATAGACATACACAAAAAAAGAGCGATACCAACTGATAAAAAAGGAGAGTGAAGCCGGACAAAATCTGTTAGCTCCGCCATCGCCGCAAGAGGATTGAGTGAGCCGGTGATGTCCGTAAGGTCTAACACTGAAAGAATACCGAAGAAGTGAGCGATTTTCTCGCTGAAAAATAGAGGCAGGTACATACCAGAACTGGGGTGACATATCTGGTCAGGCAGCAATCCACTCTGGATTAACACCGTATCTAAGCAAGTGATGTGGTCCATATCCCAGATAAAATAATAGGGATAGTCGTAGCAGACGAGTATGTGCCAGGCTAATAGTAGAGCAATCACGACTGAAAACACTACTGGGAAAGTCACGGATTTTTGCTGCTCACCAATCAATTTGGTCTCCAGTTTCTGGGCGTCAGAGCTTCTTACTTTGCTCAGGTCTTGTAATTGGTTCTATACAATAACAGTTTTTAGGCCTATGTCCACAATTTTTGAGCCAAACTCGTAACGCTTATAAGATTTGCCCTTGCTGATACAGCAAACCCCAGTTTGGGGGTTCTTATGCCTACCACTCCGTCCGTTTAACACTACTTTACATCTCCGATTGTTGGTACTCTTAATCCCTTCAGAGAAACGAATGCTCCCAGATTCTCCACCGCCTCCATAAATTTATTATAATCTGCCGGCTTAATCATATAAAAACTGCATCCCATTTCATAGAAGCGGTCAATGTCGTTTGCCTTGTCGGTCGTCGTTAGTATAATCACCGGAATCTTTCTCAGTTCCTTGTCTTGTTTAATCTGCTTGAGAACCTCCTTTCCATCAATCTTGGGCATCCGAATATCGAGCAGCAAAATATAACTGTTGCTTTTCTCACGCTTGGCTTCATCACCTTCTCCAGACAGAAAATCCAGTACCTCCTGGCCATCCTTGAATTGTAAGATGTCATTCTCAACACAACCGCGCCACAGATTCTTCTTTATGAGCTCAACGTGCCCTATATCATCTTCGGCAATAAGAATAATAGTATCTTTATTCATTGCATTGTCTTTCTTGTTTATTTAACACCGCTGATCTGAGGTATCTCAACAACCGAGAGAAATAGACCAATTTTTCGAACAGCATCTGTAAAATCTTCATATTCAACCGGCTTGACTATGTAAACGCTGCAGCCGAGGCCGTGGCAGCGCTCAATTGTAATGGGGTCATCTGTCGTGGTTAACATGATTATAGGAATTTTTTTCAATTCTAGGTCCTGTTTGATTTTCTCAAGAACCTCTACTCCATCTATTTTGGGCATACGAATATCCAGCAATAAAAGATACTCTCTGTTGGGTTCCCGTTTGGGTCCGTCTCCCTTTATAAAAAGAAAATCGAGTGTCTCCTGACCATCGGCAAGTCTAAGTATTTCATTGCAGACACCCGCACGTTGCAGAGTTCTCTTTATCAGCTCAAAATGTCCTTCATCATCTTCGGCAATGAGAATAACACCTTCCTTATTCATACTTTCCCTTTCCGATCAACACTATTTTAATCTGTCGTTCAAACGCTCGGCAAAGACACAAAAAATTTGCTCCCCACTCCAGGCTCCGATTCGACCCATATCTTGCCATTATGTCTCTCGAGAATGTGCTTGACGATAGTCAAGCCGAGCCCTTCTCCACTTTTCTTGTCTGGTTCGAGTCGGTAGAATATCTCAAAAATCTTATCCTTATGGTCTGGAGCAATACCCACGCCGTTATCTTCCGCGCAATAGACATTCTGGCCGATTCTGGCTTTGTCGGCGTATATATGTATCATACCCGGCCGGCTGTCGTCAAGATACTTGATGGCATTGTTCAGGATATTAGTGAAGACCTGGTTTATCTGTGAGGCATCACCGAAGCAGGGTGGTAGTGACTCAATTTTCACTGTTGCGCCGGCTTGCTTTATTTGATATTCCATACTGCTGGTGACATCTGCCAGTAAGGCGTTCATATCTAATGACTCAATGCGCAGCGCAGCAGAACCAAGTCGAGAAAGCCGCAACAGACCCGACAGCAGTGATTCCATCCTGCTGGCACTGTTCGTAATAAAGCCCAGCGCTTCAGGAATGTCCTTATTCAAAGCAGTGTGAACTTTATTTTCTATATTCTTAGCCAATTTCTTGTTTGCAAGAGCCGAGTGTACATGTTCACAACTCAGAGATAACTCGTGACTAAAACCCTGAATGTTAACCAGCGGTGCTCGCAAGTCATGTGACGTGACGTATAGAATCGACTCAAGCTCTTTATTCTTTGAGGCCAGTGTTTCCATAAGTTGTTCACGGTCATATTCTGATTGCTTGCGCTCGGTAATATCTCGACTGATGCCGACAAGCCCGACAATCTTTCCATCTTGGTCTCTCAGGGGGACTTTGGTGGTTAAATACCATTTACGGTTTCCTGCTGCATCTATGGCGGGTTCCTCCTGGCCGACCAGAGGTTTACCCGACTGCATGACCTTTTGACTGTCGGCGTAATATTGCTCCGCCAGCTCTTTTGGATAGAAATCGAAGTCTGTTTTTCCAAGCAGTTCATCCGGCGTTGCCGCACCCATAGAACGTGCGATTGCAATATTGCCCAGGACGAATCGACTTTCGGTATCTTTGACAAAGATGTTATCCGGTATATTATCTATAAGTGTGCGCAGCAGATTGTGTTCTTTAGCTAATGCCTCTTCTACCTGCTTGCGTTTGCTGATATTCTGTATGGTGGAGCGAATGCCTATGATGTTACCGGTATCATCGTGCAGGAACCGGTCCTCGATTAGGACTGCAAACGTATTTCCATTTTTTTGCCTGATGGTTCGCTCGAAAGCTCGTCCTGGCGGAATAGCGCCGGATAGTTTATCCATAACTGCCTGTCGGGATGTTTCTTCTTCGATGACGAATTCCCACACAAATCTGCCCAGCATCTCCTCGGCTGTGTAGCCCAGCATTTTAAGCTCCGTCTGGTTGACTCGCGTGATGCGTCCCCCCGTGTCTAGTTCATGGTATCCGATAGGGGCCTCATCAAAAAGCTCATAGAACCTTACTTCGCTCTCACGCAAACTTTGTTCCGCGATGCTTTTGTGAAAGGCGTAGAAGACAAACGCCCAGCACATCGGCACCAGTGCACCAGTGAGATTCTCTAATGTATCCAGCCGCCCGGTTACTCCGGACCACTCCATAATTAGACAGAAGCTATAACACAGCATGATAAAAACGAGAAGTCCTGTGAACAGCAACTGTGCTCCACGCTGGATAGCAAACCTGGAGCTTTTGTATAGGATAATCAATGCAGACAGGCAGGCAAGGAAGGTGACAATATCAAAAATAACTGCCGGGTGAGGGTGCATTACATTGCCTCCTTTTTGCGTGCAAATACCTTCCAGCACCAGCCGGCCAACAATATCGAGCTAACGGCGTAGCATATATGCTCTATGTAGTTAAGAAGCTCTTCCAGAAAGAAACCTTCGAGAACCGTCAAGACCCAGCTTGCAAAAGCTATGTAGAATGCTGTTATAATGATGTTCGATGATGGAAGCTGTTTCAACCGCAGGCGGCTTGTCAGAATGAAGATAAGAACGCCCACGCCGAGCAGGAGCATAACGACCTCATTTTCTTGTATCATTTTAATGTCTCCTTGCTCTCGATATCCGTGTAGAAAGGCAAATTAAAACATAATATTACCGGATTTTTGAACGCAGTCAAATCAAAAACTTCGCTCTGTAAATTCCACCAACGAAGTGCAATTTGTGCTTTACGAGACACGAATTATAAAAATCTCTTGAACATTAGCGGTTATTGGATAGACTGTTTTCAGATTTCTTTTCTGATTGCTAAATTATGACGAAACGACAGCCAAATTCTGTTGATATTGAAAAATGGCTCAAACTTATAAGAGCCGATGGCGTCGGCCCAACGACTTTCGCTAAGCTGCTAAAACATTTCAGCTCGATAGACAGGGCTTTAGATGCCTCGGTCGGCGAACTGGCCAAAATAGACGGCATCGGTTATAAAACTGCTGAACGAATTGCAGCGACGCGTGATAAATTTGATGTCACCGCTGAACTGGAATTGGCCGATAAGCTCGGCGTCTGGCTGATTCATTTTACGGACGAGCGTTATCCACCAGTGTTGAAGCAAATATACGACCCTCCGCCTGTTCTTTACATAAAGGGCAGTTTGAGCAGGCAGGACAATTTGTGCATTTCGATAGTCGGCTCTCGGCGGTGTAGTTTGTATGGTCAGGAGCAATCTTCCCGGCTTGCTCATTTTTTAAGTTCAGCCGGCTTTACTATTTGTTCCGGGATGGCCCGCGGCATAGATACTGCTGCTCATCAGGGAGCGCTCTCGGCCGGCGGAAGAACAATTGCGGTGCAGGGCTGCGGCCTGGCGAATATCTTTCCGCCGGAGAACAAAAGGTTATTTGAGCTTATCGCTGAGTCCGGCGCTTGCATTAGCGAGTTGCCGTTGCGCTATGAACCGTTGTCGGAGAACTTTCCGCCCCGCAACAGAATAATAGCAGGCTTGTCACTGGGGACAATCGTGGTCGAGGCAGGCCTGAATTCCGGTGCGTTAATTAGCGCAAGGGCTGCGCTGGAAAATAATCGAGATGTTATGGCGGTGCCGGGCAAGATTGATTCGCCATTGAGCAAAGGTTGCCACCAGTTGATAAAGGAGGGCGCGAAGCTGGTAGAAGGAGTTGAAGATGTAATGGAAGCACTCGGCTATATCGGTGAACAATTGCAAAGCCATGTTAGTGAGGCAGCACAAAAGGCGGCTGAGAAGGTCGAGACGCCTTTATTTGATGTAAGTCAATTGAAGCTAAATGGCGATGAAAAAACGATTTACAGCTGTCTGAACAAAGAGCCATTGCACGTGGAGCAGATAATCACGGATACGAATCTGGCAGCAGGCGATATTAACGCCAGCTTGATATCGCTACGGCTTAAGGGTTTGATAAGGCAGCTGCCGGGTAGTTTATTTTTGCGAAGGTAGGCTTTTTGATTGGATTCAGGGGAGTATTTTATGGTTTATGTTTTAGCGGCAATACCATATACGGCCATAACTATAATTTTTATTTTTCTGGCTACGGCGGTCGGCGCTTTTATCAGAGGAAGAACCAGGGATAAATGTCTGAAAGATTTTTCTGATAATATGGTCACTTTGCTGGAAACTTCGGGCAAGACAATCTGGGGTAAATTGCGGGTGGAAAATACCGGGCTGGAGCTAGTTTATTCTTCTACACATCGAGATGAACAGGGCCATGATGAGATGAGCTATATTGTGTACAAAAACGAATATCCTAATATGGCGACGCTGATTCGATTCCATGATGAATTAAGTGAGCGAAATAAAAATAAAAGGCAAATAGAATTGAAAAGGGCATACCATCCGACATTTCTGCGAAGGATAAAGAGAAAGACGCTGAACGTGTTCAAAACGTTAAGAGATTCGGTGATGGAAGTGGTGAATCTTTTAATCAGTCATGCGAAAAAGGCAACGCCGGCCGGGGCGGTATTGACTTCTCAGGATAAATATGTCTCGCAGATGAAACAGGAATTGGTAGGTTCGGTGGGCACTTCCTACGAGCCATTGTTAGAAAAATATATTGGCAATAGAGTAGTGCTGGAGATGATGAAGGGCGATAAGGAGATTGAATATTGGGGGGTGTTGAAAGACTATACTGCAGAGTTCATTGAAGTTATGGATGTTAATTATCAGTTGAAGGAGGACCAGCCGGCCAGGAAAGCGGACCTGGTTGTGCTTCGCAAATACGGCCTTATCAGACATCTTGGAGAGTAATCTCGTAGTGCGTATTGTGTAGTGGGTATTAGAAGGTGATATTAAAGCTGGTATATTTGGGGTCAGAGGGTGCATCTTCGATTTTGGTTTCTCTTATATAGCCAGTGAAAGAATCCTGCAGGTCTTTTATGCAATTATCTATATCTTCGGGTTTGCCCTGTGCGAGCATTTCAACAGTTCCATCGTGGAGATTTCGGACAAAGCCGGTTAGCTGATGGTGATTGGCCATGCGGTGAGCGGTGAAACGAAAGCCGACGCCTTGGACATTACCGGTAAAAATTATGTGTCTGGCAACCACTTTTAATTGATTATTTACTATTTGCTATTTTTGGACAACTTTTTCAATCGTTATTCTGCTTCTTTGCGATGGTTATTTTCAGGCTGAATTTTAATCTCGCTAAAAGAATCAAAGTTGTCAATTACCATCGCACGGGCAATATATTAGCCAAAAGTGCTGATTTGTGCAAGTGAACATTTTAAGCCGAGAGCAGTAGTTAAATAAATTATGTTCACTGAAAGCAGCAAGTTAAGTATAATCCTTTTTTCTGTTATGTTTTTTATGAGTGGCTGATTATGGCGGAAAAGACAAGAGAACAATTAGAAAGAGACGAGCAGATTTATCAGCTTACAACGCTGGTGGCGGGGGAATTCTCGCTTCAGGAGGTTCTGGATAAGCTGGCGGAAGCGGCAGTGAAGATTATCGGGGTCAAGGCCTGCTCGATTCGGCTGCTCGATGAAGAAAGCGACGATTTGAAGATGCGAAGCACGTATGGGCTCAGTGAGGAGTACCGCAATAAAGGGCCTGTGTTAAAAGACGACCCCGTGGTTAAAGCTGCTTTTGCAGGCGAAGCGGTAGTGCTGGATGATATGCGAGTTGACAGCAGGGTGAAATAC
This sequence comes from uncultured Pirellulales bacterium, assembly GCA_964440735.1. Lineage (GTDB taxonomy): Bacteria > Planctomycetota > Phycisphaerae > Sedimentisphaerales > Anaerobacaceae > CAZBWE01. The sequence goes on from CAYTTK010000046.1 coordinate 15,550, forward strand.
AAAGAGGCGACGGTTAAGGAGGGGCTTGTCAGCCAGCTTACGGTTGTAATGCAGTTTAGGAATAAACCCATCGGAGTGCTTCGGCTGTATAGTCCCAGGCCGAAACGCTTTGATGAGGATGATATACAGCTTGCAAGGGCGGTTGCTTCGCAGTGCGCGGTGGCAATAACCAATGCAAGGTTATACCGAAGGGCAATCGAAGGGGCCCGGATGGCTGAGCAGATACGACTTGCGGGTATTATTCAGCGAAGAATGATACCGGATAAGCCGCCAGAGATAAAAGGGCTGGATATTTCAGCTACGTATATCCCGTGCTTCGAGGTGGGCGGAGATTTATACGATTTTCTTAAAATAAACGACAATCGCATTATAGTAGCGATTTCGGATGTGATAGGCAAGGGTATCCCTGCCGCCTTGATGATGAGCAGTTTTAGAGGAGCTGTGCGGGCCTATGTCGATGCAAAAAGGGATGAGGATGTTATCAAATATATTATTGATAAGCTCAATGATATGGCTTGCAGAGAGTGCAGGGGCGGGGAGTTTATCACGTTGTTTTATGCAGTTATTGATGTTAAACAGATGTCTGTAACTTATTGCAGCTGCGGGCATGAGCCGACGGTTCTTATAAGAGATGGTGAGACTATCGACCTGGAAAAAGGCGGTCTTGTGCTCGGTGTGGAGTGTCATGCGGAATATGAGATTGAAACCATCGGGCTGAAGGATGGTGATTGCTTATTGTTTTATACTGATGGGCTAGTTGATTCAGCTAATTTTGACGGCGAATTCTGGGGCAGGGAAAGATTGCTGGGGTCGGCCAGAAAGTATGCTGGGGGTTCAGCGGAGCAAATAGTGAAAAATATCTTGGGCCATAGAAGGCGATTTGTAGGACTTGCCAGCCAGAGCGATGATACAAGTGTTATTGTTGTAAAGGTGGATAGAGGTCAATCGGACGCTGAATGATGGATATCGGAATACAGGAATGGCGGATTTGGTTATAACAATTGATGGTCCTGCGGCCAGCGGTAAAAGCACAGTGGCCCGGCGGCTGGCTGAAACATTGGGAGCAAGTTTTCTTGATACCGGAGCGATGTATAGGGTGGTGACTTTAGCGGCGATGCAGGCTGGTGTGGATATGAACGACGAACAGAAGCTGCTCGGTGTTCTGGAAACAAGGGAATTTCAATTCTCTATCAAACATGGAAAAATGGCGGTTTGCATTGATGGAGTCGATGTAACTGAGCAAATACGCAGCCAAAAGATAACCACTAATGCCCGATATATTGCATCAGCTCCGAAGCTGCGGGAACAATTAGTTCAGATGCAGAGGCAATTTGCGGCAGGGCAGGAGAAAATAGTTTCCGAAGGAAGAGACCAGGGGACTGTTGCATTTCCCGATGCTGATATAAAGTTTTATTTGACGGCGGAGACGAAAGAAAGGGCAAAAAGAAGGCAGGCAGAGCTGCGGGCCAAAGGCGGCGGTGAAAGCATTGAACAAATACAAAAAGCAATAGAAGAAAGAGACAAAAGCGACGAGAGTAGGGCGGTTGGGCAATTGAAGCCGGCCGAAAATGCTGTTATTGTTGATACCACAAATTTAAGTGTAGAAGAGATGGTGGAAAAGCTTTTGCATTATGTGGAAGAAAAATGCTTAAGGAAAGACTAAGGGCAAGATGGTTCTGGTTTGGGCGGTGGCTTTGCAGGATTTTTTGCCTTTTATTTTTTCGGTTACGTCTTTATGGCAAAGAAAATATCCCCGATAAGGGCCCTTTTGTACTGGTCTGTAATCACCAAAGTTATCTTGACCCGATATTTTGCGGGGCGCCTTTAAGGCGTCATGTAAATTTTATTGCGCGTGATTCGCTTTTTAGTAATTGGTTTTTTGGCTGGATGATTTCTTCGGTAAATACAATACCGGTAAAGCGTGGCAAAGCGGATTTATCTGCAATAAAGAAGGTTATCGGCGTACTTAAAAGAGGTAAAGGTGTTTGTCTTTTTCCTGAAGGAACGCGGACGAGCGATGGGAAAATTGCGACATTGAAGCCCGGCTTTGGTTTTTTATGCAGGCGGGCAGAAGCAACAGTTGTGCCGGCGGTGATAGACGGTGCGTTTGAGTGTTGGCCGAGGCATAAGAAGATATTTTCGCCAGGCCGGATTGTGGTCTGCTACGGCAAAGCCATATCAGCCGAACAGGTAAAAAGTATGAGCGATAGGGAACTGGCGGAAGTTTTGACCAATAAGCTGCGTCAGATGCAAAACGACTGCCGGGTAACGCAGGGTAAGAAGCCGCTGGATTATTGATTATTTACTATGCTCTGTTGAAAAGCTTAAAGGATTTTGAATAAGCAGGCCGAATTATGATGT